>NZ_JBHWFF010000016.1:163599-197954 GCF_042733785.1 Streptomyces sp. NPDC059695 | reverse complement strand
CGGGCGCCGTCCGTTGTGCCCACCCGTTCCGCCCCTTGCGGAACGCCTGCCCACAACGGGCGGGGCGCAGCCCGCGGCGTGGGGGTCCGGCGGTGGGCGCCGCGCCGCGGCGAGGCCCCCCGCCCCACCCCCCCCCACAGGGTTTCCCGCTCACCGGGAACGGGCGCTCCCCCCCGCCCCCCGCCCCGTCCTAGCCTCGCCGGACAGCCCCAACCGCCCGCAGGAGGGACCCGCCATGCTCACGGACCGCCAGAGACTCGAGGCGGCCGAGCTGCTCCGCTCCGCCGAACACGCCGTCACGCCGATCGACCCGCTGACCGAGTCGTTCCCCGGCATCGACACCGAGGACGCGTACGAGATCCAGCTCCTCAACATCCGGCACCGCGTCGCGGCCGGCGCGGAGGTGCGCGGCCACAAGGTCGGCCTGTCCTCCCCGGTCATGCAGCGGATGATGGGCGTGGACGAACCGGACTACGGCCATCTCCTCCACGACATGGAGCTGCGGCCCGACGTCCCCGTCGTCGCCGCCCGCTTCTGCCGGCCGCGCGTCGAGGTCGAGGTCGGATTCGTCCTCGGCGACGACCTGCCCGGCGAGGGCTGCACCCCCGAGGACGTCCTCGCCGCCACCGAACGCGTCGTGCCCGCACTGGAGCTGATCGACAGCAGGATCCGCGACTGGCGGATCACCATCGCCGACACCATCGCGGACAACGCCTCCTCCGCCGGGTACGTCATCGGCGAGGGCCGGGACCCCCGCGAGCTCGACCTGAAGGCGATCGACGCCCGGCTGAGCAGCGGCGGCGAGCTCCTCGCCGAGGGACGCAGCGACGCCGTGCTCGGCGATCCGGCCCGTTCCGTCGCCTGGCTCGCCCGTACCGTCGCCCGCTTCGGCGTGCCCCTGAAGAAGGGGCACGTGGTGCTGCCCGGCTCGTGCACCCGGGCCGTCGACGTGGCGGCCGGGGCGACCTTCACCGCCGGGTTCGGCGGCCTCGGCTCCGTCTCCCTCTCGTTCATCTGAGGTGATCATGACCAACAAGACCAAGGCGACCGCCGCCATCGTCGGCTCCGGCAACATCGGCACGGACCTGCTCTACAAGCTGCTGCGCTCCGAGCACGTCGAGCCCCGCTGGATGATCGGCGTCGACCCCGACAGCGAGGGCCTCGCCCGCGCCGCCCGCGCCGGCCTGGAGGCCAGTCACGAGGGCGTCGACTGGCTCCTCGCCCAGGACGAGCGGCCCGACATCGTCTTCGAGGCCACCAGCGCCTCCGTCCACCGGGCCAACGCCCCCCGCTACGCCGAGCTCGGCATCAAGGCCGTGGACCTGACACCGGCGGCCGTCGGCCCCGCCGTCGTCCCGCCCGCCAACCTCCGCGAGCACCTGGACCGCCCCAACGTCAACATGATCACCTGCGGCGGGCAGGCCACCATCCCCATGGTGTACGCGGTCTCCCGCGTCGTCCCCGTGGCGTACGCGGAGATCGTCGCCTCGGTGGCCTCCGTCTCGGCCGGCCCCGGAACCCGCGCGAACATCGACGAGTTCACCCGCACCACCTCGCGCGGCATCGAGACGATCGGCGGTGCCGAGCGGGGCAAGGCCATCATCATCCTCAATCCGGCCGAGCCGCCGGTGATGATGCGCGACACCGTCTTCTGCGCGATCCCCGAGGACGCCGACCGGGACGCCGTCGCCCTCTCGGTCAAGGACGTCGCCGAGCAGGTCGCCACCTACGTGCCCGGCTACCGGCTGCGCGCGGAACCGCAGTTCGACGACCCGAGCCCCGAGAACGGCGGGATGGCCCGTGTCGCGATCTTCCTGGAGGTGGAGGGCGCGGGCGACTACCTGCCGCCCTACGCCGGAAACCTCGACATCATGACCGCCGCCGCCACCAAGGTCGGCGAGGAGTTCGCCAGGGCGATCCTCGCCCCGGGCGCCTAAGGAGCACATCGCATGCCCTACTCGGACACCCTCGACATCCGCGTCACCGACTCCTCGCTGCGCGACGGCTCGCACGCCAAGCGCCACCAGTTCACCGTCGAGGACGTACGGTCCGTCGTGGCGGCCCTCGACGACGCCGGCGTCCCGGTGATCGAGGTGACGCACGGCGACGGCCTCGGCGGATCCTCGTTCAACTACGGCTTCTCCAAGACGCCCGAACAGGAACTCATCAAGGCCGCGGTCGACACGGCGCGGCGGGCCAGGATCGCCTTCCTGATGCTCCCCGGGCTCGGTGTCAAGGACGACATCCGCGCCGCCCACGGCAACGGCGCGGACATCTGCCGCATCGCCACCCACTGCACCGAGGCCGACATCGCGGACCAGCACTTCGGACTCGCCCGGGAGATGGGCCTGGAGACCGTCGGCTTCCTGATGATGGCCCACTCCACCACCCCCGAGAAGCTGGCCCGGCAGGGCCGGATCATGGCCGACGCGGGCTGCCAGTGCGTGTACGTGGTCGACTCGGCCGGCGCCATGGTCATGGACGACGTCACCGACCGCGTCCAGGCCCTGGTCGCCGAGCTCGGCGACGACGCCCAGGTCGGCTTCCACGGCCACGAGAACCTGGCCCTCGGCACGGGCAACTCCATCGCCGCGATCAGGGCCGGAGCCCTGCAGATCGACGGCTCCACCCGCCGGCTGGGCGCCGGCGCGGGCAACACCGCCGTCGAGGCGCTGGTCGCCGTCTGCGCCAAGATGGGCATCCGTACCGGCATCGACGTACTGAAGATCATCGACGCGGCCGAGGACGTGGTCCGCCCGGTCATGGACGACGAGTGCCGGCTCGACCGGCTCGCCCTGCTGATGGGTCACGCCGGCGTCTACTCCAGCTTCCTCAAGCACGCCTACCGGCAGGCCGAGCGCTACGGCGTCTCCGGCGCCGAGATCCTCCTCCGCGCGGGCGAACGCCGCCTGGTCGGCGGCCAGGAGGACCAGCTCATCGACATCGCCGTCGAACTCGCCGCACAGCGCTGAACCGACACCACAGAAATCAGGAGGGACGAGATGACTGCTCTCAACGACGAGGTCAGGGTCATCGACGCGGGCACGCCGCCGACGCGGTTCGCCCGGGGCTGGCACTGCCTCGGCCTCGCCGAGACCTTCAAGGACGGCACACCGCACGAGATCGAGGCCTTCGGCACCAGGCTGGTGGTCTTCCAGGGCCAGGACGACGGACAGCTGCACGTCCTGAACGCCTACTGTCCGCACATGGGCGGCAACCTCGCCCAGGGCAGTGTCAAGGGCGACGCCGTCGCCTGTCCGTTCCACGACTGGCGCTGGGCGGGCGACGGCCGCTGCGCCGGCATCCCGTACGCCCGCCGCGTCCCGCCCCGCGCGAGGACCCGTGCCTGGATCTCCCTGGAGCGGAACGGGCAGCTCTTCGTCTGGAACGACCCCGAGGGCAACCCGCCGCCCGCCGAGGTCACCGTCCCCGAGATACCGGGGGTGCACGGCCCGGACGCGGCCGAGTGGAGCGACTGGACCTGGAAGACCCTCCGGGTCGAGGGCTCCCACTGCCGCGAGATCGTGGACAACGTCGTGGACATGGCGCACTTCTACTACGTCCACTACGGGTTCCCCGAGTACTTCAAGAACGTCTTCGACGGCCATGTCGCCACGCAGTACATGGAGAGCAGCCCCCGCCCGGACATGGAGCTGGGCACCCTCAGCTCCGGCCGTCTGCGCTCCGACGCCTCCTACTTCGGCCCCTCGTACATGATCGACCACCTCTACAGCGACGTCGGCGGCGGCACGGAGATGGAGATCGTCCTGATCAACTGCCACTACCCGATCGACGCGAACAGCTTCCTGCTCCAGTACGGGGCCATCGTGCGACGGCTGCCGGGGATGACGGAGGAGCAGGCCACCGAGGCCGCGCGGCTCGCCGCGGAGGGCGCGGCCGTGGGCTTCGAGCAGGACGTGGAGATCTGGAAGAACAAGACCCGGATCGACAACCCGCTGCTCACCGAGGAGGACGGCCCGGTCTACCAGCTCCGCCGCTGGTACGAGCAGTTCTACGTCGACGTCGCCGACGTCAAGGACGAGATGACCCGCCGCTTCGAGTTCGAGATCGACACCGAGCGCGCCAACACGGCCTGGCGCGCCGAGGTCGAGGAGAACCTCGCGCGCCGCGCGGCGGAGACGGAAGCCGGAGCCTGACATGCGAGCGGTGGAGTGCGCGGCCTGCGGCAACCAGGTCCTGTGCGAGAAGTTCAGCGTCGCCCACACCTCCGTGCAGTGGACGGCCGACGCGGCCGTCGCCTGCGCGGAGTTCCGCGACCGGGTGGGGCCGGGCGGGACCACCGCCCGGATGCGGACCTGCGGGTCCCTGCGGGCGAGCATCGCCCGCGCCGTCGAGGACGGCACCCTGACGGTGAGCACCCTGGAGGCCGTCGATGGCTGAGCCCACGCCGGGGGCCCGCACCCACCGGCTGCGGGTCGTCGAGGTCATCGCCGAGACGGCCGACGCGCACTCCCTGGTGCTCCAGGCGCCACCGGAGAGCGCCGACCGCTTCGCGTACCGCCCCGGGCAGTTCCTCACCCTGAAGCTGCCCGGGGCGGACGGGAGGCCGGCGGCCCGCTGCTACTCCCTGGCCAGCTCGCCGCACACCGGCGAGCCCCTGAAGATCACCGTCAAGCGCGTCGCCGGCGGGTACGGCTCCAACTGGGTCTGCGACCGGCTCGCGGCGGGCGACGAACTGGAGGTGCTGCCCCCGGCCGGCACCTTCACCCCCGACTCCCTCGACGGCGACCTGCTGCTCGTCGCCGGGGGGAGCGGCATCACCCCCGTCCTGTCGATCGCCAAGTCGGCGCTCGCCGGGGGCCGGGGCAGGGTGGTCCTGCTGTACGCCAACCGCGACGAGTCCTCGGTCGTCTTCCGCGACGAACTGCGGGCCCTGTCCCGGGACCACCCGCACCGGCTGCTCACGGTCCACTGGCTGGAGTCGCTCCAGGGCCTGCCCTCCGTGGACGGGCTGGCCGCCGCGCTCGCGCCGTACGCCGGCCGCGAGGCCTTCGTCTGCGGCCCCCAGCCGCTCATGGACGCGGTCGAGCAGGCCCTGCGCACGCTCGGCACGCCCGGCGACCGCATCCACCGGGAGCGCTTCTTCTCGCTCGGCGCGGACGTCTTCGACGCCCCCGCCGTGCCGGTGGACCCGGCGGCGGCGGGCGGCGCCTCGGCGGAGGTCGAGCTCGACGGCGAGACCCACACCGTCGCCTGGCCCGCGGCGGCACCCCTGCTCGACGTACTCCTGGCCGCCGGTGTGGACGCCCCGTACTCCTGCCGGGAGGGCGCGTGCAGCGCCTGCACCTGCCGGGTCGTGGCGGGCGAGGTCAAGATGCTCCGCAACGACGTCCTGGACGAACAGGACGTCGCCGAGGGATACGTCCTGGCCTGCCAGGCCCTCCCGCTCACCGACCGGGTCGAGATCACCTACTCCTGACGAGGAATCCGCCATGTCCCGAACCTGCCTGGTCACCGGAGCGGCCTCCGGAATCGGCGCGGCCACCGCCGCCCTCCTGCGCGAGCGGGGCCACACCGTCATCCGCGCGGACCTCGCCGAGGGCGACATCCACGCCGACCTGTCCACGCCCGACGGCCGGGCCGAACTCGTCGCCCGGGCCCGCGAGCTGACCGGGGGCCGGCTCGACGCCGTCGTCTCCTGCGCGGGCGTCGCCCACTTCGACCCCATCACCGTCAAGGTCAACCACTTCGGAGCCGTGGCCACTCTCGACGGTCTGCGCCCGCTCCTCGCGGCCGGCACCGACCCGCGGGCCGTGGTCGTCGGATCCGTCGACTCCGTCCACCCGACCGATCCCGCGATCGTGGACGCCGCGCTCGCCGGGGACGAGACGGCGGCGGTGGCCGCGTCCCGCGCGGCCGTCGAACGCGGCGAGGGACACCTCGTCTACTCCTCGTCCAAGGCGGCGATCTCCCGCTGGGTCCGCCGCGCCGCCCCCACCGACGCGTGGGCCGGCGCGGGCGTCCCGCTCAACGCCGTGGCCCCGGGCGTGGTCGTCACGCCCCTGACCCGGCCGCTGCTCGACGACCCCGAGATGCGGGGGCTCGTCGAGCGGAGCGTGCCCATGCCCCTGCACGGGCACGCGCGCCCCGAGCAGATCGCCCCGCTGATCGCGTGGCTGGCCTCGCCCGAGAACGCCCTCGTGACCGGACAGGTGGTCTTCGTCGACGGCGGCGCCGACGCGGTCCTGCGGGGCGACGGCGTCTGGTGAGCCCACTCGCACCGCACCGACAGGGGCACCCGTACGGGTGCCCCTGAAGGCACACCCGTACCCGCACGCCTCATGAGGAGACGCCCGTGAACCCCCGTACGCTCGAACGCTCCGCCGTCCTCCCGGCCACCCCCGACGCCGTCTGGGCGGTCGTCGGAGACTTCGGACGCCTCGCCGACTGGCACCCCCACCTGCCGCCGTCCGCCCTGGAGGACGGCGGCGACCCCGCCGCCCCCGGCACGGTCCGGGTCTTCGCACTCGACGGCGTGGCCGTCGCCCGGGAGCGCCTGCTCGCGCGCGACCCGGCCGCGCGCTCGTACCGCTACACCCTCCTGGACCCCGTGCTGCTCCCGGTCGAGGACTACGTGGCGACGCTGGAGGTGCGCGCGCACCCCGACGGCGCCGAGGTCCGCTGGTCCGCCGCGTACCGGAGCACGGACGACGTCGCCGCCCAGGTGGAATCGGTCTTCGGGGACGGCACCTACGGCACCGGGCTGGCCGCCCTGGGGGCGCGCTTCACATCCACTCGCTGAAGCGCAGCCAGGCCATCATGTTGTCCATGGACGGCTGCGGAAGGGGCTCGGGGGACCCCGGGCCCGCGGGCCGGTCCCGCTTCTCCGGCTGCCGTCCCGGACCGAACATCGCCTGCCACACCGACCGCGCGCAGCCGCGTACGGCCGGCGCGAGCCGTTCCATCTCCCGGTGGACGCCGTGGCCGCTCACCGAGATCGCGGCGATCGCCCGTCCCGCGCCGCGCAGCGGAGCGGCCACGCAGAAGACCCCCCGGTACCCCTCCTCCTGGTCGAAGGCCACACCGCGCTCCCGCGTCACCGCCAGCTCGCGGCGGAAGGAGTCGGGGCGGGTGAGGGTGCGCGGGGTGCGCGGCCGGAGCCCGTCCCGGATCACCTGCTCCACCGGCGCGCTGTCGCCGAACGCCAGGATCGCCTTGCCCGAGGCCGTGCAGTACGCCGGCTGGCGCCCGCCCATGCGCGAGGGCACCACGGAGTCGTCCGAGCCGCCGATCCGCTCCAGATAGACCACCTCGGAGCCGTCGAGGACGGTGAGGTGCACCAGATGACCGGTGGACTCGTGCAGCGCGTGCAGATGGGGCAGCGCGGCCCGGCGGAGCCGGTTGTGGTGCGACGCCATGGCGCCGAGCTCCAGCATGCCCATGCCCAGCCGGTAGTCGCGGCCCTCGCGCTCCAGCCAGCGCAGCTGCACCAGCTGATCGAGGATCCGGTGCGCCGAGGACCGGCGGATGCCCGAGCGCTGCACGACCTCGGTGAGGGTGAGTCTCGGCCCCGCGCTCTCGAAGGCGCTCAGGACCTTCGCGGCCTTCTCCAGCAGGGACAGAGGCGGCATCCCGGCCTCGACAGCGGTGGTCGTCATCGGCACCTCCCACGCGGACAGCACAGCCGACCGTTCCTGGCTGGGCCCGTAATCTCCGGTATTGCGTGGAGATTGCCAGAGGATGACAGCGCTGTGAAGAGGGAGTTCCGTCTCGGAACAGTAAAGCGTAGGTTCCTGTCGTCACGGCACGACGAGACCGGATTCCGGGAGGGGCACCCATGCGCGACGAGGACGTTCTCACGGCGGTCCGCGCCCTCGCCCCCGCCCTGCGCGACCGGGCCGCCCGCGCGGAGGAGCTGCGGCGGATCCCCGGCGTCTCCGTCGGGGAGCTGGCGGACACCGGCTTCTTCCGGCTGCTCCAGCCCCGGGCGTACGGCGGGTTCGCCGCCGATCCGGCCGTCTTCTACGCGGCCGTGCACGAGATCGCCAAGGCGTGCGGCTCGACCGGCTGGGCCGCCTCCGTCCTGGGCGTCCACCCCTGGTACGTGGCCCAGCTCGACCCACGCGCCCAGGAGGAGGTCTGGGGCACGGACGACTCCACCCTGATCTGCTCCTCCCACGCCCCCACCGGGGACGTCACCGCCGTCGACGGCGGCTTCCGGCTCTCCGGCCGCTGGCACTTCTCCGCGGGCTGCGACCACGCCCGCTGGGCGCTGCTCGGCGGAGTCGTCGACGACGCGGACGGCCGCCCGGTCGACATGCGGACGTTCCTGGTCCCCCGGTCCGAGTACCGCGTCGACGACGTGTGGGACACGGTCGGCCTGCGCGGCAGCGGCAGCAACGACATCGTCGTCGAGGACGCCTTCGTCCCCGCGCACCGGACGCTCGGCTACGGCCCGGTGACCCTGCTGCGCTGCCCCGGCCAGGAGATCCACCCCGAGCCGCTCTACCGGCTGCCCTACGCGGCCGTCTTCACCACCGCCATCTCCACCGCGATGGTCGGCATCGCCGAGGGCGCCCACGAGGACCAGGTCGGCTCGGCCCGCGCGCGCCTGAAGGACCGGCGGGCCGCCGAGGACCCCTTCGCGCAGGTACGCATCGCCCGTGCCGCCGGCGAGATCGACGCCGCCCGGCTCCAGCTCGCCCGCAACACCGCCGAGCTGTACGCGGTCGCGCGCGCCGGCGCCGAGATCCCGAGGGAGCTGCGCGCCCGCGCCCGCCGCGACCAGGCGCTCGCCACCGAACGCGCCATCACCGCCGTGGACCTGCTCATGGAGAACGCCGGCCGCGGCCCGCTGCGCGTCGGCGACGACGTCCTGCAGCGGGCCTGGCGCGACCTGCACACCGGCCGCGGCCAGGCCGCCAACGACGTGGAACGGGCGCTGGTCCTCTACGCCCAGGACGCCCTCGGCATGGACGTCCACGACCCGATGCTCTGACCGAACGGACCGCCGCGACGCGGCCGTCCGCCGCCGCGCCGCGCCGCCCCGCCGTAACGGCCCGGCCCGGCCGCGCCGTACCGCCCGCGCCGTGTCGGCCCGCCCGCGCCGTACCGCCCGCGCCGTACCGGCCACGGCCTACCGGCCACGGCCCCACCAGCTCGCCCCGCCGCTCCGGCTCGCCCCGCCGTACCGGCCCGACGGCGACGTGCCGGCCCCCGCGGACCCTCCCCTCCCGACCCCGGCGGAGCCGTCCGGCAGCGGTTCCCGCTCAGTGGGAGCAGCGCATTTCGCTGTCGTACGGCACGCCGTACGGTCCTGGCATTCCCCCACCACGACCCGAAAGGGGATGCCCCATGGCCGATGACGTCCTGGCAGCGATCCGTGACCTCGCCCCCGCCCTGCGCGACCGCGCGGCCGAGGCCGAGTCGCTGCGCCGCGTGCCCGACACCTCCGTCAAGGAGCTGGAGGACACCGGTTTCTTCCAGCTGCTCCAGCCGAGGGCCTTCGGTGGCCGCGCCGCCGACCCCGTGCTCTTCTACTCGGCGGTCAAGGAGATCGCCAAGGCGTGCGGATCGACCGGCTGGGTCGCCTCCGTGGTCGGCGTCCACCCCTGGCACGTCGCCCTGTTCGACCCCCGCGCCCAGCAGGAGGTGTGGGGCGAGGACCCCAAGACCCGCATCGCCTCCTCGTACGCCCCCACCGGCAAGGCCACCGCCGTCGACGGCGGCTTCCGGCTCTCCGGCCGCTGGCACTTCTCCTCCGGCTGCGACCACGCACGGTGGGCCCTCCTCGGCTGCATCATCACCGACGGCGAGGGCAACCCCGTCGACATGCGCACCTTCCTCGTCCCCCGGTCCGAGTACCGCGTCGACGACGTGTGGGACACCGTCGGCCTGCGCGGCACCGGCAGCAACGACGTCGTCGTCGAGGACGTCTTCGTCCCCGAGCACCGTGCCCTGAGCTTCGGGCCCGTCACCTCCCTCCAGGTGCCCGGCCACGAGATCAACCCCGAGCCGCTCTACCGGCTGCCCTACGCCGGGGTGTTCACCACCACCATCTCCACCCCGATCGTCGGCATCGCCGAGGGCGCCTTCGAGTCGTACGCCGAGGCCACCAGGAAGCGGTTCCGCGTCTCGTACGGGCAGCAGGTCGCCGAGGACCCGTTCGCACAGATCCGGATCGCCCGCGCCGCCAGCGACATCGACGCGAGCTGGCTGCAACTGAGCCGCAACATGGGCGAGATGTACGCCCTCGCCGAGCGCGGCGAGGAGATCCCGATGGAGCTGCGCACCCGCACCCGCCGCGACCAGGTGCTCGCCACGGAACGCTCCGTCGCCGCGGTCGACCTGCTCATGGAGAACTCCGGAGGCAGCGCCATGCGCACCGGCCCCGGCCTCGTCCAGCGCGCCTGGCGCGACGCCCACACCGGCCGCGGCCACGCCGCCAACGACCCCGAGCGGGCGCTGGTCATGTACGGACAGGCCGCGCTCGGCATCGACATCCAAGACACCATGGCCTGAGAGGCGCTGACGATGGCAGAGCTCACCCACCGGTCGACCTCCCGCACCGCCAAGGCGGCCGGGCTCACCCTCCACTACCACGAGGCCGCGCCCGCGGACCGGGAGGACGCCCCCGTCGTGATCATGCTCCACGGCGGCGGCCCCGGTGCCTCCGGCTGGAGCAACTTCGGCCGCAACCTCCCCGTGTTCGCCGAGCACTTCCGCACGATCCTCGTCGACCAGCCCTGCTTCGGCCGCTCCGACAAGCCGGAGCTCGACCGGGACTACTTCAGCTTCAGCGCCGGCGCCGTCGCCGCGCTGATGGACGAACTGGGCATCGAACGGGCGCACTTCGTCGGCAACTCCCTCGGCGGCGGCACCGCCGTCCGCATCGCCCTGAACCACCCGGAGAAGGTCGGCAAGCTGCTCCTGATGGGACCCGGCGGGGTCTCCGTCAACCTCTTCGCCCCCGACCCGACCGAGGGCATCAAGCGGCTCTTCGAGTTCAACGCCTCGCCCGCGCCCACCAAGGAGCAGATGCGCGCCTTCCTCGGCGTCATGGCGTACGACCAGTCGATCGTCACCGACGAACTCGTCGAGGAGCGCTTCGCCTCGGCCACCGACCCCGACACCCGGCTCGGCAGCGCCCGGATGGGCGCCTCCTTCGCCGACCCGGCCTGGGCCGAGGACACGATGCTCTGGCGCGAGGCCCACCGCATCACCCAGCCGGTGCTGCTCACGTGGGGCCGCGAGGACCGCGTCAACCCCCTCGACGGCGCCCTGGTCGCCCTCAAGACCATCCCCGACGCCCGTCTGCACGTCTTCCCGCACTGCGGCCACTGGGCCCAGACCGAGCAGGCGGACGAGTTCAACCGCCTCGCCGTCGACTTCTTCTCCCACTGAACGTCCTGAACCTTCCACCGAAGAGGTGCACACCATGGACATCCGTGCTCTCGGCTACCTCCGCCTGGAGACCACCACCCTGGACGAGTGGCGGCGCTACGCGCTCGACGTCCTCGGCATGGTGGAGGCGACCGGCACCACCGAGGACACCCTCTGCCTCCGCCTGGACGACCGCGCCTACCGCATCGTCATCCAGGCCGGCGACAGCGACCGGCTGCTCGCCGCCGGCTGGGAGGTGGCGAACGCCGCCGCCCTCGCCCGCGTCACCGAGGAACTGGAGGAGGCCGGCGTCGCCGTCAAGGCCGCCGACCCCGCGGAGCTCGCCGAGCGCCGCGTCCAGGGCCTGATCCACGTCACGGACCCGGGCGGCAACCCCCTGGAGATCTACTGGGGCCAGGCCCAGGACCACAGCGCGCTCGGCACCCCGTACGGCAACCGCTTCGTCACCGGCGACCTGGGCCTCGGCCACGTCGTCCTCCCGGTGCCGGACATCGAGGCCGCTCTCGACTTCTACGAGAACCTGCTGGGCTTCCAGCTGCGCGACTCCATGAAGCTGCCCCCGCAGGCCGTCCCGACCGCCACCGAGCAGCGGGACTTCCACTGGATGCACTTCCTCAGCCCCAACCGCCGCCACCACAGCCTCGGCCTCTACCCCGGCGCCCTGCCCCCCGGCATCGTGCACTTCATGGTCGAGCTGGAGACCCTCGACGACGTGGGCCGCGGCCTCGACCGCACCAACGCCGCCGGCATCCCCATCGCCTCCAGCCTCGGCCGCCACACCAACGACCGCATGGTGTCCTTCTACGCCCAGGCCCCCGGCGGCTTCCAGGTCGAGTACGGCTGGGACGGGCTCGTCGTCGACCCCGCCACCTGGGTCGCGAAGGAGATCACCGCCGACAGCTTCTGGGGCCACCAGTGGAACGGCTGATCCCTCCCTCCGAGTTCCGCGACGTCCTCGGGCGCTTCGCCAGCGGCATCACGGTGGTGGCGACGCTCGACGCCGACACCATGGAGCCCGTCGGATTCGCCTGCCAGTCCTTCGCCTCGCTGTCCCTCGACCCTCCGCTGGTCATGCTGGCCGTCGGCAAGAACTCCAGCAGCTGGCCGAGGATCGAGCGGGCGGGCCGCTTCTGCGTCAACATCCTGGCCGAGGACCAGCAGGCCACCTGCGCCGCGCTGGGCCGCAGCGGCCCCGACAAGTTCGCCGGGGTGCCCTGGAGCACCGGCGAGCACGGCACCGTACGCGTCGAAGGGGCCCTGGCCCACGTGGAGTGCGAGCTCGACGCCGTGTACGAGGCGGGCGACCACCATCTGGTCACCGCCCAGGTGGTGGCGCTCGACGCCGGCGAGGACGGCAGGCCGCTGCTCTTCTTCCGCAGCCGCTATGCCGTGGGCGCCTTCTGATGGCCCTCGCCCCCGAGAAGGCGACCTCCGCTCCGCCGGTGCGCACGGAGGTCGCCTGGGACGAGCGCGACGTACGGCTCTACCACCTGGCGCTCGGCGCCGGCGCTCCGGAGACCGACCCGCGCGAACTGCGGTACGTCTACGAAGGACACGAGCGGGGACTCCAGGTCCTGCCCACCTTCGGCGTCGTCGCGGGCGGCACCGGCGGCGTCGGGTTCCAGGTCTTCGACCTGCCGGGCGTCGACATCGACCTCGCGCACGTGCTGCACGGCGGCCAGGAGATCACCGTGCACCGCCCGCTGCCCGCCGCTGCCCGGGCGACCGCCGTCACCCGGGCCACGGCCGTCCACGACAAGGGCAGGGCCGCCGTCATCGTCCAGGAGTCCACTCTCATCGGCGAGGACGAGGAGCCGCTGATCACCCAGCGCAACCAGATCTTCGTCCACGGCGCGGGAGGCTTCGGCGGCGACCGCGGTCCCTCCGAGCGCCTCCCCGCGCCCGACCGGGCACCCGACCTGGTGGCGGAGATCCCGACGCTCCCTCAGCAGGCGCTGCTCTACCGGCTCACCGGGGACTGGAACCCGCTGCACGCCGACCCGGCCACCGCCCGCCGCGCGGGCCACGACCGCCCCATCCTGCACGGGCTCTGCTCCTTCGGGATGGCGGTCAAGGCGGTCACCGACCGTCTGCTCGGCGGCGACGCGAGCGCGGTCGCCTCCTGCCGCACCCGCTTCGCCGGGGTCTTCTTCCCCGGCGAGACCCTGCGGCTGCGTGTCTGGGACACCCCCGACGGCTACCGGCTGACCGCCACGTCGGCCGACCGCGGTGACGCGCCGGTCCTCACCGACGCGCGGATCACCGCGCGATGACCCGGCGGTCGGGGCGGAGGACGGTCCGCCCCGGCCGTCGACCCATCCCGGGGCCTGCCGGACAGGCCCCGTCACGACCAGGGAGAACGCGATGAACGACTCGTGGGACCACACGTACGACGTGGTGGTCGTCGGCTCCGGCGCCGCCGGCATGGCCGCGGCCATCACCGCCCGGCTGCGCGGCCTGACCGCCCTGGTGGTGGAGAAGACCGAGGTCTACGGCGGCTCGACCGCCCTGTCCGGCGGCGCGATCTGGGTCCCGGACAACTTCCATCTGGACGAGGCCGGGCTCGGCGACACGCCCGAGAAGGCCCGCGCCTACCTGGACGCCACCGTCGGCGACCGGGTCCCCGCCGCACGCAAGGACGCCTACGTCACCCACGGACCGCGGATGGTGCGCGAGCTGCACGACCGCACCGCCGTGCGCTTCGTCTACACGCCCGGCTACTCCGACTACTACCCCGAGCGGCTCGGCGGCTACCCGCAGGGCCGTTCCGTCGAACCGCAGGTCTTCGACTTCAGGAAGCTCGGCCCGGAACAGCGCGCCACCATGCGGCGCGCCGGGCTCCCCACGTACGGCCTCACCATCACCTCCAAGGACTTCCGGCAGCTCAACATGGTGGGACGCACCTGGGCCGGCCGCCGCACCGCCGTCAAGGTCGGCGCCCAGGCGGTCAGGGCGCGGCTCTCCGGCCAGGAGCTGCTCTCCCTCGGCGAGGCGCTGATCGCCCGCATGCGCCACTCCCTCGACGCCCTCGGCGCCGACCTGTGGCTGTCCGCCCCGCTGACCGGGCTCGTCGAGGAGGACGGCCGGGTCACCGGCATCCGCGTCACCAGGGACGGCCGGGAGCTGAGGATCCGGGCGAACGGCGGCGTCGTCCTCGCCTCCGGGGGCTTCTCCCACGACCAGCGGCTCCGCGAGAAGCACCTGCCGGCGCCCACCTCCACCACGTGGAGCTCCGCCTCCGACGGCCAGACCGGCGACGCCCTGGAACCCGCCGTGGCCCTCGGCGCCGCGACCGACCTGATGGACAAGGTCTGGGGCGCGCCGTCGGTCGTGCCCCCCGAGGGCAAGCCCTTCTTCCTCGTCGCCGACCGGGGCATCCCCGGCATGGTCATCGTCAACGAGGCGGGGGAGCGCTACGCCAACGAGGCCGCGCCCTACCACGAGTTCGTCGACGCCATGTACGCGAACGACCGGCCCG
The DNA here is from genome assembly GCF_042733785.1 of Streptomyces sp. NPDC059695. Lineage (NCBI taxonomy): Bacteria > Bacillati > Actinomycetota > Actinomycetes > Kitasatosporales > Streptomycetaceae > Streptomyces > Streptomyces sp. NPDC059695. The sequence goes on along the minus strand of NZ_JBHWFF010000016.1, from coordinate 183,112 downwards.
GGGCGGGCACGGTGCCGTCCTGGCTGGTCCTCGACGCCACCGCGAAGGCCCGCTACCTCTTCATGGGCCTCTTCCCGGGCCAGTCCTTCCCCAAGCCCTGGCTGGAGAGCGGCTTCGTGAAGCGGGCCGCGACCGTCGAGGACCTGGCCGCCCGCATCGGTGCCGCCCCCGAGCGGCTGCGCGCCACCGTCGACCGGTTCAACGGCTTCGCCCGGACCGGCCGCGACGAGGACTTCCACCGCGGCGAGAGCGTCTACGACCGCTACTACGGCGACCCGACGCTGCCCAACCCCAACCTGGCGCCGCTCGACAAGGGCCCGTACTACGCGATCCCCGTGCACCCCGGCGACATCGGCACCAAGGGCGGCCTGGTCACCGACGCCACGGCCCGCGTCCTGCGGGAGGACGGCAGCGCCATCGACGGCCTGTACGCCTCCGGCAACGTCTCGTCCGCCGTCATGGGGGAGACCTACCCGGGCCCCGGCGCGACCATCGGCCCCGCCATGACCTTCAGCTGGCTCGCGGCCGACCACATCTCCCGTACGCGCTCCGCCGGGGCGCGGTGAGCACCCCCGTGCCGGACCTGCGGGGCAGGACGGTGATCATCACCGGTGGGGCGCGGGGCATCGGTGCGGAGGCCGGCCGGGTGGCCGTCGAGTCCGGCGCCCGGGTCGTCCTCACCGACGTGCGGGAGGAGGAGGGGCGGGCCGCGGCGGAGGGGCTCGGCCGCCACGCCCGGTTCCTGCGCCACGACGTCACCTCCGAGGGCGACTGGGACGCGGTCGTCGCCTTCGCCACGGCCACGTTCGGACGGGTCGACGGCCTCGTCAACAACGCCGGGATCTCCGGCGGTTCCCACCGTCTGGAGGAGCAGACGCCGGAGGCGTTCCGCCGCGTCCTCGACATCGACCTCACCGGCGTGTTCCTCGGCATGCGGGCCGTGATCCCGGCGATGCGGGAGAACGGCGGCGGTTCCGTCGTCAACGTCTCCTCCGCCGCCGGTCTCATGGGCCTGGCCAGGACCGCCGGGTACGGCGCGGCCAAGTGGGGCGTGCGCGGGCTCACCAAACTCGGCGCGGTGGAGCTCGGGGCCGACCGGATCCGCGTCAACTCCGTCCACCCCGGCATGATCCACACCCCGATGACGGCCCACGTGGGCATCGAGCGGGGCGAGGGCATGTACCCGGACACGCCCATGGGCCGGGTCGGCGAACCCCTGGAGATCGCGCGGGCGGTCGCCTTCCTGCTCTCCGACGCCGCCTCGTACGTCACCGGCGCCGAACTGGCCGTCGACGGCGGCTGGACGAGCGGCCCGACCCTCCGACCGATCGAGGAGAACCCCTGATGCCCGTCGATCTGACAGGAAAGGTCGCGCTGGTCACCGGCGCGGCCCGCGGCATGGGCGAGGCCGAGGCCCGCCTCTTCGCCGCCCTCGGTGCGAAGGTCGTCCTCACGGACGTCCTGACGGCGGAGGGGGAGGCGACGGCCGCCTCCCTCGGCGCCGCCGCCCGCTTCGTACGCCACGACGTCACCGACGAGGAGTCCTGGGCGGCCGCCGTGGCCACCGCCCTGGACGCCTTCGGACGGCTCGACGTCCTCGTCAACAACGCCGCGGTGTACTCCACCTCGCTCATCACCGAGGAGGACCCGGCCCGCCTGGAGACGATCCTCCGCGTCAACCTCATGGGCCCCTTCCTCGGGATCCGGGCCGTCGCCGGCGCGATGCGGGCGGGCGGCGGGGGATCCGTGGTCAACATCTCGTCGCAGGCCGGTCTCCAGGGCATCTGGGGACACGGCGCGTACGGAGCCGCGAAGTGGGGTCTGCGCGGCCTCACCAGGACGGCCGCACTGGAACTCGGCGGGGACGGCATCCGGGTCAACTCCGTCCACCCCGGCGCCATCGCCACGGCCATGACCGCCCACCTCGGCACCAAGGACCATCCCGCCGCGCCGCTCGGCCGGGTGGGGGAGCCCGAGGAGGTCGCCCGCCTCGTCGCCTTCCTCGCCTCCGACGAGTCCTCGTACCTGTCCGGCGCCGAACTCGCCGTGGACGGCGGCGCGTCGGCGGGCCGCATGCCGGCCCTCGCACCGAAGGGAGCACACGAGTGAACCGGACCCCGAGGGGAGCGGACGCGTGAACCGCCCCGACCCCGACGTCCAGGCGGTCATCGACCTGGCCACCGCCGGATTCCCGCCGCTGGCGACCGGCATGACGGACATCGCCGAGGTGCGCGCCTTCTTCGCCGCCCGCCCCGCGCCGGCCGCGGCCCCGCCGCCCGTCGCCCGCGTCACGGACGAGGACGCCGACGGGGTGCCCGTACGCGTCTACGACCCGGGCGTCCACGAGACCGCCCCCGTGATCGTCTTCTGCCACGGGGGCGGCTTCGTCCTCTGCGACCTCGACAGCCACGACCCCTTCTGCCGCGCCCTCGCCCTCGCGACGGAGGCGACCGTCGTCTCCGTCGACTACCGCCGGGCCCCCGAGCACCCCTTCCCCGCCGCGCCCGAGGACGCCTACACGGCCCTCCTCTGGACGGCGGCGACCTTCCCCGGCCGCCGCCTCGCCGTCGCCGGGGACAGCGCGGGCGCGAACCTCGCCACCGTCCTCACCCTGCTCTCCCGCGACCGCGGCGGCCCCGAGATCGCCTGCCAGGCGCTCTACTACCCGATGCTCGACCCCACCCGCTCCCGCGCCTCGCACCGCGAGAACGCCCAGGGGTACTTCCTGACCGCCGACCACCTGCGCTGGTACTGGGACGGCTATCTGTCGTCCCCCGTCGACCGGACCAGCCCCTACGCGGCCCCCCTCGCGGGCGCCGACCTCACCGGGCTCCCGCCCGCCCAGCTCGTCACCGCCGGCTTCGACCCGCTGCGGGACGACGGCCTGGCGTACGCGGAGGCCCTCACCGCCGCCGGCGTCCCCGTCGACGCCCGGCACCACGCCGGGATGTTCCACGGCTTCCTCTCCATGGCGGGCGCCCTGCCCGCGGCGGCAGAGGCCCGCGCGACCGCCTTCGCCGCCCTGCGCCGGGCCCTCAGCGCGCCCTGATCCGCGCCCCCGCGCGCGTACGCCCCGCCCCTCACCCGATCGGGTGAGGGGCGGGGCGCTTCGACACCACCGGCCGGATCAGCCGCGTATCAGTTCGAACCCCTTGTACCCCGAGGCCGCGACATCCGCGATGATCTCCCCGTACACCCCGAAGCCACCGATGAACGGCATGAACACCCGCGGCTTCCCCGGGATGTTGGCCCCCAGGTACCAGGAGTCGGCCTCCGGGAACAGCGTGGCGGCCGCCCGGTCGCGGCACTGCGCCACCCACTCCTCCACGGCCTCCCCGCTCGCCTCGATCGCCCGGTAGCCGTGCTCGTCGAGGTGGCGCAGGCAGTCGGCCAGCCAGTCGCCGTGCTGCTCGGCGCAGAGCACCACGTTGGCCATGACGGACGGGCTGCCGGCACCCGTCAGACTGAACAGGTTCGGGAAGCCGTCGACGCCCAGGCCCAGATAGGTGCGGGGACCGCCGCTCCAGGCGTCCTTCAGGCTCCGGCCGCCGCGCCCCCGGACGTCCACCCGGTCGAGGGCGCCGGTCATCGCGTCGAACCCGGTCGCGAACACGAGGGCGTCCAGCTCCACCCGGCTGCCGTCGGCCAGCACCACCCCGCCGCCGTCGATCCGTGCGATCGGGTTCTCCCGCAGGCCCACGAGCCGCACGTCGTCACGGTTGAACGTCTCGTAGTAGTGCGAGTCCGTGACGATCCGCTTCGTGCCGATCGGGTGGTCCGTCGGCACCAGCAGGTCGGCGTCGGCCGGGTCCTCGATGAGCGCCCGGACCTTCTCCTCCCAGAACGCCCGCGCCTCGTCGTTCGCGGCGCGGTCGGTGAGCTGGTCCGGGAACGTCTTCGAGTACAGGACGCCCCCGAGCTCCCAGCGCTCCTCGAAGGCGGCCCGCCGCTCCTCGGAGGACACCTCGAACGTCGCCGACGGGTGCGCCGCGTGCGGCGAGCCGCCGCCGCTCAGCCGGGCCAGGCGCCGCCGCTCGGCGTATCCGGCCTTCTGCCGGCGCCGCGTCTCGTCGTCGAGGGGCCTGTTGCCCGCCGGGATGCTGAAGTTGGCGCTGCGCTGGAAGACGGTGAGGTGCGCCGCCCGCTCGGCGATCAGGGGGATCGCCTGGATGCCGGAGGAGCCGGTGCCGATCACGCCGACGCGCTGTCCCGCGAAGTCCACGCCCTCGTGCGGCCAGGCGCCCGTGTGGTGGGTGGCGCCGGCGAAGTCACCGGCCCCCGGGATGTCCGGCACGTGGGCGCTGGAGAGGCACCCGACGGCGAACACGCAGAACCGGGCCGACACCACCTCGCCGGTGTCCGTGCGGACGGTCCAGCGCAGCGTCTCCTCGTCCAGCTCGGCCGAGGCCACGGAGGTCCCGAAGGAGTAGCTGCGGCGCAGGTCGAAGCGGTCGGCGACATGGCGCAGATAGCGGATGATCTCCGGCTGCGTCGCGTACTTCTCGCTCCAGTCCCACTCCTGCTGGAGCTCCTCGTCGAAGGAGTACGAGTAGTCCACGGACTCCACGTCGCAGCGGGCGCCGGGGTAGCGGTTCCAGTACCAGACGCCGCCCACGTCCTCGCCCCGCTCGAAGCCGCGCACGCCGTACCCGAGACCGCGCAGCTTGTGCACGGCGTACAGGCCGGTGACGCCCGCTCCGACGACGACGACATCGACGGACTCGATCTTGCTGTCGTTCACGTTCGTACTCTCCTCATCGGGTGGTGGTGTTCTCCGCCGACCGCCGCAGCGCCTTCTTGTCGACCTTGCCCGCCGCGTTGTGGGGGAGGGCGGGAAGCGCGTGGAAGGCGCGCGGGACCTTGAAGTTGGCCAGTCGCTCACGCGTGTACGAGGTCAGCCCCGCCGCGTCGACCGGAGCCCCCGCCGCCGGTACGACGTACGCGACGCCGACCTCCCCGAGCCGGGCGTCCGGCGCGCCGACGACCGCCGCGTCCAGGAGGTCCGGGTGGCCCCGCAGCACCTGCTCCACCTCCGCCGGGTACACGTTGAACCCGCCCACCACGAACATGTCCTTCAGCCGGTCGGTGATCCGCAGGAACCCGCGCTCGTCGAGCACCCCGACGTCCCCCGTGTGCAGCCAGCCGTCCGCGTCGACGGCGCGGGCGGTGGCCGCGGGGTCGTCGAGGTAGCCGTGCATCACGTGATAGCCGCGGGTGAGGATCTCGCCCGGCTCCCCGGGCGGCGCGTCGATGCGCAGCTCCGTGCCCTCCAGGGCCGTCCCGGAGGTCCGGGCCAGGGTCTCCGGGGACTCGTGCGGCGGGCAGATCGCGACCACGCCCGTGGACTCGGTGAGCCCGTAGGCGGTGTTGACGCTCCGCGCGCCGAGGTTCGTCCTGATCTCCTCGATCAGCGCGGTCGGGATGTTCGCCGCGCCGGTGACCGCCATCCGCATCGCGCTCAGGTCGTACGCCGCGCGCTCGGGGTGGTGGATGAGCGAGGTGAAGACCGTCGGCGCGCCGGTGAGCACGGAGATCCGCTCCTCCTGCATCCGGCGGAGCACGGCGTCCGCGTCGAAGACCCGCTCCGGGAGGATCGTGGCCCCGTGCAGCAGACAGGCGAGGACGCCGGCCTTGTAGCCGAACGTGTGGAAGAAGGGGTTGACGAGCAGGTAGCGGTCGCCGCGCCGGAGCGTGACCGTGCGGGCCCAGGCGTCGTACACGCGCAGGTTCTGCCCGTGGGTGGTGGGCACGCCCTTGGGGCGGCCGGTGGTGCCGGACGTGAAGAGGATGTCGGCGGTGTCGTCGGGCCCCACGGCGGCGGTGCGGGCCAGCCGGTCCTCGGCGGTCACCCGACCGGCACCCGAGAGGAACGCCGGCCAGTCCGCGGAGTGCAGGGTCACCGTCCGCTCCAAGAGCGGGAGTTCCTCTCCCGCGTCCGTGAGCAGTGCCCGGTAGTCCGTCCCCAGGAAGTCGTGCTCGGTGAAGAGCAGCCGGGTACGGGAGCGCCGCAGGATGTCGGCGGCCTCGGCCGCCTTGTAGCGGGTGTTCACCGGGACCAGCACCCCGCCGGCCGCCACCGCGCCCAGCGCGGCCACCACCCAGCGCGCGCTGTTGGGCGCCCACACCGCGACCGAGTCGCCCGGCCGCACCCCCTGCGCGATCACCGCGCGGGCCGCCCGGTCGACCCGCTCGCGCAGTTCCGCGAACGTCCAGCGCTCCTCGCCGAAGACGAGGGCCTCCTCATCCCCGTACCGCTCCGCGGCCCAGTCCGCGAGCCGGGCGATGGTCTGCGCGCCCCTCATGATCTGTCACGTCCTCCCTGCTGCCCCGTCCCCCGGCGGGGCGCGGGCGGTGGATCCACAGCGGATCGGAGCCTGTCAGGGAGGGAGGGCCCGGCGCAGGGGCCGGTTCCCGCTCACCGGGAAGGTGCCGGCGATTCTTGAGCCCGGGAGCGGGGGCGCCGGGCGGGCACGGGGGAGCGGCCCGGACCTGTCCCTCGGTCCGGGCCGCTCGTCCGCGCGCCGCGGCTGGGCCGTTTCTTTCGGATCGTGCCGGGCTCGCGGCGTGACCCGAAAGAAGCGGCCTAGGCCGTGCGGCCCGCCGGGTGGAGGTTGACGCGCTCCCGGACGACGGGGAAGCCGGCCTTGGCGAAGTTCGCGGCCATGGGGACGTTGCCCCGGTCCGTCGCCGCGCCGATGGACTCCGCGCCCTGCTCGACGAGGACGTGGGCGCACTCCGTGAGGAGGTCGTACGCGTAGCCGCGGCCGCGGTGCTCCGGGAGGACCCCGATGAAGCCGATGACCGGGCCCGAGGGGTTGTGCGCCGGGACGTGGATGCCTACCATCTCGCCGTCCGGCGTGTGCGCGGTCTGCCACCACTCCCGCGGGGAGGGGCACCAGTGGAAGAAGTCGAGCTCCTGCCGGGCGGCCCGGTCGAGACCTCCCTCAGCGACGGCCCTGAGCGCGTGGGCGTCCAGGGTGACGGAGTGGATGCGGCGCAGCGCGTCGAAGAACACGCCGTCGTCGGGTTCGGCAGCGAACCGCAGGCGTCCGGGCCGCTCGGGCAGACCCCGTTCGGGGGTCCAGCGGTACAGGAAGCGTTCCACGAGGAGTTCGTACCCCGCGGCCCGCGCGGCGGCGAAGCGGGCCTCGGCGGCGGCACGCAGGGCGGGGCTCTCCCGCCAGCCGCCGGGCAGGTTGATCTCGAGTTCGACCTGCCAGGGGGCGGACCGCAGGAGTTCGGCCCCGGCCTCCTCCTCGCCCTCGGCGACGTCGAACCAGTTGATGTTGACGGGCTCCGCGTCGTCGGGGCCGCCCCACCACGCGCCGCGCGCCACGACCTCGCCGTCGCGCAGGGCGACGCGCTTCCAGTCGGGGCGGAACCGGGTGAGGCGATGGCCCTCGCGGGCGGCCAGGGGGTCGGGCAGTGCGTCGAACAGAGAGGCGTCGCTCGCGGAGAGCGCGCGGATGACCGGATCGGTCATGGATTCCTCCGGGATACAGGCTGCGTGGAGCGCTCCCGGTCAGAAGGGTCGAGCCACGCCGGGACAGCGGAACGGGGAGCGCGGGAACGGTGTGAACTGCACAGCACTCGCCTCCTTCCGTACGTCTCAGGGCGTGAAGCCACACCGTAGGGGATCTTCCCCGGGCGCGTCCACGGATTTCCGCGACGCGGGCCGGGCGGAAAACCGGATGCAGACGATACGTATCGTCTTTTACGCTGGGTTCATGCGCCACCACTACTTCCTCTGAGTCCGGGCACGGCCGACGCCGCCGTCACCGATGCCCCTCGACACCCCACTCAGGAAGTACCGCCATGCGTGCACGCGCTCAACTCTCGGTCAAGGACGTCACCAAGTCCTACGGCCTCCGGACCGTCCTCGACCAGGTCACCTTCACCGTCCGCCCGGGCGAGAGGGCCGCCGTCGTCGGCGAGAACGGCTCCGGCAAGTCCACCCTCCTGCGGCTGCTCGCCGCGGCGGAGGCCCCGGACACCGGGGAGATCACCGTCGACTTCCCCGGCGGCACCGGCCATCTCGGCCAGACCCTCGACCTCGCCCCGGACCGCACGGTGCGGGACGCCGTGGACCTCGCCCTCCGTGAGCTCCGCGCCATGGAACGCCGGCTGCGCGCGGCGGAGGAGCGCCTCGGCACGGCGTCGCCGGACGAGCTCACCGCGTACGGAGAACTCCTCACCGCCTACGAGGAGCGCGGCGGATACGAGGCGGACGCCCGCGTCGACGCCGCCCTGCACGGCCTCGGGCTCGCCGGGATCACCCGCGACCGCGCCCTCGGCTCGCTCTCCGGCGGCGAGCAGTCGCGCCTCGCGCTCGCCGGGGTCCTCGCCGCCGACCCGGAACTCCTGCTCCTGGACGAGCCGACCAACCACCTCGACGCGGCGGCCGTGCGCTGGCTGGAGGAGCGACTGCGCGCTCATCGCGGCACCGTCGTCGCCGTCACGCACGACCGGGGCTTCCTGGAGCGCGTCGCCACCACCGTCCTGGAGGTGGATCGGGACACCGGGACCGTGCGGCGCTACGGGGACGGCTGGGCCGGCCACCGCGCGGCGAAGGCCGCGGCCCGGCGCCGCGCCGAGCAGGAACACGCGGCCTGGCTCCTGGAGACGGCCCGCGCCGAGGAGCTGCTCGACGCCGCCGGGCGGCGCCTGGCGACCACCGGAAGGGACCCGGGGCAGGGCTTCGGCAAGCACCGCCGCTCCCACGAGGCGAAGCTCGGAGGGCAGGTGCGGGCGGTCCGTGAGCGCCTCGCGCAGCTGCGGCGCGAACCGGTGGCCGCGCCCCCCGAGCCGCTGCGGTTCACCACGACGCCGCTCACGGCCGGCGGCGCGCGTCCCGGCGACGGCCCCCTCGCCGAGCTGCACGGCGTCAGGGTCGGCGACCGGCTCCGTCTGGACGGGCCGCTGGCCGTGGCCCCCGGTCAGCGGCTGCTGGTCACGGGTGGGAACGGGGCGGGCAAGACCACCCTGCTGCGCGTCCTGGCGGGCGATCTCGAACCGGACGCGGGCACGGTCCGCCGCCCCGCGCGGATCGGGTACCTCGCCCAGGAGCTGCCCGGGCACTCCCTCCGGATCCCGCTGCTCGCCGCCTTCGCGGCCGGGCGGCCGGGGCTCCCCGAGGAGTACGCCGCGCCGTTCCTCGCCCTGGGCCTGTTCCGCGAGCAGGACCTGCACGTCCCGGTCGCGGAGCTGTCCGCGGGGCAGCGGCGGCGCCTGCAGATCGCGCGTCTGGTGACCCGGCCCGCGGACCTCCTGGTCCTCGACGAGCCGACCAACCACATCGCGCCCGACCTCGTCGAGGACCTGGAGACGGCACTCACGGGCTATCCCGGAGCGGTGGTCGTGGTCTCCCACGACCGGGGCTTCCGCGAGAGGTTCCCCGGCGACCGCCTGGAGATGCGCGGGGGCCGCCGGCACGACCGCGCCTGACCCCGCGCCCCGCGCACGACGAGGGCGGGCACGACCGTGCGCAGCACCTCGGCGGACAGGACACCCTCCCGTACGAGGACCGGGACCTCGCCGGTCAGGTCGACGATCGACGACGACAGCGGCCCGGCGGTCCGCCCGCCGTCGAGGTACACGGCCACCGAGTCGCCGAGCATCCCGAAGGCCGCGTCGCAGTCCTCGGGCGACGGACGGTCGGTGAGGTTCGCGCTGGAGACGGCCATCGGGCCGGCCGCGGCCAGCAGGTCGAGGGCGAGGGCGTGGTCGGGCATCCGCACGGCCACCGTGCCGCCGGTCTCGCCCAGGTCCCAGGAGAGAGTGGGCCGGTGGCGGAGCACCAGCGTCAGACCGCCCGGCCAGAACGCCCCGATCAGGTCCTCGGCCGTCTTCGGCAGCTCGGCGACCAGGTCGTCGAGCGCGTCCTTCGAGCCGACGAGCACGGGGGACGGCTTGTGCCGGCCCCGGCCCTTCGCGGCCAGCAGACCGGCCACGGCCCGGGGATCGAACGCGTCCGCGCCGATCCCGTACACGGTGTCGGTCGGGAGGACGACGAGGCGCCCCTCGCCGAGGACCGTCACCGCCGCCTCGATGCCGGCCGACCGGTCCGACGCGACCGCGCAGTCGAAGCGCCGCGCCACCGGGCCGCTCACCGCGCGTCCTCGACGCCGTGCGAGGTCACGAGGCGGGCGCTGCCCTCGGCGAGCTGGTAGGAGAGTCCGACGACCGCCACCTCGCCCGTCTGCACCTGGTCCGCCAGGACCCGGGAACGGTCCATGAGCAGCTGCACCGTGTGCCTTATGTGCTCGTCGACGATGTCGCCGTCCTCCGTCAGACCCGCGGCGCGGGCCGCCAGCACGCTCGGCGTCACGCGCTCCACCACGTCCCGGACGAATCCGGCCGCGGGAAGACCGTTCTCCACCGCGGCGCGGGCGGCGGCGACGGCGCCGCACGAGTCGTGACCCAGGACGACGACCAGCCGGCAGCCGAGCACGCTCGTGGCGTACTCGACGCTGCCCAGCACCTCCGCGCCCAGCACGTGGCCCGCGGTCCGCACGACGAACAGGTCACCGAGTCCCTGATCGAAGATGATCTCCGCCGCGAGCCGCGAGTCGGAGCACCCGAGGATGACCGCGAACGGCTCCTGCCCGGGTTCGAGCTGCGCACGGCGCGCGGCGTCCTGGTTGGGGTGTTCGGGCGTCCCGGCGACGAAGCGCTTGTTGCCGGAGAGCATGGCGTCGAGGGCGACGGCAGGAGAGGTACGAGGCATGCCACCCACTGTAACGAGCCGCTCCCGCCCCGCCTCCGGCCGGTCCCGCCGCAGGTCGGGCCCGGGGCCGCGCGGCGAGGCGGCGCCGCGACCCGCATCCGGCGGCGGACGCGGGTGGCGGGCCGCCCGGATCCGCCCCGCCCGTGTGCCGTCCCGCCCGCCCCGGGCGCCCGGGGCGGGGCCGGCCGCACCCCGCCGGTCCCGGTTCGCCCATCCGTGCGACCCGGCCCGGGAGTAGCCTGCGCGACGCAGATCTCCGTCGGGGGCCGTGGGCCGGCCCTCCCCACAGGAAGACACGCCATGACGAATCCGCAGTTCGGCGACTACCAGAACGAGATCTACCTCCACGGCCTCGGCGGGGTGACCCCCGACCTGCCGATGACCTACGCGGAGCTGGAGGCGAAGGCCGCGGGCGCGCTCCCGCCGTCGGTGCTCTCCTACGTGGCCGGCGGCGCCGGGGACGAGTTCACCCAGCGCGCCAATGCAGCCGCCTTCGAACGGTGGGGCCTGTACCCGCGGATGATGGTCGGCGCGACCCGCCGGGACATGACGGTGGACCTCTTCGGGTACACCCTGCCCTCGCCGCTCTTCATGGCGCCCGTCGGCGTGCTCGGGCTCTGCGCCCAGGACGGCCACGGCGACCTGGCCACCGCCCGGGCCGCGGCCCGCACCGGCGTGCCGATGGTGGCCTCCACGCTCACCGTCGACCCGCTGGAGCGGGTCGCCGCGGAGCTCGGCGACACCCCCGGCTTCTTCCAGCTCTACACCCCCACCGACCGCGACCTGGCCGCGAGCCTGGTCCACCGCGCGGAGACGGCCGGGTTCAAGGCCGTCGTCGTCACCCTCGACACCTGGGTCACCGGCTGGCGTCCGCGCGACCTCGCCGCGAGCAACTTTCCGCAGCTGCGCGGCCACTGCCTCGCCAACTACTTCACCGACCCGGTCTTCCGGGCCCGTCTCGCGAAGTCGCCTGAGGAGGACCCGGGCGCGGCGGTCCTGGAGTGGGTGGGCGTCTTCGGCAACCCGCTGACCTGGGACGACCTCCCCTGGCTCCGCTCCCTGACGGATCTCCCGATCATCCTGAAGGGCCTCTGCCACCCGGAGGACGTCCGACGCGCCAGGGACGGCGGGGTGGACGGGATCTACTGCTCGAACCACGGCGGCCGCCAGGCCAACGGCGGCCTGCCCGCCCTGGACGCGCTGCCGGCCGTGGTCGACGCGGCCGGCGGCCTGCCCGTCCTCTTCGACTCCGGGGTCCGCAGCGGCGCCGACGTGGTCAAGGCCCTCGCCCTCGGCGCGACCGCCGTCGGCGTCGGCCGGCCGTACGTCTACGGGCTCGCGCTCGGCGGCACGGACGGCGTCGTCCACGTCCTGCGCTCACTGCTCGCCGAGGCCGACCTGATCATGGCCGTGGACGGCTACCCGGCCCTGTCCGACCTCACCCGCGAGGCCCTCGTACGCCTCTGACCACGCGAGCGCGGCCCGGGCCCGCCGGAGGGGACCGGGCCCCGGGCACCGAGATTTTGCCCTCCCGTGGTTGCCGCACCGACAGCCCCGTCGGATCTTGGTCACCATGCTTTCGGGCAGCTGGTTCTGCTGGTCACGGGGGGTGCGCAGGGGCCCTCCGCCCTGAGCGGGGAAATGTTCATGCAGCTCGAGTTCCGGCACCTCCGTGTCCTGCTCACCGTCGCCGAGGCCGGCAGCATCCGCAAGGCCGCGGCACGCCTCCAGCTCTCGCAGCCCGCCACGAGCGCGCAGTTGAAGCGGATCGAGCACGAGCTGGGCGGCCCGCTCTTCGTCCGCAGCGCCGAGGGCGTGAAGCCGAACGAGAACGGGCAGTACGTGCTGCGCTGCGCGCGCGATCTGGTGGTGGGCTTCGACCGGCTGCGCGAGCACGCGCGTTCCGCCGCCGAGGCCGACCCGGGGACCGCCGCACCGCTGCGGGCGGGGGGCACCGCCGGCCCTCTGGTGTCGCTGCTCATCTCGGCCCTCTTCGAACTCGTCCCGGAGAGCCGGCTCACCATCGACGCCCGCCGTTCCGTGCACACCCTCGTGAAGGCCCTGAGCCAGTCGAAGTGCGACATAGCGGTGTTCGGGGAGTTCCCGGGCTTCCCCCTGCCGGTCGGGGAGTCGGTGGTGACGCGCACGCTGCTGCGCGAGCCGGTCTTCGTCCTGCTCGCCGAGGACCATCCGCTGGCGCGCCGGGAGCGGGTCCGCCTGAGTGATCTGAGCGGTGAGGAGTGGGTCATGCCGGAGGCGGACGAGAGCGGTGTGCACGCGTACCTCCATCTCACCTGCCAGGCGGCGGGATTCACGCCGCGCGTGGCGCACGTGACGCCGGACCTGTCCGTGGCGCAGATCCTGGTCGCCGGCCGCCGTGCGGTCTGCGGGGTGTGGCCGAGCGCCGACGTCCCCGCCCAGGGCACCGTGCAGCGGCCCCTGGCGGACGTCCCGTTCCACCGGCGGCTCCAACTGGCCTGGAACCCCGGGTCGGTTCCGCCCGAGCTCGCCGACGCGGTGGGCGAGCGGCTGTCGGCCGCGTACCTGTCGCTGGTGAGCGAGCGGCCGCAGTACCTGGCCTGGTGGGAGGACGGGGGCGCGGAGTTCGCGCTCGGCACGGACGGCTGACCGCCCCCGCCGCCCCGCTCCCGTGACGCCTCCGCGGTCCGTCACGGGCTTCCGTGCCTCGCCCCCTATAGCACCGCGGTTGTATCCCACCTGGGATCACGTCAGGAACATGTCACCTGGTGAACACTTCGCGTCAACGTCCCAGGACGTCGTCACCCCCCACGACGAGCGAAGGAACACCCCGTCATGTCCCGTCCTCTCCTTGCCCTCTCCACGATGGTCGCCGCGGCCGTCATCACCACGGGCGCGCTGGCCGTACCGGCCTGGTCGCAGCCCGACGTGGCCCAGCGGGGGACCTCCGCCCGCGCCACCGCGATATCCCGGGCCGAGGCGAACGTGAACCGGCACGCCGACACCTTCGGCTTCGGCGCGGGCCAGAAGCTCCACGTCAAGGACGTCGTGCTCGACGCCGACGGCACCCAGCACGTCCGCTTCGAGCGGACCTACCGCGGCCTCCCGGTCGTCGGCGGCGACTTCGTCGTCCACCAGAAGGCCGACGGCTCCCTCAAGGGCTCCACCCACGCCAGGGCCCACAAGGTGGCCGTCGCGTCCGTCACCCCCGGAGTCGACGCCAAGGGCACCGCCGCCGGCGCCCTGAAGCGCTCCGAGGGAGTCGTCGACGAGGCCAGGTCCACGCCCGAGCTGATCGTGTGGGCCGCGGACGGCACGCCCCGCCTCGCCTGGCGCACCACGGTGCAGGGCCTCGGGGACAAGGGCCAGCCGCACGGCGAGGTCTTCGTCACCGACGCCACCACCGGCGCCTCGATCGAGAACTACGACACCGAGCGCGAGGCGACCGCCACCGGCCACTCCGAGTACACCGGTGACATCACCCTCGACACCACCCTGCAGGCCAACGGCACCTACGCCCTCATCGACCCGGTCCGCGGCCACGTCACCAAGGACGCGCGCAACGCCTCGTCCTCGTCCCTGAACAGCTCTTCGGGCACCCTGTTCACCGACGCCGACAACATCTGGGGCGACGGCCGGAAGTTCTCCACCGACCGCGCCACCGCCGCCGTCGACGCGCACGCCAACACCGCGAAGACGTACGACTACTACAAGTCCACCTTCGGCCGCAGCGGCATCAAGAACGACGGCCGCGGCGCCACCGTCTTCGTCCACGTCGGCACCAACTGGGACAACGCCCAGTGGTCGGACGCGTGCTTCTGCATGATGACCGGCGACGGCGACGGCAGCGTCGACCCCGAGCAGGTCGACCTCGACACCATGGGCCACGAGATGACCCACGGCGTCACCTCGGCCACCGCCAACCTCCGCTATAGCGGCGAGTCCGGCGGCCTCAACGAGGCCACCAGCGACATCTTCGGCACGATGGTCGAGTGGTACGCGAACAACGCGGTCGACACGCCCGACTACCTCTTCAGCGACCAGTCCACCCCGCCGTGGCTGCGCCGCATGGACAAGCCCTCCCTGGACGGCCGCTCGGCCGACTACTGGTCGAAGTCCGTCGGCCGGCTCGACGTGCACAACTCCTCGGGCGTCGGCAACCACTGGTTCTACCTCGCCAGCGAGGGCAGCGGCACCAGGACGATCAACGGCGTCACCTACAACAGCCCGACGTACAACGGCTCCACCGTCACCGGCATCGGCAACAAGAAGGCCTCCGCCATCTGGTACCGGGCGCTGACCGTCTACATGACCTCCACCACGGACTACAAGGGCGCCCGCACGGCGACCCTGAGCGCGGCGAAGGACCTCTACGGCGCCACCAGCCCCGAGTACGCCACCGTCGCGGCGGCCTGGACCGCGGTCAACGTCGCCTGACGCTCGTCGGACCGGCCCCGAGGGGGATCCCCGGGGGGGGGGGGGGGGCGGCGGGGGGGGGGGGGGGGGGGGGGGGCGGGCGGGGGGGCGGCGGCCCCCCCCGCCCCGGCCGGCGACTCCCGCCGCTCTCGCCCCCGCGGCCCGCGCGGGGGGGCGCCCCGCCGCGCCCCCCCCCCGGGGGGGGGCGGGCCCCCGGGCGGGACGCCGGCCGGCGCGGCGTCAGACGACCGACAGGACGATCTTGCCGGCCGTGCGGCCCCGCTCGCCGATCTCATGGGCCTTCGCCGCCTCGGACAGCGGCAGGACGGTGTCGACCACCGGGCGCAGCGCACCGCTCTCCACCAGAGCGGTGATCTCGCGCAGCCCGAGGTGGTCCGGCTCGACCAGCACCCAGGCGGCCCGCACGCCGTCGGGCGCGGCCGGCACGTCGTCCGGGCCGGGCAGTGTGATGAGCCGTCCTCCGTCGCGCAGCACCTTCAGGGAACGCTCGGCCGTCTCCCCGCCCAGACCGTCGAGGACGACGTCGACGTCGGAGACGAGGTCCTCGAACGGGGCCTCGCGGTAGTCGACCACCTCGTCCGCGCCGAGCTCCCGCAGCAGCCCGTGCTTGGCGGCACTGGCCGTGCCGATGACGTACGCCCCGCGGGCCTTGGCGATCTGGACGGCGAAGTGACCCACGCCACCGGCCGCCGCGTGCACGAGGACCCGCTCGCCGGGCCGCACGTCCGCCGCGTCGACCAGGGCCTGCCAGGCGGTCAGCGCGGCGAGCGGCAGCGCCGCGGCCTCCACGTGGCTGAGGGACGCCGGCTTCGGCGCGAGATGACGGGCCGGCGCCACGACGTACTCCGCGTATCCGCCCGCCTGCCGGGGGAACAGCGGCATCCCGAAGACCTCGTCCCCCGGGCGCAGGCTCCCGACGCCCGGCCCCACCGCCTCCACCGTGCCGGACACGTCCCAGCCGACGATCGCCGGAGCGCCCCACTCGATGAGGCCGCCGCTCGCCCGGGTCTTCCAGTCCACCGGGTTCACCCCGGCGGCGTGGACCCGGACGAGGACCTCGTTCAGGCCCGGCTCCGGGCGCTCCACCTCGCGCTCGACGAGCTTTTCGGGACCGCCCCACTGCTCCACGACCACCGCGCGCATGCTCTCCGCCCTCTTCCTTCTCGTTCGGCGTCCGCCGGAACCTCTCCGGCGGCGACACGTTCACCTTCCCGCCTCCCGGCACAGCGCGGTGTTGGCCCTCCGGCCACTATGTGCCAGGATTTGGCCATGGACGAAACGACCCCCCACAAGGCGACCGTCCGCGCCCACCGCGTCGCGGTCCTCGCGCTGCCCGGTGTGCCGCCCTTCGAGCTCGGCATCCCCTCGCGGGTCTTCGGCAGCGTCCAGGACGACGAGGGCCGCCCCCTGTACGAGGTCACCGTCTGCACCGCCGACGGGGCCCCCGTGCTCAGCGACGCCGGGTTCGTCGTGCAGCCCGCGGCGGGCCCGGAGGCGCTCGTCGCCGCCGACACCGTCGTCGTCCCGCCGACGCACGCCATGCCGGAGCTGGGGCGCGGCGGCCCGCTGCCGCCCGAGGTCTCCGAGGCCATCGCGGGGATCCGGCCCGGCACCCGTCTGGTGTCGATCTGCACCGGGTCGTACGTGCTCGCCGCCGCCGGTCTGCTCGACGGGCGCCCGGCCACCACCCACTGGAACCTGGCCCCGGAGTTCCGGCGGGCGTACCCCCGCGTCAGGCTCGACGAGGAGGTGCTCTTCGTCGACGACGGCGACGTCCTCACCTCGGCCGGGGTGGCCGCCGGGGTCGACCTGTGCCTGCACATGATCCGCCGGGACCACGGCGCCGCCGCGGCCAACCGGGCCGCCCGCATGTGCGTCGTACCGCCGTGGCGGGACGGGGGGCAGGCGCAGTTCATCGACCGTCCCGTGCCCGAGCCGACCCTCGCCAGCACGACCGCGACACGCGCCTGGGCCCTCGAACACCTCGGGGAGCCGCTCACCCTCGCCCGGCTCGCCGAGCACGCCCGGATGAGCCTGCGCTCGTTCACCCGGCGGTTCCGCGACGAGGTCGGGATGACGCCCGTGCAGTGGCTCACGGCACAGCGCCTGGAACTGGCCAGACAGCTCCTGGAGACCACCGACCTCCCCATCGACCTCGTGGCCCACCGGGCGGGCATCGGCTCCGGGAACTCCCTGCGCGCCCACATGCGGACGGCCTTCGGCGTCTCGCCCGCCGCCTACCGCCGGGCGTTCGGCGCCTCCGACCCCCTCGTCGGGGCGCCGGAGTAGGGCCCGGCCGGTCAGCCCGCCCAGCGCCCCGAGAAGAAGGCCACGGCGAGGACGACGGAGAGCGGGACCGACAGGCAGAGCCAGGCGGCCGTGCGCCGGGGCCCGCGCGAGGTCCACGCGGCGAGGCCGGTCCAGAGCGGCCACCACAGGAGGGTGGCGCGGGGCACGGACATGTACCAGTACGAGGTGCCGAGGGCCCAGAGACTCAGCGCGACGTAGACGGCCTCGGGCCGGCGGCGGGCGCGCGCCAGCAGGCCCACCGTGACCAGGCCGACGAGCATCGCGACGAGCTCGGCCTGCCACATCAGGGCGTACGGGGCGCTGTAGCCGTGCCCGAAGGCGGCCTCCCAGGTGGTGCCCCAGGACTCCCAGGGGGCGTGGAACTGGCGGTACCAGCCGCGCTCCTGGGCGTGCTTCCAGGCCATCACGTCCCCCGTGTGCCCGTACAGGTACCAGGAGTAGAGGACCGGCGGCAGCGCGGGCAGCGCCAGCCACGGAAGCCTCCGCAGCTCGCCCCGCCGGGGTGCCGTGAGGGCGAAGTGGACGGCCAGCGCGGCGAGGAGGAACAGCCCGCTGACCCGCACGGTGGTGGCGCCCGCCGCCAGGAGTGCGGCGAGCCTCCAGTCGTGGCGCCGTGCGGCGAGCCAGGCCGGCAGGGCGAGGGCGAGGAAGAGGGACTCGGTGTAGCCGACGGCGAGGAACACGGCACACGGCGAGGCCAGCAGCAGCAGGACGGTCCGCCGGCCGTCGGCCGCCCGGGGGAGCTCCAGCCGGGCGATGCGGCCCAGGGCGAGGACGGCGACGGCACCGGCGACGAGGGAGACGAGGAGTCCGGCGGCGGTCCAGTCGCGGACGAGGAGGTGCACGGCCCTCAGGACGAGCGGGAAGCCGGGGAAGAAGGCCTCTCTGTCGTCCCGCTCCCCGGGCCGGGCCGCGGGGTCGTCGGGGAAGTAGCCGTCGCGGGCGATGTGCAGGTAGTGGTTCCAGTCCCACTGCCCGACGACCGCCGCGAAGGGTTCCGGGCGGTGGGCCCCGGGATCGCGCGGGAAGAGCCACGCCGTGCAGTACGCGGTGAGGAGGACGGCGACGCGCGTGAACAGGTAGAGCGTGAGGACGTCACGGTCGCCCGCGTCGAGACGCGGTCGGGTCCGCCGCGCCGACGGAGGCGCGGTGGTGCGGAGGGCGCGGACGTCTCGGTCCAGCAGGGTCATGGGGGTCGTCCGCATCTCTCTGAGGGCAGGGCAGGGCGGGGCAGGGCACGGCGGGGCGCGGGACGGCCCGGTGTCGTGTGGCGGTCCCGTGTGTACGAGGGGGTGTGGGGCGCTAGCCGGCGCCGCCCGGGGGTGTCGTGGTGGTGGAGGCGCCGGTGGGCGTCCCGGGCGGGGGAGCGGTGGCGGTGGCGCTCCGCGTCGGGGCGGTGGTGCTCGGCGGGTACGTGGCCTCGGTGGTCGCGCTCGTGCGCGCCGGGGTCGGGCCGCCCACCGAGGGGGTGGTCGCGGGCAGGGCGGGCCCCGAGGGGCCGGGCAGGAGGGTGGCGAGCGCGGCGCCCCCGCCGCCCACGACCAGGCACGCGGCCGCGGCCAGCACCGCGAGGCGGCGCCGGTGGGCCCGCCGGCCGCGGGCGCTGATCTCGGCGGCCGGCGCGTAGGAGGCACGGGCCCGGCCCGCGGCGGCGGCCTCCTCGAAGAGCGACTTCAGCGGGTCGTGGGACTCATGCACCGGGTGCCTCCTCGCTGGACGAACGGTCGGTACGGGGGCCGGCGTCCGGCCGCTCCCCGCTGCGGGGGCGCCCGTCCCCGGGCTCCCCGTCGTGCGGGCGCGCGCCCCGCGGGTCCTCCAGCCGATGGGCGAGCGCCGCCCGGCCGCGGGACAGGTGGGTCTTGACCGTGCCGGAGGACAGGCCGGTCTCGGCGGCGACCTGGTCGACGCTCAGGTCGCACAGGTAGTGGAGGGCGAGGGTGCGCCGCGGGGGGGGGGGGGGGCCCCCCCCCCCCCCCAACCCCCCAACCGCCCCGCCCCCCCCCCCCCCTACCACCTGGGTGCGGGGCCCCCCGCCCCCCCCCCCCCGCCGAGCGCGCGGGG
>NZ_JBHWFF010000016.1:109242-163589 GCF_042733785.1 Streptomyces sp. NPDC059695 | reverse complement strand
CGGGACGGGGGGTTTTGGCCGGCCCCGTCGCACTGGCCGGTGCGGGCGCCCCCGGGGCCCCGGATCCGGACCCACTGGTCGTGGCGGGGGGGGGGGCGCCGCGGCTGCGCGGCACCCCCCCCCCGCGCCTCGACCAGCACGAGGTGGTCCGGCCCCGGGCCTTCGACCGTGGTCGGCGGCGCCCCGCGCCCCCACGCCTCGGTCGACCGGCGGCGGAACCGCCACCGGCTCACCGCGAGCCGCCAGGCGACCGTGCGGATCCACGCCTCGGGCCAGCCGTCCCGGTCGAGCTGCCGGCGCCGGTCCCAGCCCTTGACGAAGGCCTCCTGCACGACGTCCTGCGCCTCGTGCAGGTCGCCGAGCATCACGAACAACTGGCCCGTGAGCCGCGCCACCGCATGGGCGTAGAACTCTTCGAACTCCTCGACGGTCAACGAACACTCCCGGATCTCCGACTACACCCCGCATACGCCTGCCGTGGGCCCGCCGGTTGACACGGAATCCCGGGGACCAGAGTGATCGTGATCACGGAACCGCGGCCGGAGGACACGCGTCACCGGGACGCCGGGCCGGGGACCGGCGGGCAACAGGACACGCCGCGGCACCTGAGGTATGCCTTTCCCATGGGGTCCCGCCGCACAGCCTTGGTCCCGCGCCTCTCCCGGCGCGGCGGCCGACTGCTGCTCGCCGTGCCCTTCGCGCTGATCGCGCTGGTCACCGTGGTGGACGTGCTGGTGCCCCCCGACGTGCACCTGGGCCCGTTCCTGATCGCCGCGCCCGCCGTGACGGCGTCGTTCGCGGGGGCGCGCATGACGGCCTTCGTGGGGGCGGTCGCGGTGGCCGCCCAGTCGGTGGTGGCCGCCGCGCGGACGACCTTCACGGACCTCAACCACACCTACCAGATCGTCGCGCTGGTCCTCATCTCGGTCATCGCGACCTTCTTCGCCCATCTGCGGGAGCGGGACGAGAGCAGGGTGACGCGGCTGCGGTCGATCGCGCACGCGGCCCAGAGCGTCGTGCTGCGCCCCCTGCCCCACCGTGCGGGCCCCCTGCACATCGCCTCGGTCTATCTCGCGGCCGAGGAGGAGATGCAGATGGGCGGCGACCTGTACGCGGCGGCCCGCACGGCCTCCGGGACCCGGCTGCTGATCGGCGACGCCCGGGGCAAGGGGCTCGACGCCATCAGCGAGGCCTCGCTCGTCCTGGGCGCCTTCCGGGTGACGGCCCGGCGCGAGCAGGAGCTGCCGGAACTGATCGGACACCTGGAGGCGGGGGTCGGCTCCGAGGAGGAGACCCGGGACCCGGACGGGGCGGGATCCGGCGCCGGAACGGCGGCCGACGACACGGACGAGGCCTTCGTCACCGCGCTGGTGCTGGACATCCCCGACCACGAACCGGTGGTCCGGCTCGTGAACCGCGGGCACCCGCCGCCGCTGCTCCTCCGGGACGGCAAGGTGATCCCGCTCGACACGGCCGAGGCGAGCCCTCCCCTGGGTCTCGCGGACATCGTCTCCCCCGAGGTGACGGTGGAGACCTTTCCCTTCGGCGTGGGAGACGTGCTGCTGCTCTACACGGACGGGGTGGTGGAGGCGCGGGACCGGACGCGCGCCTTCTACCCGCTGACGGAGCGGCTCACGGCCTGGGTCGGGGACGACCCGCCGACCCTGCTCGGCCGGCTGCGCGCCGATCTGCGGGCGTACGCGGGCGGTCATCTCGGCGACGACGCGGCGCTCGTCGCGATCGAGAGGATGCCCACGGAGCCTTAGGTCCCGCGGCCCGTGACGGTCGGCAGGCCTGCATGGATTGCATGGGTGGCATGTTGTGCCATCTGTCTTCGGTGAGGCGGTTTCCGGCCATGCCGCGTTCACGCGACGTTCGTCCCGGCCGCCCAGTCTCGCGGCCATGAACAAGGCAACCCTCTCCGCGACCGCCGTCGTCTCCGCCCTCGCCCTCGGGCTCCCCCTGGCGTCGACCGCCTCCGCGAGCCCCTCCGAGCGGGGCCTGTCGCGGGCCCACCAGCAGCACCGTTCCGGCCACCCCATTCCGTTCACCGAAGCCACCGTCACCGCCGGATCCGACGGTTCGTACACCCTCGCCTGGAAGGCGGAGGGCGTGCGGCGCGTCGAGATCCGCGCGAACGGCAGGGTCGTCGCACGAGGCGGCGCCACCGGCCGGGCCGTGGTCACCGGCCTGCCCGCCGCCGACCGCCAGTGGTTCCGGTTCGACGCCGACCACGGCCAGGGCCTGCGCCTCGCCGACCGGCTCGTCAGGCTCTCCGGAACCGTCAACCTGCGCGACGCGGGCGGCTACCGCACCGAGGACGGCCGGTGGGTCAGGATGGGCGAGGTCTACCGCTCGGACGCCCTCGACCACCTGACCCCCGAGGACCAGGAGAAGCTCCGGCGCCTGGGCGTGCGGACCGTCTTCGACCTGCGCATGGAGGACGAGCGCGCCAAGGCGCCCGACCGGGTGCCGGCCGGCGCGGACTACGTCGTCGCGGACGTCTTCGCGGGCTCCGGAGCCTTCCAGCAGCTCCCGGGGACCCCCGCCGAGGCCGAGCGGATGATGGTCGACGCGGAGAAGTCCATGGTCAGCGGCGAGGGCGGCAGGAAGGCGTACGGCCAGGTCTTCGACGGCATCGCCGAGGACGACGCCCGTTCCGTGCTCTTCCACTGCACCGCCGGCAAGGACCGCACCGGCTGGGCCGGCGCCGCCCTGCTGACCGCACTCGGCGTGCCGCGCGAGACCGTCATGGCCGACTACCTCGCCAGCAACACCTACCGCAAGGCCGCCAACGACGCCGTGCTCGGCCACCTTCCGCCCGCGCAGGCCGCCGTCTACAAGCCCCTGCTCGACGTCCGCCCCGAGTACCTCAACTCCGGCTGGGACGAGGTCGAGGCGGCGTACGGCTCCTTCGACACCTACCTGAAGGACGCCCTCGGCATCGACCACCGCGAGCTGAAGCGCCTCAGGAAGGACCTCCTCATCGGCTGAACCCCGGGCCGCGGATCACCTGTTCAGGGACTGTGCCCGGGCGCCCGTTCCTGGCTCCATGGGAGGGGCGTCCTCGTCGGGACGCCCTCCCCTGGTGGCTCTGATGACGAGGTGATCGGCTGTGGCGACCGACCGGTACGGCCATGACGTGTACAACGGCACGGCGGAGGCGACCGCGCACCTGGACCGCGCGGTGGAGGCGCTTCTCTTCTTCCGCCCCGAAGTGGCCGGCGCCGCCGACGACCTGATCGAGGCCGCTCCCGCCGCACCGCTCGCCCACGCGTTCGCGGCCTACCTGGGCGTCCTCGGCGCGGAGCCGACGGCCGCCGCGGAGGCGCGGCGCCGCTTCGACGGCTTCGTCTCCGGCCTCGACCTCACCGCCCTGCCCCTGCGGGAGCGACTGCACACGGCCGCCGCGGGGAGCCTGCTCGCGGGCGACCTGCGCCGGGGGAGCGCACTCCTGGAGGAGCTGACCGTGGCCCGCCCCCGGGACGCGCTCGCCCTCTTCGTGGGGCACCAGCTCGACTTCCTCACCGGTGACGCGCTGCGCCTGCGGGACCGGATCGGCGGGGCCCTGTCCGCCTGGGACGAGGACGACCCCCACCGGGGCCCGCTCCTCGGCATGTACGCGTTCGGCCTGGAGGAGTCCGGGCACTACGCCCACGCGCGGGACACCGGAGCGGCCGCCGTCGAGCGCAACCGCCACGACGTGTGGGCCATCCACGCCGTCGCCCACACCTACGAGATGCAGGGCCGGTTCGCCGACGGCACCGCCTACCTCGACGCGCGCGCCGACGACTGGTCGGACGGCACCTTCCTGACGGTCCACACCTGGTGGCACTACGCGCTCTACGCGCTGGAGGCGGGGCACACCGAGACGGCGCTCGGCATCTACGACGCGGCCCTGCACAACGAGGACTCCAGGGGCGTGGCGATGGAGCTCCTCGACGCGGCGGCCATGCTCTGGCGGTTCCACCTCGCGCGCTCCGAGCAGGCCCGCCGCTGGGAGGCGCTCGCGGACGCCTGGACGGCACGGGCCGACCCCCCGTTCTACGCCTTCAACGACGTCCACGCGGTCATGGCCTACGTCGGCGCGGGCCGGACCGGCGAGGCGCGCCGGCTGATCGCCGACCGCCGCCGCTGGCTGTCGGAACCGGCCGCGAGGGCGGTCACCAACCACGCGATGACCGCGGACGTGGGGCTGCCCGTGTGCGAGGCGCTCGTCGCCCACGCGGAGGGGGACCACGCCACCGTCATGGCGCTGCTGTGGCCGCTGCGGCGACGGCTGCACGAGTTCGGCGGCAGCCACGCCCAGCGCGACGCGCTCCAGAAGACCCTCCTGGACGCGGCCCTGCGGTCCGGACGGCACGACGAGGCGCGGGTGCTGATCAGCGAGCGGACCGCGCTGCGCCCCGACAGTCCGTACAACTGGCTGAGCAGGGCCCGCCTGGCGGACTCCCTCGGGGATGCCGTCCGGGCCGCCGCCGCCCGCGACCGGGCGGGGAGGCTGGGCCGGAGCGGAGACCTCACGTCCGACCGGTTCTGAGGATTCCACCGGCGCGTACCGCCGTGAGGCGCCCCGGCGATCACCGTACGTCGATCACCGGGGACCGGAGCGTGGCCGTGGGGGCCGCCCCGGGGCCGCGGCCCGCCCGCTTTCCACGCCGTACCGGCAGGGAGCAGCCAAGCGGCCGGAAAAGGGTGCATGCTGGGCACCGACAACGGTCGAGTTCCTGTCGGGAGGTCGAAAGAGTGAACGGCGGCGAGGGGAAGCGGCGCCTGACCGCCCGCGCTTCGGCCGGAAAGGGTGCCGCGGTACGCCGCTCGCCCGGTGCCCGCGGGCGGCGCGCCCGGAACGGCGGCGAGGTCCCCCTCGACCGGCTCACCACACGAGGACGGCTCGCCTGGCTGAATTCCGCCGGGTCCCGGATCGGCACCACCCTCGATCTGGAACGCACGGCCCAGGAGCTGGCCGAGTTCACGGTGCCCCGCTTCGCCGACGGCGCCGCCGTCGACATCCTGGAGAGCGTCCTGCGGGGCGACGAGGGCTCGCGGTGGACGGGCGAGGGCGCCCCGCTCATGCGGGCCACCGCCCTGCGCGCCGTCGAGTCGCTCTCCTCCCTGGAGCCCACCCCGGTCGGCGAGACCACCTCGGCCCGCGCCGAGGAGGCCCACGAGACGCTGCTGCACCGCTACTGCCTGCGCCAGGGGCGGCCGGTCCTGGTGAGCCGCATGCGCAACGAGGACTTCCGCAAGGTCGCGCCGACCGACCGGGCCGCGGCGAAGATGCGGGCCGCCGGAGTGCACAGCTACCTCGCCGTGCCCCTCATCGCCCGCGGGCTGCTCCTCGGCAGCGCGGACTTCGTCCGCGGCCGCGGCTCACCGCCGTTCTCCTCCACCGACCTCGCGCTCGCGGAGCAGCTGGCGTCCCAGGCCGCCGTCTACATCGACAACGCCCGGCTGTACGGGCGCGAGCGCGAGCACGTCGTCTCCCTCCAGCGGGCCCTGCTGCCGCGCGCGACCCCGGTGACGCCGGGACTGCGGGTGCGGGCCGAGTACGCGCCCTCCGCGGCCCACCACGGGGTGGGCGGCGACTGGTACGACGTCATGGCCCTGCCCGGCGGACGCACCGCCCTGATGGTGGGCGACGTCATGGGCCACGGGCTGCCCGCGGCCGCCACCATGGGACGGCTGCGGGCGGTGGCCCGCACCCTGATGACCCTGGACATGGCCCCCGAGCGCGTCCTGGCCCGGCTCGACCTCGCCACCCGCGACCTGGAGGACGAGCAGGTCGCCACGTTCCTGTGCGCCGTGTACGACCCCGCCGACTCCACGTACACGCTGGCCAGCGCCGGGCACCTGCCGCCGCTGCTCCTCGACGGGCGGGGCGCCGCCGAGTTCGTGGACGTGCCCGTCGGCGCGCCGCTCGGCGCGGGAGTGATTCCGTACGACCCGGTCCGGCTGAAGGTGCCGGGGGACGGCAGCCTGGTCATGTACACGGACGGGCTCATCAAGTCCCGGCACGAGGACATCGACCACCAGCTGGACTGCCTGCGCTCCGCCGCGCGGGGGCTCGAACCCGGTGCGCTCGAAGGCGGCGGCCTGATCGCGTGCGCGCCCGCCGACGCCGCCCGGTTCGACGAGGCCGTGCTCCTCGTCGCGACGTCGGGCACGGAGGGCCCCGCCGACCTGCGGGAGTGGGAGCTGCCGCAGGAAGGCAGGGCGGCGTCCGTCGCCCGGCACCTGGTCACGGACCAGCTCGCCGCCTGGGACCTGACCGAGCTCGCCGACGTCTTCGAACTCGTCGTCTCCGAGCTCGTGGGCAACGCCCTGCGCTACGGCAACGGCCCGGGGACCATCCGGCTGCTGCGCGGCGACCGCCTGGTCGTGGAGGTCTCGGACACGGGCCCCGACCTGCCCCAGATCCAGCACGCGGACCTCAGCGACGAGGGCGGCCGGGGCCTCCAGCTCATCAACATGCTGTGCCGCCGGTGGGGGTTCTGCCGCACCGTGAACGGCAAGGTCGTCTGGGCGGAACAGGACCTGCCCTCCTGAGGGCGGGCGCTACGGGCCCTCGGGCAGGCGGCCGGGGGCGGGCTTGGTCCCCGCGGCCGCCGCGTGCAGCACCTTGAGGGCGATCAGGAGCACGCCGATGTCGTCCAGGTAGACCGGGTCCGGAACGAGGTCGATCGGCGAGATCGTGTAGACCACCGCCGCCCAGAAGAGCGCCTTGGACTGCAGGGGCACACCGGCGTCGAGCAGCAGCCGGCGGGCCCGGAAGACCCGGACGAGGAGCACGGCCGCGTATCCCGCCACCACGAGTGCGAGAACCACGGCCACGACGAGCCAGACGGAACCGTCCATGCCGCTCTCCTGCCCGATGTCGGTGTCGCTGAGCCCCGGCCGGTCGTCCGCGGCGCTTACCAGGCTACGGCCCGGCGCCGCCGTTCGGGCCCGTCGGTGACCGGCGGCGCCCCGGGGCCCCCGGATCGCCGGTCACCGGACGTGACGCCCCGGACCCCGGCGGCGAGCGCCCAGAGGAGCAGGGGAAGCGCTGCGAGCCGTTCCATGCCCCCCATGCCGAGACCGAGGTAGCGGTGGGAGAGGAACAGCCCGAAGGCCACCAGAGCCGTGACTCCGAGCAGGCCCGCGCCCCACCGCAGGGGCGCCGGGACGTGGGCCGCCAGGTGGAACCCGGCCAGGACGAGCCCGGTGTTGCCCGCCGCCATGATGAGCAGCGCCCCGAGGACGTGCAGGTTCTCGTCGACGTCCGCCGGGGCCAGCCCCGCCAGCACGAATCCCGCGCCGGCCGCGGCGAGCAGCAGGCGGGCGGTGGTGGCGGCACGGCCGCCGCGCCACAGGGCACCACCGGTGAGGACGACGCCGAGGACGAGCAGCACCCCCAGGGCGACGAACGACACGTTCATCAGAGCGTGCTCGGGGGAGCAGACGAACCGGGGTTCGGGCTCCGCCTGCAGCGCGCAGTGCGCGTTCCCGAGGTCGCTGATGTTGTTCCGGGCCCAGCTGTACGGTCTGTCCCAGGCCGACTCGACGATCAGGTGGACGGCGAAGAACTGCACCACGCCCACGATCCAGGCCACATACCCCGTCAGGACCCTCATCCGTCCACCTTCCGTCACGCGCGATCTCGTACGGACAGCCGATCACGCGGCGCGGGTCCCGGGCACTCCCACGAGCCCCCGGACCGGGGTGGGGCAGGCCCTACCGCCCGGTGGAGCGGGTGGCCCGTTCAGAGGTGGGCGTCCAGGAGCTGCCGCACCTCGGAGTCCGTCAGGGGCCCCGTCGCGTGTGCCACCGCCTCGCCCTCCACCAGCAGGACGCAGGACGGGGCGCCGGTGACGCCGTACCGCTCGGTCGCGGCGGGACAGCGCGTGATGTCGGTACGGACGGCCGTCAGGCGGCCCGCGTACGCGTCGGCGACGTCACCGACGACGAGGTCCATCGCCCGGCTGGGCTCGATCGCCCTGGGCCACGTCCCGGTGAAGTAGGCGAGGACCGGGACCGTGCTCATCCGGAGGATGAAATCGAACTCCGCGTCCTCGCGGGGCTGGTGAATCCGCTTCGCCATGGAAGCTCCTGACCTCGCGTTCCGTCATTCCGGCCCCATCATCCCCCGCGCGGGACAGTCGTGAAGCCCGCCGGGCCCGCCCCTCGCCCGGGTCGAGGGGGGTCAGTGCTCGCAGAGGGAGAACTCGCGCTCGTAGAGCTGCTCGTTGTGCTCGTCGACGAAGAACTTGCGTTCCCGCATGAGTTCCTCGCGGAACTGCCGGGCCTGTTCGAGCGTCATGGTCGAGGCGGCGGACCACGGCTGTTGCGGGGGCACGTCGGAGGTGGAGACGACGCTCTCCGACGGGTCCACCAGGAAGAACGCGAGAATCTTGCGGTGTCCCGGCCGGGTGGGGTCCGCGAGCCGGAACGAGCCGACGCGGTGCTGCAGGATGTTCGGGAAGGCCAGGCAGCGGCCCGCCGGCGTCGACGCCGATCCGAGCACCTGGTTCAGCGCGTCCTCGTCCTCCAGGCCGTAGACCTCCCGCAGGCCGTCGTCGTCGTTCTGCTCGTACCGCGGGTCGTCGAGCGCCGTCCGGAAGGCCAGCCGGCTCTCGGTGATGTTCTCGCTGTCCCAGTAGTAGATGCCGGTCGAGACGATCCGCTCGTTGAGCATTCCCTCGACGTGCCAGGAACCGCCGGAGTACTCGGGATCCTCCGGCGTCAGATGGATCGTGGCGAGCTTGACGACGACCTGGACGGTGCGGCCCCGCAGGCCGACCCGGACGGATTCGTCCGGCACCGCGCGCGGGGTGTACGCCGGGGCGTCGGGGACGACCGGGGAGCGGGTCTCCCACCACTCGTCGTGGGCCTCTCCCCACGCGTCGAGGGCATCCGCGTAGGCGCCCGCGTCGGCGTAGGCGGATCGTTCGGGATACTCCGGCTTCGAGTCGTACCACCCGAAGGGATCGGCCTCGATCCGCAGCGGCCGCGGATGCCGCAGATCGGTGAGCACGTTCTCGAACAGGGGAAGCAGCCGCGCGAACACGTCCGGCAGCACGGAGTCCAGCGCGCGATGACGTTCGGGGTGGACGTTGTTGACGTACGAACGGAACGCGACGGCGCCCTCCTCGCTGATGTCGACGTCCGTGGGCAGCCACTGGAACCGCTCCGAGAACTCGTGCTTCGAGTAGCGGTCCGTCGGGTTCTTCCAGGCCCGCTCGGGCCCGCCGCTGACGTCCCTCACCAGACAGAACAGCGAGGGATGCACCAGGTCCAGCACCTGGCCGCCGGATCCGGGGTGCCAGTCCCGCTCCGCTTCGGGCACCTGTTCCAGGACCCGGACCGCCTCGCGCAGCCGGGACCTCAGCCCGTCGTCGACGAGCGAGTCCGACTGCCACACGCCGTCGACGGCGGACACCTCGACGCCGGTGACCCCGTCCCGCAGGTCCGCGTAGTGCGCGAGCTCGGCGAGCACATGACGCACCTGCGCGTCGGTGAGGCCCTGGGCGACGGCCTCCCGCGTCCACCGGGCGACGACGGCGGCGTCGTTCCGCTTGTCGAACCATCCGGGCTTCTCACGAAGGTGGGCACTGCACGCGATCATCTCGATCTCGCGCAGGGTTCGGGGTGCGGCGTACGAGAGAGAACGGGAAGCTTGGAAGGGCAGCGGAAAAGCAGACAGGCCGGTCAATTCTCTGGTTCCTCCGAGTCGGTGGGCGGTGGCGGGAACGATACGTGAGCGGACTGACAGGGCAGGAGCGTCACCAGGGCCGTCCCGGGCACGCGCGGGTCCCGCGGACTCGGCATGAAGGGACCCGCCCCGGGCCGTACAGGAGCAGCGATGCGCACCGTAGGAGTCGAAGAGGAGCTGCTGCTCGTCAGCGCCACGACGGGCGAGCCGCTCGCGGTGTCGTCCGCGGTGCTCGCCGCGGCGGCGGCCGGTGCCGGTGGTGACGACGCGGCGACCCCCGCTCGATGCGCGAGACACCCGCCGGGGCGGCTCTCGACGCCCTCCTGGAGCACACGAACGCGGCGCTGGACGCCACGGGCGACCGCGACCGGGCCCGTCGCGCTCTGACCGCCCTCACGGGGCACGGCGGCGGTGCCCGGCGGCAGCGCGACCTCCACCGCGGCGGCCGTGATCTCGGCGAGGTCGTACGGGAGTGCGCGCGGATCACGGTCGGCGACGGCACGTGAGCGCGTCGTGCCCGGCCGCTCCTGTCGCCGCGGCGCACCGCGCGCCGCCACCGGGCGGGCTCCGCCGCCTACCGGTCGAGGAGGGCGCGGGCGGCGCGGGCGATGTGGGTCCGGGAGATGCCGGCCTCGTCGAGGAGCTCCTCCGTGGTGCCGGAGCCCGGCAGGCGCGTGACCGCGAGGTGGGCGAAGGCGGGCCGGTGGCCGCCCGGGGCGAGCGCGGACAGGACGGCCTCGCCGGCCCCGCCCTCGGGGTGGTGGTCCTCGGCGACGACGAGGGCCCCCGTCTCACGGGCGGCCCGGACGAGGGTGTCGGTGTCGACCGGCTTGACGGAGTAGAGGTCGACGACGCGGGCCCGGACGCCGTCGGCGGCCAGCTCGTCGGCGGCGGCGAGGCATTCGTGGAGCGTCACGCCCGCGCCCACGAGCGTGACCCGGTCCGCTTCGCTGTGCCGCAGGGTCTTGGATCCGCCCACCGGGAAGGTCTCGCCGGCCGCGTACAGCACCGGGTAGGCGCCGCGCGTGGCGCGCAGGTAGGAGATGCCGTCGAGGTCGGCCATGGCGGCGGTCAGGGCGGCCGCGGAGGTGGCGTCGCAGGGGTAGAGCACCGTGGAGCCGAGGACGGCGCGCATCATGGCGAGGTCCTCGACGCCCATCTGCGAGGGCCCGTCGGCGCCGATCTCGACACCGGCGTGCGTACCGCACAGGGACATCGTGATCTGCGAGACGGCGGCCATGCGGATGAAGTCGTGCGCGCGGGTGAGGAACGCGGCGAAGGTGGTGGCGTACGGGCGGTAGCCGCGCACGGCCATGCCGACGGCGTCGGCGACCATCTGCTGTTCGGCGATGTACGTCTGGAAGAACCGCTCCGGATGGGCCTTCCGGAAGTCCTCGGTGTGCGTGGAGTTGCCGACCTCGGCGTCCAGCACGACGACCTCGGGGCGGGCACCGAGCGCGGCGAGGGCGGCACCGAACGCGACCCGGGTCGCGACCTCCTCCCCGACCTCGTAGCGCGGCAGCTCCACCGGGCCCGCCGCGCCGGCGCCGGGGCGCGCGCCCGCGGACCGGGCCGCCGGCGGCATCGGCCCGCGTACGGCCAGGTGGCGGACGCCGCCCAGCTCGGCGACGGCCCGCTCGGCCATGTCCTCCGGCAGGGGCTTGCCGTGCCAGCCGTTCCGGTCGGCGACCTCGGAGACACCACGGCCCTTGACCGTCCTGGCGACGATCACGGCGGGTCCCGTCCCGTCCGCGGCCACGGTCAGGGCCCGGTCGACCTGTGCCAGGTCGTGTCCGTCGACCACGAGCGCCCGGCAGCCGAAGGCCTCGACGCGCCGGGCGTACGCGGCGGTGTCCCACTCCAGCTCGGTGGGACCGCTCTGGCCGAGGCGGTTGACGTCGACGAGGGCGACGAAGTTGGCGAGCCGGTGCTGCCCGGCCTTGTCGAGGGCCTCCCACACGGAACCCTCGGCCATCTCGCCGTCACCGCACAGCACCCACACGCGGTACGGCTGCCGTTCCAGGTCGCGGCCGGCGAGCGCGATCCCGACGCCGTACGCGATGCCCTGGCCGAGGGAGCCGGTGGCCAGGTCCACCCAAGGCAGCACCGGGGTCGGGTGCCCCTGGAGGCGATGGCCGGAGCGGCGGTACGTGGTCATCAGCTCGTCGTCGCCGATCGCGCCGGCGGCCTTGAACATCGCGTACAGCAGGGGCGACGCATGGCCCTTCGAGAAGATCAGGTGGTCACCGGCCGGGTCGTCCGGGGCGGACCAGTCGTAGCGGAGGTGGCGGGTCATGAGGACCGCCATCAGATCCGCCGCGGACAGGCTGGAGGTGGGGTGACCGGAGCCGGCCGACGTGCTGGCGCGCACCGCGTCGACCCTGAGCTGCTGCGCGAGTTCGAAGACCTGGGAGAGGTCGCTGTCGGGTCCGAGCGGGACGGTCGGGGGCGCTGCGGTCATGGGGGAGGTCCTTTCCGGCGGAGCGGGCGGGTGCGGGAACGGTCCCGGCACCGGGGTCAGGTGGTCCCGGCCGCGGTGCCGGGACCACCGGGGTCAGGGGTTCCCGGCCGCGGGCGGTCGATCACGCCCGGTGCTCGGCTTGGCCCGCTCGGGTGCGGCTCCGGCCGCCGGGCGTCTGCCCGGGGTCCGCGCCCGGTATGCGTTCCCGTCCTGCCTCGGTCCCCCGCACTCGTCCGCTCCCTCGCCGCTCCGCGATGAGTTCCGGGCGCGCCACCGGTCCACCCTTCAGACCCGTCGTCCCGGAGGAGCAGCAGATGACATCCATGACCACGCTCGACCTCGGCCCCCAGGCGCTGATCGTGGCGCGCCTCGCGGCGGGCGTTCCGGAGGCACGGCTCGCCGACCGGACGCCCTGCCCGGAGTACGCCGTGACCGACCTGCTGGGGCACCTGGCCGGCCTGTCCCTCGCCTTCCGTGACGCCGCCCGCAAGGACCTGGGCCCCAGCACCGCGGTCCCGCCCGGCAGCACGAGGCCGGTCCTCCCGGCCGACTGGCGCACGGAACTGCCCCGGCTCCTGGCGGAACTGGCCGGGGCCTGGAGGGAACCGGAGGCCTGGACCGGATTCACCCGCGCGGGCGGTGTGGACCTGCCCGGTGACGTCGCGGGGATCGTGGCCGCCGACGAGCTGGTCATCCACGGCTGGGACCTGGCCCGGGCCACCGGTCAGGCGTACGCGCCCGACCCGGCCGCGCTCCACGCCTCGCACGCGTTCCTGCTGGCCGCCGCCGAGGAGCAGGGGGACGGCGGCGGCCTCTTCGGCACCGCGGTGCCCGTCCCGGACAGGGCTCCGCTGCTGGACCGCGCGGTGGGGCTGAGCGGCCGCGACCCGAACTGGACCGCGCCGGGCACCTCGTGACACCGACCGGCCGCGTACGGCGCCGGCCGTGGCGCCCTGCCCCGTCGGACGCGGCTCATGGCCGGCGGCGAGGGGCGGTCGCTCCGTGGCGCAGTCCGTCGAGGAGCAGGTCGAGGAGGCGGCCGGACCGGTCCCGCTGGGCCGGAGAGCTGGTGATCAGCGCGACCCCCGCGAGGCTGAGGCCGACGTCGAAGGGGTCGACGTCCGAGCGGAGGAGACCGGCGTCGGCTCCCGCGTGGAGCAGGGAGTCGATCGCCGCGCCGAGCCGGTCGAGGGTCTCCGCGAAGGGGTCCGCGCCCGAGGCGACGGCGGCCCGCAGGGCGTCCGCCATGCCCTGCTTGGCGGCCAGGTAGTCGATGAACCGGTCCATCCACGCGCGCAGGGCACGGTCCGGCGGGAGCTCCGCCAGCAGCTCGGCGGCGCTGTCGCAGACGCGGGCCAGCTCGTTGCGGTAGGCGGCCTCGACCAGCGCCTCCCGGGTGGGGAAGTGGCGGTAGAGCGTGGCCGAGCCGACTCCGGCGGCCTTGGCGATCGTGTCGATCGGAACGTCCGCGCCCTTCTCGGCGAAAGCGCGCACGGCCGCTTCGAGGATCCGCTCCCGGTTGCGGCGGGCATCGGCGCGCAAGACGCTCGGCTGGGTGGTCACGGTTGCTCCCTTCGTCGGGACCAGTCTATCTGGACAACCGGGGAGTTCCCCGGTTAGCCTCCGGGTAAATGGGGAGTTCCCCGGTTAAGGGCCGGCGCTCCGTACGACACGCAAGGAGACCCCTTGATGACCAGCGAGAAGACCGTCCTGATCACCGGCACGTCCTCCGGGATCGGCCTGGCCGCCGCCGTCGCCGCCGCCCGGGAGGGCTGGCGGGTCGTCGCCACCATGCGCGACACCGGAAAGGCCGACGCCCTGCTCGAGGCGGCGGCGGAGCACGCGGTCACCGACCGGATCCAGGTGAAGCACCTCGACGTCGTCGACCCCGGCAGCATCACCGCCTGCCTCGACGAGGTGATCGCCGAGCACGGCCGCCTCGACGCGCTCGTCAACAACGCCGGCGCCGCGCAGGTCGGAACCATCGAGCGGATGAGCCTCGACGACGTCCGGGCCGCCATGGAGGTCAACTTCTTCGGCGTGGTCGCCGCCACCCGCGCCGCCCTGCCGCACCTCAGGGCCTCCCGGGGCCGGGTGATCACCGTCACCAGCGTGGGCGGCGCGGTCGGCCAGCCCTTCAACGAGGCCTACTGCGCGGCGAAGTTCGCCGTCGAGGGCTTCATGCAGTCGCTCGACCCCGTCGCCGCCACCGTCGGTGTCGATGTCGTCGTGGTCGAACCGGGCGCGGTGGCCAGCGAGTTCGTCGCCAACATCGGCCTGGACGTGCCGGCCCTGCTCGCCGCCGCCGGACCGTACGCCCCGGCCCTCCAGGCGTACGTCGCCCGCACCCAGCAGTCCTTCGGCAACGCCCAGACGCCGTTCGAGGCCGCGGCTCCGATCATCGAGGCCCTGACCGGGGACGAGCCCCCGTTCCGCGTCCAGACCTCCGAGTGGGCCCGCGCGTTCGTCGGCACCACGCTCGCGGACCTGGACGGCTCCGCGGTCCGGGCCCTCACCGGTCCCTGGCTCCGCTGAACGGATCCCTCCGAGCCCGCGCGTTCCGCGCGGCTCCCCGCTCCGGGCGCGGCGATGACTTTCCGGCGCGCGTCCGGTCGGTACGTTCCGAGTACGCCGTCAACGCGAATCGGAGCGTCGGAACGACATGAGCACGCACAGCGACCACGACAGCAGCACCCCGGACCCCGAGCGGCAGCCCCGTCTCGTGGAACGCGAACCCGAGACCACCGCCGTCGTGCACGGCGTCGTGTCCCCGGCGGAGGTGCGCACCTTCTTCGACGAGGCCTTCGGGGCGCTCGGGCGCGTGCTGCGCGAGCAGCGGGTCCCGCCGAAGAGCGCCGCGTTCGGCCTGCACCACGGGGCGCCGGGGGAGAAGTGGGAGCTGGAGGTCGGGTTCGTCACCGGGCGCGTGGTACGGGCCGAGGGCGGCGTCGTCACCGGCGAGCTGCCCGGCGGGCGGGTCGCGCGGGTGACGCACCACGGCGGCTTCGACGGGCTCGGGGAGTCCTGGGAGCGGCTCGGGGCCTGGATCCGCGCGCAGGGGCTGCGAGGCGGTGAGGACCGGTGGGAGGTGTACGTGACGCAGCCGACGCCGGACATGGACCCTCAGGACCTGCGGACCGAGCTCAACTGGCCGATCGCCGAGTGAGACCGCCGCGCGAACCGTACGGCGGCCGAGCGGCGCTCAGGCCCCCGGCAGCCGCTCCGGCCCGCCGAGCCCCGGAGCCCCCCAGACCGGGAACCACCGCTCCATGTCCGGCTCCATCGCGAGGTCGCCGGCCAGCAGTCCCCTGACCTGGACCTCGAGGGTGTTGTCGCGGGTCTCGGCGCGATCGGTGCGCGGCGCGAACGGATAGAAGGTGCCGCGCTTGTACAGGTACACGAGCGCGAGGTCACGCGCCCGGTGCCCGTCGGCGCCCGGTTCGTCCGCCCAGGCCCCCTCCGCCGGGCCTCCCTCCGTCCCCGCGTTCGTCCGCGCCCCGGCCTCCGGGGCGCGGAACGCGGTCAGGGAGCAGAGCAGATTGGGGCCGAAGCCCGCCTCCTCGAGGAGCGCGTTGACCGCGTGCAGGTCGTTGACCAGCGTGATCAGGTCCTCGGCGGGACGCCGTACGGTGAGCCACGTGTAGCCGTACGCGTCCGACGTGTACGTCACGGGGTACGCCCCCGCTCCGGCGCTCCGGCCCTCGCCGTCGCCCCCGCCCCGATCGCTCCCGGCGACCACCTCGACGTCGAGGAGATCCCGTACGTCTGCCTTCAGACGGGCGAAGGCACCGCCCTCCACCGCGGCGAAGCACACCGCCCCGGCACCTGCCGGAACGAAGCCCGTGCCCGCCTGGAGGGTGAGCGCCGCGGCCGGCAGCCCGAAGAGACGGTCCAGATCGGGCCGGACCGGCCGGCTGCGCCCGAGGATGCTGTCGAGGAGCCCCACCGCCGTCACGCCCCGCCGAGCTGCGCCGAGATCCGCGTGAGCTGCTCGAGCCGCTGCTCCAGGGTGGGGTGGGTGGAGAGCAGCCGGCTCAGGCTCTCCTTGGAGGAGAAGGCCGGCGCGAACCAGAAGGCGTTGTACGGCTCCGCCTTGCGCAGGTCCTTCGTCGGGATGCGGGCCATCTCACCGCTCACCTTGGTGAGCGCGGAGGCGAGCGCCGACGGGCGGCCCGTCAGGAGCGCGGCGGCGCGGTCGGCGGCCAGCTCGCGGTAGCGTGAGAGCACGCGGGTCAGCAGGAAGCTGACGACGTAGACGGCCGCGCTGACGACGGGGACGAGGATCACGGCCAGGCCCATGGTGCTGTCCCGGCTGCGGCCGAGACCGCTGTAGAGCGCGACCCGCGTCATCATCCCGGCGAGGACGCCGAGGAAGGACGCGATGGTCATGACCGCGACGTCCCGGTGCGCCACGTGCGACATCTCGTGCGCGAGGACGCCCTCCAGCTCCTCGGGCTCCAGGCGCCGCAGCAGGCCCGTCGTGACGCAGACCAGCGCGGTCTTCTCGCCGCGGCCGGTGGCGAACGCGTTCGGCACGTCGCTCTCGGCGATCGCCACCTTCGGCTTCGGCATGTCGGCCAGCGCACAGATCCGGTCCACGGTTCCGTGCAGCTC
The DNA here is from genome assembly GCF_042733785.1 of Streptomyces sp. NPDC059695. Classification (NCBI taxonomy): domain Bacteria; kingdom Bacillati; phylum Actinomycetota; class Actinomycetes; order Kitasatosporales; family Streptomycetaceae; genus Streptomyces; species Streptomyces sp. NPDC059695. The sequence continues at coordinate 146,820 of NZ_JBHWFF010000016.1, read as the reverse complement.
GGGCGCCTGCTCCCTGGTCACCTCGCGTGCACCCATGCCCAGCGCGGCGATCCGGTCGCTGAACCAGAACTGTCCGACGAACAGAGCGCCCGTGATCAGCAGGATGATCGGCCAGGATCCGCGCAGCAGGACCAGCAGAACGCCGACGAAGACCACGTACAGCAGACCGATCAGGAACATCGTCGTCGCCATGCGCGTCGCCAGACCCCGGTCCGGGGCGTAGCGCGAGCGGGACGAGGAGCGAGTTCTGGGCATCCGCGCACCCTCTTCCACGAGCGGGCGGGACCGGCCGGGCCCCGGTCGGGGCAAGCCTTCCGCCCCCTCCTGCCAGTGTGCTCCCCCACGCGCCGGAACGGATGCGCGAAACCCGCCCCGCCCGGCGGGGACGGACTGCTCCGACTGGAGCCCTCCGGTGGTGGACGTCCGGCACCGCGCCGACGCTGGCCTGGCGGTGGCCGCCACCCGACGCGTGCGGGGCCGCGCGGAGCCGCGCCGCATCGTCGTCGGTCCCGGCGCGGCCGAGACCCTCAGAAAGACAGGAACACATGGCGGATCAAGCCCTCGGCACAGGCTGCCTGTCGCCCGCTCGTGGGAGCGGCGGGCCCGTACGGAACCGGGGGCCGCGGCCGTCCGCGCCACGCCGCTCCCGGCGGTCGCCCGCCAGGGTGGCGGTCGTCGCGGCCGGTCTGGCACTCCTGGGCGCGCTCGGACCGGCGCCGAGCGGCGCCACGGCACCCTCTCCCACGGGACCCCGGCCGGGAGGCCCGGCACGCTTCGTCCCCGGTCCCTGCCCGGCCACCCCCGACCCGATCCCCGGACGGTGCGGACTCCTGGAGGTGCCCGAGAGCCGGTCCCACCGCGGCGGACGCACCATCAGGCTCACCGTCGCCGTCATCCCCGCCGCGTCCTCCACGCCCGCCCAGGACCCGGTGGTGTTCATGGAAGGAGGACCCGGCGGCGACGCCCTCGGAGCCATCCCCTTCCTGATCGACTCCGGTGTGAACCGGGACCGCGACCTGATCGTCATGACCCAGCGCGGCGGGCTCCACTCGCAGCCGAACCTCGCCTGCCCGGAGATCGACCGGTTCAACGCGGCCGCCGTGGGTCTCCCCTACGACGCGCCCTCCACCGGGCGCCTCCTGGTGCGCGCGGCGAAGGAGTGCCGGGACCGCCTCACGGCCGCCGGAGTCCGGCTGAGCGCGTACAACACCACCGAGAACGCAGCGGACTTCGCCGACCTGCGCACCGCGCTCGGCATCAGGAAGTGGAACGTCTACGGCTACTCGTACGGCACCGACCTGGCCCTCACCACGCTGCGCCGGCACCCCGAGGGGATCCGCTCGGTGGCGATCGACTCGGTCGTCCCGCCGCAGATCGTGAGCCTTCCCTGGGCCTGGGACAGCGCGCGGGAGGGGATCACCGCGATCTTCGCGGCGTGCGAGGCCCAGCCCGCCTGCGGGACCCGCTACCCGCACCTCGCGCGCACCCTGACCCAGCAGGTCCGGCGCCTCGAGGCGCACCCCCTGAGGCTCACCGCGCAACCCCCCGGCGGCGGACGTCCGGTGAAGGTCGTCCTCGACGGCGGCGCACTGGTCAACCTGCTGGTCGCCGACGGCGGCGCCATGCCGGCCGTCGACGTCCCCGCCGCCCTCGACGAACTCGCCCACGGGAACCCGGAGCGCTTCGCCCGGGCCCAGGCCGCCGGCGCGACGCCCGCCGTCGGCGAGTTCGCCCACGGTCTGACACACTCCGTGGCGTGCGGCGAATGGGCGCCGGGCTTCACGAGGACCGACGTCCTGGAAGCCGGCCGCCGGGCCTTCCCCGGGTGGCCGGACACGGTCCTGGCCCACGCGCCGCAGCTGCCCTTCGAGTACGACCTGTGCCGCGTCTGGGACGTGCCGGACCGCACCGCCGTCCAGCGCGTGACCACGTCGAGCACCGTGCCGACGCTGATCGTCTCCGGCACGTTCGACGCGAAGACGGGGGCGAGCTGGGGACCCTACACCGGCCGCACGCTGACCCGCTCGACCGCCGTTCTCATCCCCGGGATCGGCCACTTCGTGGTTCCCCAGTCGCCCTGCGCGCAGAGCGTCCTGGCCTCCTTCCTCACCCGTCCGACCGCGCCCGACACCGGTTGCGTGGCAGGACTGACGCCGAAACCGTTCACCCTCACCCCCGAAGCGGAGACCCGATGAAGTCGCTCAGCCCACCCCGGCGCCGGCGCGCGTCGCGCAGACTCCCGGCCGCCCTCGCCGGAGCCACGGCCGGTGCCCTCGTCGTCGGCCTGGCCGCGATGCCCGCCCGGGCCGAGTCCGGCGCCCGGGTACCGCTCGGCACGGTCGCCGGGACGGCGGGCGGAGCCCGCTTCGAGCCGGGACCCTGCCCGAGGACCGCGGACCCGATCCCCGATCTGGCGCGCGCCCGCTGCGGCACGCTGACCGTCCCCGAGAACCGTTCCCGGCACCGGGGACGGAAGATCACCCTGGCCGTCGCGATCATCCCCGCGGTGAGCGGGCGGCCGTCGCCCGACCCGATCGTGTGGTTCGCCGGCGGTCCCGGGGACGACGCGGTCTCCGAGATCCCGATGGCGGTCGCCGGCGGCCTGAACAGCGACCGGGACGTGATCTTCATGTCCCAGCGCGGAACCTACGCGGCCGACCCGGAACTCACCTGCGCGAACATCGACGCGTTCAACGCCCGCGCCCTGGGCCTCGTCTCCAACGCACCGTCCACCGGGCGCCTGCACGTCCGGGCGACACGGGAGTGCCGCGACAGCGTGGTGGCCAGGGGCGCCGACCCCGGCGCCTACAACGACATCGAGAGCGCGGCCGACTACGACGCCCTGCGCGGCGCGCTGGGCATCAGGAAGTGGAACGTCTTCGGCATCTCCTACGGCACCCATCTGGCGCTCAACTACATGCGCCTGCACCCCGACGGCATCCGGTCGGTCGGCATCGACGGCGTCCTGCCGCCCTCCCTCGCCGGCGGGGCCGTGACCTGGAAGGCCGCACGAGAGGGCTTCGACGGCCTGTTCAGGGCCTGCGAGCTGCAGCCCGCCTGCAACACCCGCTACCCGCACCTGAAGGCCACCTTCCTGCGTCTCGTCGGTCAGCTGGAGGCGCGACCGCTCACCACCACCGTCACGGTCCCGGTCCATCCCGAGCCGGTGAAGGTCGTCCTCGACGGGAGCAACCTGGTCACCTGGCTGACCTCGGCCACCCATGTGGCCGCCGGGGTGCCGCGCTCCATCGACGAACTGGCCCACGGCGATCCGCAGCGCATCGCGGAGCAGCTCGCTGGCGGCAGGTACAGCCCGCAGGCCGTCGGAAGGGTCGCCCACGGGCTCGTCTACGGCATCTTCTGCAGCCAGTGGACCCCCTACGAGAGCGAGGCCGACATCATCCGGGGCGGACGGCGCGCGTTCCCGACGTTCCCCCGGTCGATGCTGGCCAACGCCCCGCAGCTCGCCTGGCTCCACGACGACTGCCGCGCCTGGGACGTCCCTCCGGCGCCCGCCCTGATCCGGGACGTGACGCGCAGCGACATCCCGACCCTCGCCCTCTCCGGCGGCTTCGACGCCCAGACCGCCCCGAGCAACGGGGCCTACGTCGCCCGGACGCTGAGCCGGTCCACCGCCGTCACCGTCCCCTACGTCGCCCATGTGGTCTTCGCCGATTCGGCGTGCGCCCAGACGATCACCCGCTCGTTCTTCGACGAGCCGACCGCACCGGACACACGCTGCCTCGCGGGCCTCCAGCCGCCCGCCTTCGAGATCGCGCCGTGAAGCGGCCCACGAGCCGTCGTCCGGTCACCCCGCCGACGCCACCCCGCAGGCGGTGGCCAGCGCGGCGGTGAACTCCCGCGCCAGTCCGGTGATCACGGGGAGGTCGAAGGCCAGCGCGTTGTACTGCAGCCAGCACCGCAGGCCGCCGTCCGGCTGCTCGACCACGGTCAGCTCGGGCACGCCCCGGTCGCCGCCCGGAAGCGGCCAGGGCACGGTGCTCCCGCGCGGCAGCTCCCATGGCTCACAGGCCAGGCCGGGCAGCTGCGCGGGCGCGGCCCACGCCTCGTACCGCAGCCACGCCGCGAACGGCACCGAGGGGCTGAACTCGGCGAACGGATACAGCTGGTGGTCCAGCGCCTCGCCGTAGACCACTCGCAGCCGGTCCACCAGCTCGGCGAAGCCGGGGCCCCCGCTCACGTCCACCCGCAGCAGCAGCGACTGGACGAAGCAGCCCACCGTCCGTTCGGCGTCCGGCCGGGGGCGGCCGGGCACCGGGGTCATCACCACCAGGTCGGGATGCCCGCTGCGGCCGGCGAGGAGCGCGGTCCAGACCGCCGCCACGGCCAGGAAGGGGGTGGCGCCCAGCTCGGCCGCCCGGGCCCGCAGGGCCCCGGCCAGCACGGGAGGAACCTCGAACTCGTGCCCCTGGGTGAGGACTTCGTCCACCTCCCGGCGGCCGGTGAACCGCTCGACGGCCTCCGGCGCTCCGGCCAGCGCGGTCCCGAAGTGGGCCCGGGAGGCCGGCCAGTGCGCGTTCGCCCAGTCCACCAGCTCCCCGTAGCCCGGACCCGGGCGGGCGGGCGGCGCCGGCCGGCCCCGCCGCAGGGCGGAGTAGAGGACGCCGAGGTCGGCGAGGAGGACACCGACCGACCAGCCGTCGGACACCATGTGGTGCGTCGCGACCAGCACCACGTGGTCCGTCTCCGAGCGGCTCACCACCAGCAGGCGCGCCATCGGGTCACGGGCCAGGTCGGTGAGACGGTCGCGTTCGGCCAGCAGCAGGGCGTCCACCTCGGCGTCCGTGGCGCCCGGGGCCCGGGTCAGCGTGATCCGCACCCGGGGCTCCTCGTCCAGGACCGCCCGCACGACCCCGTCCGCCACCGTCTCGAAGCGGGTGCGGAGCGCCGGATGGCGTCGCACCGCCTCGGTCAGCGCCCGGGCCATGGTCTCGGGTTCGAACCGGTCGGCCACCCGGAACAGTGCCGTCACCGCGCCGGCGTCGCGCCCGGGGGCCTCGGCCATCCAGCGGAAGAAGTTCTCCTGCTGAGAGGTGAGGGCGACGGCGTGCGGCTGCGCGCGGAGCGCCGCCAGGTAGGGCGTCAGGGGCTCCGCCCCGGCGGCTGCCCCGGCCGCCTCCACGGCCGACCCCTCGGCGGTCGCGGCGGGCCGCCGGTCGGGGTGGTCCACCCAGGCCGCCTGGGCGCGCAGCGAGGGCCGTTCGAAGACGACGCCGGTGCCCGCCCGGATCCCGAACTCCTCGGAGATGCCGCCGGCGAGCTGGACCGCCCGGAACGAGTCGCCGCCGAGCGCGAAGAACTCGGCGGCGACATCGGTGACCGGGCGCCCGAGCAGCCGCCGCCAGAGTGCCGCCAGGCGCAGTTCCGTCGGGGTGGCGGGGGCGAGGGCGGGACCGGTGGACTCCGGGGCGGCGTCGAACAGCGGACGGAGCCGGTGCTTCACCACCTTTCCGGTCGGATTCCTGGGCAGGTCGTCCGCGAGCAGGATCCGGACCGGAAGCTCGGGCCGGCTCAGCCGGGAGCTCAGGAACAGCCGCAGCTCGTCCGGGTCCAGACCGCCGGGCGCGGCCACCACGACCGCGACGGGGACGGCGCCCATCACCGGGTGCGGCAGGCCGAGCGCGGCGGCGTCCGCGACCGCGGGATGCTCGTGCAGCGCCTCCTCGATCCGCAGCGTGGAGACCTTCAGCGCACCGCTCTTGATGACGTCGCTCTCCCGGTCGACGAGGTACAGGTACCCCTCCCGGTCGAGGTGTCCGACGTCGCCCATCCGTACCCAGCCGTCCCGGAACACCTGGGCGTCGGATCCGGCGGTGCCGAGATAGCCGCGGGGCGGTCCCGGCTGGCGCAGCCACACCTCGCCGACCTGCCCGGCGGGCAGCGGCAGCCCGTCCGCGTCGAGGATCCGGAGGTCACCGGGGTTCGCCGGGCGGCCCACCGAGCCGGGCCGGCGCGCGTCGACCACGGTCGAGATCTGCGCGGGCGACGCCTCGGCGGAGGTGTACGTGTTGACGAGCGTCGCGCCGGGCAGTGCCGCCGCCAGCGCGGCCGCGACCGGCACGGGCAGGGCCGCGGCGGAGGAGTTGACCAGGCGCAGACTCCCGAGGCCGTACCGCCGGGCGGTGCCCGCGTTCACGAGTTCGATCACCATCGAGGGCACCAGGAAGGCCGTGCCGACGCCGAACTCCTCGACCGCGGCGCCGAACCGGTCCGCGTCGAAGCGCGGCAGGCTCAGGGTGGTGGGCGTGGCGGTCAGCGAGTTCAGCAGCATCACCTGTCCCGCGTTGGTCCCGAGGGGAAAGGCGTGCAGGGCGTGCCGCGAGTGCGCGTAGGCGCGGCGGCGGGGGTGCGCGGCCAGACCGGCCGTCAGGTTCCCGTGCGCGGCGACCACGCCCTTGGGGGCGCCGGTGGTGCCCGAGGTGCCGATCACCTGGGCGGGATCGGCCGGAGCGACCCGGTGCGGCGGGCCGTCCGGCGGCGCGGGGTGCGCCGCGAGCAGGGCGTCCAGACGCAGCTCCCTCAGTCCCGGTACGCCGGGCAGGCCCCCGTCGGCCAGGACCGTGCGGGCCTCGGCGAGCACGGCCAGGGCGGCGGCGTCGCCCTCGGAGAGGTCCTCGCGGACGGGGACGGGAACCCCGCCCGCGTACTGGACGGCGAGGAATCCGACGGCGTACCGCTCCCAGCGGGTGTTGGAGAACCGCAGCACCACCCTGTCGCGCGGGGCGACCCCGGCGGCCGCCAGACCGACGGCGGCGCGCAGCGCCTCCTCGCGCCACTGCCGGTAGGTGAGTTTCCCGCCGCCGACGACGTGCAGCGCGGTGTGGTCCGGGTGTTCGGTGGCCCGCGCGTCCAGGAGCTCCGGGACGGTCGTCGCTGCGGGCGGCACGGTGAGGGCGATGGCGTTCTCCGATGTGAGGGGCGGGGACGGACGTCGGGGTCGTGCGGGGGTGGGGCGGCGGAGCCCGGGACCGGGCGCGGTGGGCGGAGCGGCAGCCCGGCCGCGCCGGCCCCGGGGCACGGCCGGGGCGGGGTACGGCGTCAGCCCAGCCGGCCGGCGGCCTCCTCCTCGCTGAGCGCGTCGATCTCGGCGATCAGCAGGGCCTCGATCCGGGCCGCCAGGGCGGCCGGGGTGGGGCTCTCGAAGGCGTCCCGGATCGACAGGTCGATGCCCACGTCGGCCCGGATGCGCGCGACGACCCTGGTGACCAGGAGGGAGTCCCCGCCCAGGGCGAGGAAGTCGTCGCCCACGCCGACCTCCGGTATCCCGAGCACCTCCTGCCAGACGTCGACCACCAGGGCCTCGGCCTCCGTGCGCGGCGCCAGGCGGCCGGACGACGCGCCCGCCGGCTCCGGGTCGGGCAGGGCCGCGGCGTCGAGCTTGCCGTGGGCGGTGAGCGGGAGGGTGTCGAGCAGCACCACGGCCTCCGGCACCATGAAGACCGGGAGCCGCAGCGCCAGGTGCTCGCGCAGCGCGGCCGCGTCCGCGGGAGCGGCCGCGGCCCCCTGCGCGCCGGCCGGTCGCGGGACGGCGTAGGCGATCAGCCGGCGGCCGTCGCGGACCAGCACCGCCGCACGGGCGACGGCCGGGTGGGCGGTGAGGGCGGCCTCGATCTCGGCGGGCTCGATCCGGTAGCCGCGGATCTTCACCTGGTCGTCGGCGCGGCCCAGGAACTCCAGCTGCCCGTCGCGGCGCCACCGGACGCGGTCGCCGGTGCGGTACATCCGGTCGTCCGGGGCGCCGGTGAACGGGTCCGGCAGGAACGCCTCCGCGGTCAGTTCGGGCCGGGCCGTGTAGCCGCGCGCGAGGCCCCTGCCGCCGACGTACAGCTCGCCCTCGGACCCGGCGGGCAGCAGGCCGCCGCGCTCGTCCACGACGTAGAGGCGCACCCCCGGCAGCGGACGGCCCAGCGGCGGGCGCGCCCCGGCGCCCGGGCCCCCGCCGAGCTCGCCCGCGGTGACGATGACGGTGGCCTCGGTCGGGCCGTACGTGTTGACCAGCCGGACGGCGTCGCCGTGCCGCTCCCGCCACCGGGCGACGGTGGCCGCGCGTGCCTCGGAGCCGCCGAGGACCACCAGGCGCAGCGCCGGCGGCCACGGGGCCAGGTCTCCGAGCGAGACCAGCTCCTCCCAGTAGGCGGTGGGCAGGTCGAGCACGGTGACGGACCGTCCTGCCTCGCCGCGCAGCAGGTCGGGCAGGGTCCGGCCGCCGCCGGGCAGCAGGACGACACAGGCACCCGCGGTGAGGGCGGGCCAGATCTCCTCGGCGTGGGTGTCGAAACCGATCGAGGCGAACTGCACGATCCGGTCGCCGGGCCCGAGGCCGTAGCCCTCGGGCCCGGCCATCCAGCGGACGCGCTCGGCGAGAGCGGCGTGCTCGACGGCGACGCCTTTGGGGGCGCCGGTGGAGCCCGAGGTGTAGAGGACGTACGCGAGACCCTCCGGGTCGGTCCCGGGAAGCGCGGCCGCGGCGGGGGCCTCGCCCTCGGGAGCGCTGCCCGTGGCGCCGGGCCCGCCCGTACGCGTACGCCCGCCCCCGGTGCCCGGATCGCCGACGGCCAGCACCGGAACCCCCAGCTCCGGGAGCTCCCCTCCGGTGAGCAGCAGGACGGCGTCCGCCTCGCCGAGCATCAGGCGCTGGCGCTCCGCGGGATGCGCGGGGTCCAGGGGCAGGTACCCCGCGCCCGCCTTCCAGATCGCGAGCAGAGCGGTGACCAGCGCGAAGGAGGGCTCGATCCGGACGCCCACCGCACGCCCGGCCACGGGACCGAGCCGGCCGGCCAACGCGTCCGAGGCGCGGTCGAGTTCGGCATACGTACGGACGTGGCCCGCGCACTCGAGAGCGGGGGCGTCGGGGCGCGCGGCGACCTGCTCGGCGAAACCGCGCAGGACGTGAGGGGCGTCCTCGGAGACGGCGGGCCCGGCGCCGAGGGCCAGCAGCCCGGCGCGCTCCTCGGCGGACAGCAGCCAGTCCCCGTGCAGCGGGACCTCGACGTCCGCGACGGCCCGGGCGAGCAGGTCGCGGACCCGGCGCGCCAGGCCCTCGACGGTGGCCCGCTCGAAGAGCTCCCGGTCGAAGCAGAACGACAGCGTCATCCCGCCGTCGGGGGTGCGCCAGCTGTCCAGCAGCAGGTCGGTCTTGGCCCGGTCGAAACCGGAGTCCATGCTCGCCGTCCGGACGCCCGCGGGCAGCGCGGCGTGCTCGTCGCCACCGGCCAGCTGGTACTGGCTCTGGTGGACGAACACCGCCTGGTAGAGGGGACCGGCGCCGGGTTGCGCGGGCAGGTCCAGTGCGGCGGCCAGCCGCTCGACCGGGACGTCCTGATGGGTCAGCGCGGCCATCGTGGCGGAGCGCACCCGGCGCAGCACGGTGCGGAAGCCGGGCTCGCCGGTGAGGTCCGCGCGGATCACCCCGGTGCGCGAGAAGTAGCCGAGCAGGTCCTCGTGGGAGGTCTCGTTCCGGCCGGCCAGCGGGGTGCCGACGGCGAAGTCGTGGCTGCCGCTCCAGCGGGCCAGCACGCACTGGTAGGCGGTGAGCAGCACCATGAACGGCGTGCAGCGCTGCTCACGCGCGAGCGCGTCGATCCCGGCGACCAGACCGGGTCCGAGGGGGAGGTCGGCGAACCCGGCCGGGTGGGCGGGCTCGGCGGGCCGCGGGTGGTCCAGCGGCATCCGAAGGGTGCCGACGCCGGCCAGCCGCTCGCTCCAGTACCGGAACGCCTCCTCCGCCGCCCCGCCGTCCAGCCTGGACCGCTCGGCGCGCGCGAAGTCCCCGAACCGGAGCTTCAGTTCCGGCAGGGCGGCCGGTCCCTCGCCGGTCTCCTCCCGGTACAGCGCGACCAGTTCACGCCACAGCACGCCGAACGACCAGCCGTCGGAGACGATGTGGTGGACCACGACGCCCAGGGCGTGCTCGTCCTCTCCGGCGCTGACCAGGACGGCCCGGAGCGGCGGGCGCTCACCCAGGTCGAAGGGGGCGTTGGCGAAGGGGGCGCAGGCCGCGGTGAAGGACTCCTCGGACGCGTCCGGAAGCGTGACCCGGGCGAGGGCGACGTCCCGTACGGGCTCGACGAGCTGGACCGGCTGTTCGCCGTCCAGGGCGAACCGGGTGCGCAGCACCTCGTGCCGGGCGGTGAGCCGGGTGAGCGCCGCGCCCAGCGCCCGCGGGTCGACCGGTCCGCTCCAGCGCCGGTTCAGGTACATGTTGAACCCGGCGTCCTCCGGGTTCAGTTGCTGGAGGAACCAGAGGCGGCGCTGCTCGTCGGTCAGCGGATGGCGGGCGATCGGGGTCGGGGAGGTCATGCGTGTCTCTCGCTTCTCGCGCGGGCCTTCAGGGTTTCCAGACCGATCAGGTCGTCGGATTCGGCGTCCGGGACCTCGCGGTCGAAGCGGGCCAGGACGGGGATGCAGAAGCTGATCAGGACGAGCGCGGCCATGGCGAGGCCGAACACCAGGTAGAGCAGGCCGATGCCGCGCCCGTCGCCGGTGCCGATCAGCGCGCCGACGGTCGGGGCGAGCGCGCCGCCCTCGTCCATCAGGGGCTGGAGCAGCTCGGGGCCCATCGGCGCGACCAGGGCGAAGCCGATCGGCAGGGTGGACCAGGCGACCATGGTGTTCACCGCGATCACCCGGCCGTGGAAGCGCATCGGCACCTTGGTCTGGACGACCGTCGCGTAGATGCCGTTGAGCAGCGCGAGCCCGTAGGTCATGCCGAACGCGCCGACGGCGACCACGGTCACCGAGGGCCGCAGACCGGTGACGACGCAGGCGGCGGCCAGGCCCAGCGCGGCGATCAGGACGCCGCGCAGCCGCATCCGCCGAGGGCCGCCCCAGACCAGCAGGGTGAGACCGCCGAGCACCGCGCCCAGTCCCGCGGCGGTGGAGACCCAGCCGGCCGACGCCGTCGACGAGAAGGAGAGCACCAGGGGGGTGACGAGCAGGAAGAGCGGCGAGAGGAAGACGTTCAGGGCGGCGAACCAGAACAGCATGGCCCTGAAGTGGCGGCTCCCGAGCGCCCGTCGGAAGCCCGCCCGGATCTCGGCGCCGACGGACTCGCGCCGCGACGCGGCCATCGCGTCCGGGAAGCGCACCGCCAGGGTGACACCGGTGGCGACCGCGTAGCTGACGACGTCGAAGACCAGGATGCCGCCGAGGCCGATCAGGTGCAGGATGCCGACCGCGATCAGCGGGACGAGGAACTGGGCCAGGCCGAGGGCCATCTGGACCACGCCGTTGGCGCGGCCGAGGAAGCGCTTGGGCACCAGCTGCGGCACCGCCGAGCCCCAGGCGACGCGCTGGAAGGCGAGCGCCGCGGAGAGCACGGAGATCAGCACGTACGTGTGCCAGATCTCCAGCGCGCCGCCGAGGTACAGCACCAGCAGCACCGCCTGGGTCAGGCCGGCCGCGACGTCGCCCCACAGCATCACCCGGCGGCGGTCGCCGCGGTCGACGATCGCGCCGGCCAGCGGGGCGACCACGACGCTGGGCACCAGGCCGAAGGCGGCGAGCAGGCCGAGCTGGAACAGCGAACCGGTCTGCAGGTAGAGCCAGATCGGCAGGGCGAACTCGGTGAGGGCCGAGCCGATCATCGACAGCTGCTGGCCGGTGGCGATGGTCAGGAAGCGGCCCATGGTCGGGCGGACGGGACCCCTCCCGCGGCCCTCGCGTGCCGACCCCGGCGCCCCGGACCCCCGTGCCCGCCCGCGTACCGGAACCGTCCCGGCTCCTTCGCGGGACACGCCAGCCAGCCACCAGGTGGCATCGGCGGTGCGTGTGTGGCGGGCCTCCTCACCGGCGGCGATCGAGCGGTGCACCCCGGTCAGGATGTCGGCCAACTCCTGCGCCCGGTACTTGAGATAGAAGTGCCCGGCCTCGTCCAGGACCACCACCGCGGCGGTCCCGGTGATCCGGTGCCACTCGCGGAACCGCTCCTCGTAGAACTCGGTCGCCGGGTCGCGGTCGCCGCAGACGGCGATCACCGGCGCCGTGAGGGTGCCGCCCTCGCTCTCGTACAGCTCCCCGAAGTACCGCTCGGCGCCCTCGGTGCCGACCCGGCGGTTCCGCACGATCAGCCGCAGCTGCTCCTCGTCGACCTCGTCCACGTCCAGGCCCGCCGCCGCGAGGGCGTTGATCATCCCCTGGTCGCTGCGCAGCCGGGCGGACAGCTCGGCGAGACGCGCGGCCAGCGCGGCACCACGGCCCTTCGGGCGGGCGAACGGGAAGATGCCCCCGAGGTGGACGGCGTCGATCTCCCGGCCGGCGGCCTCCACCCGACGGGCGATCTCCACGGTCAGCCGGACGCCGACCCCGCAGTGCCCGTAGAGCACCAGCGGTCCCGCGACGTTCGCGACGATCTCCTCGGCGCAGAGCCGGGCGACCTCGTCGATGTCCATCGCCTCCTCGCCCAGTTCGTGGCCGGGGACGGCGATGGAGTGCAGGGCCCAGTCCGCCGGCAGGGCGTCGGCGAGCGGCTTGTAGATCAGGGCGCTGCCCCCGCCGTACGGCGCGCAGACCACACTGGCGGCCACCTCGCGGCGCTCGGGGGTGAGCAGGTGCAACAGGCCGCGCGGGCCGCGGTCGCCCTCGGGCGCGGCCACCAGGGCGGCGAGCCGCCGGACCGTCGGATGCCTGAAGAGGTCCATGACACCGACCGGGGTGGCCAGGTCGGGGAAGGCCCGGCGCATCCGGGCGACCACCTGGGTGGCGAGCAGGGAGTGACCACCGAGGTCGAAGAAGTCGTCCAGTGCGCCGACCCGGGGGAGCTCCAGCAGCTCCGCCCACATGGCGGCGATCAGCCGCTCGGTCTCGCCCTCGGGCTCGACGTGGTCGCCGCCGTCGAACGGGCCGTCCGCGGGTTCGGGCAGCGCCTTCCGGTCGACCTTGCCGTGGGCGAGCAGCGGCAGCCGCTCCAGCACCACGTAGCGCGCCGGGACCATGTAGTCGGGCAGGACCTCGCCCAGCGCGGCACGCAGGTCCGCGGCGGTCGGCCCGTCGCCGCCCGCGGGACGTTCCAGGTAGGCGACGAGGTTCTGTCTGACGCCCTCGCCGCGGGCCACGACCACCGCCTGGGTGACGGCGGGCAGGGCCGTCAGCGCCGCTTCGATCTCGCCGGGCTCGACCCGGTAGCCGCGCACCTTGATCTGGTCGTCGCCGCGGCCGAGGTACTCCAGCGTCCCGTCGGCCCGCCAGCGTGCCAGGTCGCCGGTGCGGTACATCCGGGGTCCGCCGCTCGCCGGGGCGTCCGGGCCGGCGCCGGATGACGGCTCCGGGTCCGCCGGACCGGCGTACGGATCGGGCAGGAACCGCTCCGCCGTCAGGTCCGGCCGGCCGAGGTAGCAACGGGCCAGTCGGTCCCCGCCCAGGTACAACTCCCCGGCCACCCCCGGAGGAACGGGGTTGCGGGCCTCGTCCAGCACGTAGCAGCGCCCGCCGGCCAGCGGCCTGCCGATGGGGGTGCTGCCCGGAGCGTCCTGGCCGTCGGCGGTGACCTCGTGGACGGTGATCCCCACCGTCGCCTCGGTCGGCCCGTAGTGGTTGAACACCGCGCACCGGCCCAGCGCGGCGATGCCCGCCGCCCAGGACCCGTTGCTGGCCTCGCCGCCGAGGACCAGCGCCCGCCGCGGCAGCAGCTGCTCCAGGGGCGCGTCGGCGGTCAGCGCGGCCAGATGGGAGGGCGTCATCTTCAGGTAGTCGATGTCCGCACGCGCGATCTCCGCGGCCAGTTCCACGCCCGCGATCCGGCGCGGCAGCAGGTGCACACGGCCGCCGGTCGTCAGCGCCAGGTACAGCATGGTGATGCTGAAGTCGAAGGAGAGCGACTGCAGCAGGCCGAAGGCGGCCCCGGGCTCGATCCGCAGCCGGTCGCCCGCGCCGGCCAGGTAGTTGAGGATCTGGCGGTGCTGGACCGCGACGCCCTTGGGGGTGCCGGTGGAGCCCGAGGTGTAGATCACGTAGGCGAGGTGGTCCGGTCCGGAGACCTCCTCCAGGGGCGACTCGTCCCACCGCGTCGCGTCCGAGCCGTCGTCGGTCAGCAGGTCGGCCGCCGGGTGGTCGCCGAACCGCGCTCGCAGCACGGTGTCGGTGATCAGGACACCGGCCCCGGAGTCGGCCACGAGGTGGGCGAGCCGGGCGGGGGGCTGCTCGGGGTCGAGCGGCAGGTAGCCGCCGCCGGCCTTGAGGACGGCGACCAGGGCGACCGCGAGCTCGGCGGACTGCTCCAGGCAGACGGCCACCCGGTCGTCCGCGCCCACGCCCAGCGCCCTCAGGCGCCGGGCCATGGCGTTGGCGCGTCGGTCCAGCTCCCCGTAGGTCAGGGTCCGGTCCTCGAAGACCAGGGCCGTCGCCCCGGGCGTACGGAGGGCCGCCCGGTGCAGGGCCTCGGTGAGAGTGGCGGGACCGCCGTCCGGGAGCGCGGGACCGACGGCCCAGGTCTCCAGCACGGCCGTCCGCTCGGCCGGGCCGAGGAGCGGGAGCCGGTCGACCGGCAGCGCGGGGTCGGCGACGCCGGCCGCGGTCAGCAGCTCGAAGCGCTCGGCGAGCCGCTCGACGGTGGCGGCGTCGAAGAGGTCGGTGCGGTAGGTGAACAGACCGTAGAGGCCGCCGTCCGGCTCCTCGCGCATGTAGAGGGCGAGGTCGGCGTGGGTGGTGGTGGCCTCGTAGCCGAAGCCCTCGGAGTCCGGGCGGCCCGCGGTGGGGGCGGCGGAGGGGTCTCCGTAGTTCTGGAAGGCGAAGGTGGTCTGGAAGACGGCGGCGCGGCTGACGTCGCGTTCCACCGCGAGGTCGTTGACCATCTGCTCGAACGGGACCTCCTGGTGCGCGTACGCGTCGAGCGTGGTCTCGCGGACCCGGTCGACGAGCTGCCCGAACGGGAGACCGGGGGAGAGCAGGGCGCGGATCGGCAGCATGTTGACGAACGCCCCGACCACGTTCTCGAGTTCACGGTGGAGACGGCCGGCGACGGCCGAGCCGACGGCGAAGTCGCGCTGCCCGCTGTGCCGGCCGAGCAGCGCCTGGTACGCGGCCATCAGCACCATGTAGGGGGAGGCGCCGTGGGCCCGCGCCACCTCGCCGATCCGGCGGGTGAGACCGGCGTCCCAGCGGAACTCGGTCGCGGCCCCGTCGAAGGTGAGCAGGGGAGGCCGGGGCCGGTCGGAGGGCAGCTCCAGGGCGGGGACGCCGTCGAGCCGGTCGCGCCAGTAGGCGCGCGAGGCGGCGAGCCGCCCGTTCTCCAGGCGGTCTCGCTGCCAGGCCGCGTAGTCGCCGAACTGCACCTCCAGGGCGGGGAGTTCACCCGGCACGCCGTGGGCGTGGTGGGCGTAGCGGACGTCGATCTCGCGGTGGAGGAGGTCGATGGACCAGCCGTCGCAGATGATGTGGTGCATCACCAGGGCGAGGACGTGGTCGTCCTCGGCGATGCGGACGACCAGGGCGCGCAGCAGCGGGCCGGCCTGGAGGTCGAAGGGCCGCGCGATCAGCGCGCCGAGTTCGGCGGCGGCCCGCGCCTCCGGGTCCGCGTCCCCGCCGGCGTCCAGGTGCTGGGCGGCGAACGGCGCCGGTTCGGCGATCGTCACCTCGGCGGTGCCCGCCTCGGTGGTGCGGAAGGTCATCCGCAGGCTCTCGTGCCGGGCCACCAGGTCGGTCAGCGCGGCGTCGAGGGCGGCGCGGTCGAAGGGGCCCCGGAGCCGGCGGGCCGGTGCGAGGGTGTAGGCCGTGGAGCCGGGAGCGAACTGGTCCATGAACCAGAGGCGTTCCTGACCGCTGGAGAGGGGCGGTGCCGTGCCCGCCGGGCGGGGCTCCACCACCCGGGCGGGGGCGGTGGAGCCGCGCAGCCGCTGGCTGAGCAGGGCGCGCTTGGCTGCGGACCAGCCGGCGGGCAGGTCCTGGGTATCCGTCATCGGGTTCCTGTTCGGGCGTGCGGTGAGGGACTCTTCGGTGAGGGACTCGTCGCCGAGGTGATCGAGGGGGCGCGGGCGCGGTGGCGGGTCGGTCGGCCGTCGGCGGGCACGCGCGCGCCGGGGCGCGGGCACGGCCGCTCTGCCGTGCCCGGCGCACCGGGGGAGGGGTGGCCTACCGGCGTTCGCGGACGGCGGCGGCGATGCCGGCCGGGGTCGGGACGTCGAAGAAGACGTCGAAGTCGACTTCCACACCGAGCTCGTCGCGGATCCGGGCGGCGATCTGCACCACCGTCAGTGAGTGCCCGCCCAGGTCGAACAGGTCGTCCTCCGGGCCGACGTCGGGCAGGTCCAGCACCTCGGCCCAGATCCGGCGGACCGTCCCGGTCGTCTCGTCGCCGGCATCGCCGGTCTCCTCGCCCCGTGGCGCCGGAGCCTCGCGAGGCGGCACCGGCAGGCCCAGCCGGTCCAGCTTGCCGTTCGGGGTGAGCGGCAGGCGCTCCATGACGAGCCAGCGCTGCGGAGCCATCGCGGCCGGCAGCGTGCGCATCAGGTGATCGCGCAGTTCGGCGGGGGCGGGCGGACGGACGCCCGTGGCCGGGACCAGGTAGCCGGCCAGGAAGGGCTCGCCGTCCTCCTCGGTGCGGACGGCGACGGCGGCCTGGGCGAGGGCCGGGTGCTCCAGGAGGGCGGACTCGATCTCGCCGAGTTCGATCCGGTGGCCGCGGATCTTGACCTGGTCGTCGATCCGGCCGAGGAATTCGAGTTCGCCCCCGGTCGTCCAGACGGCCTGGTCCCCGGTGCGGTAGAGCCGGCTGTCGGGCGGGCCGAACGGGTCGGGCACGAAGCGTTCGGCGGTGAGTCCGGGCCGGCCCAGGTAGCCCTGGGCGACGCCGTCCCCGCCGATCAGCAGCTCTCCGGGGATGCCGAGCGGGGTGGGACGCAGGTGCGCGTCGACCACGTACACCCGGGTGTTGGCGATCGGGCGGCCGATGCGGACGTGTGCCGCGTCGGCGGGGAGTTCGGCGCAGGTGGACCAGATGGTGGTCTCCGTGGGCCCGTACACGTTGAAGAGCCGGGCGGTGCGGGCGCGCAGTGCGCGCGCGAGGGGAGGCGGGAGCGCCTCGCCGCCCGCCAGGCCCGTGACGGCCGTGAGCGCCTCGATGCCGGACCCGGCCGCGAGCATGACCCGCCATCCGGACGGTGTGGCCTGGACGTGGGTGACGCCCTCGCCGCCGATGAGGGCGAGCAGCCCGGGGCCGTCGACGGCGAGTCCGTCCGGGGCGAGGACCAGGCGGCCACCGGTGATCAGCGGCAGGTACAGCTCCAGCGCGGAGATGTCGAAGGAGAGCGAGGTCAGGCCCAGCCAGGCGTGCCGGGGGCCGGAGCCGAGCCGGTCGGCGAACGAGGTGAGCAGGTTGACCAGTGCCCGATGGCCGACGGCGACGCCCTTGGGGCGGCCGGTGGAGCCGGAGGTGTAGAGGACGTACGCCGTGTCGTCCGGACCGGGAGCGGTGTCCCGCCCCTGTTCGGGGGCGGCCTCGTCCGGGTCGCGCTCCTGAGGCGCGGGGAGCCGCAGGACCGTGGGGGCCGCCTCGGCGACCGCGGGCGCCGGCTCGCGGTCGGCGAGCACCAGGACCGCTCCGGAGTCGCGCAGGACGAGGGCGAGGCGCTCGGCCGGATAGCCGGGGTCCAGCGGGAGGTACGCGGCGCCGGTGGCGAGGGTGCCGAGCAGCGCGGCGGGCAGGTCGGCGGTGCGGTCCAGGTGCAGGGCGACCAGATCACCGGGGCGGACGCCCCGGGCACGCAGCATCGCGGCCAACTCGTCGGCCCTCAGGAGCAGTTCTCGGTAGCTCAGGTGCTGTCCGGAAGCGGTGACCGCGATCGCCTCGGGGGTGGCGGCGGCCTGGGAGCGGACCAGGTCGAGCACGGTCCGGTCGGCCGGGTAGGGGCGTTCCGTCGCGTTGGGCCCGGTGGTGACGGCCCGGAGTTCGTCGGCGTCCAGGAGCGGCAGATCCACCAGCGGCGCGCCGGGCGCGGCGACCGCGCCGGCGAGCAGGGTGCGGTAGTGGCCGGCGATGCGGCGGGCCGTGTCCGGGCCGAGTGCGGCCGCGTCGTACTGGAGGCTGAAGTCCATGCCGCCGCCGGAGGCGTCGGGGGCTTCGACGATCTGGAGGTGGAGGGTGTTGCGGGCGGTGCGGTTGTGTACGGCCCAGGCGACGCGGGCGCCGGTGTCGGCGAAGTCCGGGTCGGGGCCGCGCCGACGGTAGCCGAGCGACACCGCGGTCAGGCCGACGCGGGGCCCCAGACCGGGGACGGCGGTGCCGAAGGGCACCGCGCGGTAGGGGTATCCGGCCCGCAGCTCCGCCCGGACGGCGGTCGCGAAGGCGGCGAAGGTCTGCGTCGGGTCGGCCGGGGGCGCGTGGACGGGCAGTTCATTGACGAACATGCCTATTTCCTCGGCGAGTTCGCGGGTCCGGGTGGAGAGCGGGACGGAGACCGGCACCGCTTCGCCGCCGTAGCGGCGCAGCAGTCCGTGCAGTGCCGCGAGCAGGAACTCGAAGACCGTCGTGCCGCCGAGGGAGGCCGCGGCG
Organism: Streptomyces sp. NPDC059695; assembly: GCF_042733785.1. Taxonomy (NCBI): domain Bacteria; kingdom Bacillati; phylum Actinomycetota; class Actinomycetes; order Kitasatosporales; family Streptomycetaceae; genus Streptomyces; species Streptomyces sp. NPDC059695. Next base: position 128,318 of record NZ_JBHWFF010000016.1, on the reverse strand, counting down.
GCCAGCGCGGCCGTCTCGGCGCGGTCGAGGTGCCACCCGACCGCCTCGCCGGGTCCGGCGGCGGTCGACGTGCGGGGTGCGCCGGGGAGCACCGGGTCGGTGGCGGTGGCCCAGCGCGGCCCGTACCACTCGGCGGCCCGCCGCACGGTGTCGGGATCCGGCGTCGGGGCGGCCGCTGCGGTGCGCGCGGGCAGGGGCGCGGAGCGGTACGCGTCCGCGAGGTCCCGGGTCAGGACGTCCTTGGAGTTGCCGTCGAAGACCGCGTGGTGGGCGGTGAACAGCAGCTCCGCGCTGCCGTCGGCGCGCCGGTGCAGGGTGAAGCGGCTGAGCGGGCCGGTCTCAAGGGAGAACGGCCGGGCGGCCTCGTCCGTGAGGCGTCGCTCCAGTTCGGCCTCGTCCGCCGGTGCTTCGAGCCGCACCAGTTCGGGCGGCCGCGCCGCCGGTTCCCGCCACACCTGGCCGTCACGTTCCACCAGGCGGGCGGCGAGCGCCGGATGACGCCTGGTCACAGCGGTCACCGCGCGGGCCAGCGCGGCGGTGTCGACCCGGTCGAAGGAGATCCGTACAGGCATGTGGAACGCCTCACGGGCCAGTCCCAGCCGATCGGTGAGCCAGACCCCGTGCTGTGCGGGGGAGGCCGGAGTGCGGTCGGTCAGGGAGAGGACTTCGGACATCGGCGGCTCGCTTAGGACGTCGGAGCGTGGTCAAGGAGCTGTGCGGGTGAGCGTGCGGAGGGGCGGGGGCTCGGGCTGCCGCACGACGGGGTCCCCCGGACGCCGACGGCGTGCCGGGGTGCCCGGGTTCGGCAACGGCGCCGGCCGCCGTGGAGCGCAGGCCCACCCCCCGTGGACCGGCCGACGGCCGTGAGCGGTCAGGACCGCCGGACATGCCAGGATGCCCCGAGGCGTCTGGTATCTCCGGCCCCGCCCGATGAAGACCATTGGTCCAGACCTGTCGAGAGATTCGCACAACGCCCCAGGGCCGTCAAGGGCCGTCCACTGCCCGGAATCAGCCTCCATGTCCGCGACGGACTCACCGACTTGCGCCCAAACATCCGTGTGTATGATCCGCTCTGACGACGCGTCAACACACCGCCCCACAAAGGGGGATCGGACGCATTCGTTCCGCCCGCCGTGCCGCAGCGGGCGAGGGGACCGGGCTCAGGACGTCAGGGACCCGCGTGCCCGCGCCTCACGGCCGCTCCTCGGGCGGGACGCACAGCACGGGGACGGTGGACAGGTGCAGGAGCTTGTGGGGGGTCGAGCCGAGCAGCGCTCCGCGCACCGGGCTCTCGCCCCAGGTGCCGACCACGATGACGCGCGCGGCGTGACGGGCCGCCGCCTCGATCAGTGCCTGGGCGGGCTTGTCGTCGATCACCTCCACCACGGTCGGCACACCCGCCCGGTCGGCCTCGGTGACCGCGTGCTCCAGGCCGGTGCGGCCGGCCTGGCGGATGGCCTCGTAGTGGGACGCGTACTCCTCGCCGACCGGGCCCGGGGCCGCCGCCCCGTAGACGAGCACGAGCCGCTCGCCGAAGGCCGCCGCCACCTCCACCGCGATGCGCAGCGCCCGGGCGGCGCCGGGGGACTCGTCGTAGCCCAGGACGACCGACATCTCAGGACTCCTTGTGCAGGCCGTGGGAGCGGACCAGCTCGGGGTCGGCCACGCCCGGGCGCTCCCGCCAGAAGGCGGGGGCCCGCAGCCGCCAGACGACCATGACGACCACACCGGCGAGCGCGATGCCGATGCCGATCACGAGCGGGGGGCCGAGGCCGAACCACGAGGTGCCGCTGTACGAGTTCGCCGGATCGGACATGTCGGCGACCGACCGCACCAGGAGCCACGCGAGCAGCCCCGCGCCGACCAGCGGGCCGAGCCCGATGAACAGGAAGTTGTGGACGCTCGCGAAGAGGTGGCGGCGGTAGTAGACCGCACACGCGACGCCCGTGAGCGCGTAGTAGAACGCGATGAGCAGGGAGAGCGCGGTGAGCGAGTCGAAGAGCGCGTTGGAGCTGATCTGGCTCACCGCGAGGTACCAGGCGATGGCGATCCCGGCGACCCACCACGTACTCACGTCGGGCGTCCGGAAGCGCGGGCTGATGTGGCCGTACGTGGAGGGCAGTGCCCGGCGCCGGGCCATGGACAGCGCCGTGCGGGAGGCCGGGATGATCGTCGTCTGGGTGGAGGCGATCGCGGAGGTCGAGACGGCGAGGAGAAGGATCCAGTCCCAGCCGCCCAGGACGTCCGTGGCGAGCTTCGCGAAGACGAACTCCTCCTCGTCCGCGTTCTCCGCCAGGAACGCCGGCCCGGCGTACGCCACGACGGCGAAGCCCACGGAGACGTAGGTCACCAGCAGGATGACGGTCGACCAGAGCCCGGCCTTGCCGGGCGCGGTCGCGGAGTCCTCGACCTCCTCGGTGAGATTGACCGCCGACTCCCAGCCCCAGTAGATGAAGACGCCGAGCAGCAGCCCGCTCGTGAGCGCGGCTCCACCGGCGCCGAACGGATTCAGCCAGCTGAGCGCCGGCTCCACGGAGTCGTACTTGCTGGTGCCGCCGTAGACGCTGTAGAGCGCCACGCCCACGAAGATCAGCAGGCAGGCGACCTGGGCGAGGATGAGGACGTTCTGCACGTGGGCCGACAGCTCGGTGCCGATGACGCACACGGCCGTCATGACGAGGATGAGCAGGACGGTGAGCAGCTGGCGGACGAAGGTGTTGTCCACCCAGCCGTCCAGGCCGAAGGCCAGCAGGGCGAAACTGACGGCAACGTCGGCGAGCGAGCCGACGACCAGGACGCCGGTCATGGTGATGGCCCATCCGCCGAGCCAGCCCGCCCACGGGCCCATCGCCCGGGTGACCCAGGAGAACGTGGTCCCGCAGTCCTGGTCGACCTTGTTCAGGTAGTAGAACGCCGACGCGATGAACAGCATCGGGACGAACGACGCGACCATGACGCCGGGCGCGTAGATGCCCACCAGTGCCACGACGGGGCCGATGACGGCCGCCAGTGAGTAGGCGGGAGACGTGGCGTTGAGCCCGATGACGAGGGCGTCGACGAAGCCGATGGCGTTCGCCTTCAAACCCACGGGCCGCCCGTCGGGCGCGGCGTCCTCTGCGGTCATGTTCCCTCGCACCCGTCGAGCCGGACAGAACGGCGAGACCTACGCCTTCATCGTAGGGAGGCTCGATCAGGCGTGCATGCGCAGTGGGCGGTGCGCCCGCCAATCGGTCGGACGCCCGCCCCGAACGGGTGAGACGCGGGCTCCGCCACACCGCCGCCGGGCGCGCGCTGCCCGATGATCGCAGGCGGCCGGTGGATCGCGGTGCCACGCGCGCACCCCCCCTCGGGCCACGCGCGCACCCGGCCACCGCGGGCCGGGCCCGCACCGTCCGACCGCGGTGCCACGCCCGCACCGTCCACCGCGACCCGGAAAGGCCGCCCATGCGCATCCTGCTCGTCGCCGGCAGCTTCAACAGCCTCACCCAGCGCGTCCTGGTCGAGCTGGGCGACCGCGGGCACACCGTCTCCGTGGAGGTCGCCCCCGACGGGGCCGCCGTCCGCGAGGCCGTGGCGCGCCACGCGCCCGACCTGGTCGTGGCCCCGATGCTGAAGGCCGTCGTGCCCCGCGACGTGTGGACCGCGCACCGCTGCCTGATCGTGCACCCGGGGCCCGTCGGCGACCGGGGGCCGTCCTCGCTGGACCACGCGATCCTCGAAGGGGCCCGGGAGTGGGGCGTCACGGTGCTCCAGGCCGACGAGGAGATGGACGCGGGCGACGTCTGGGCGTCCGCCGCGTTCCACGTCCCGGAGGTCGGCAAGAGCGACCTGTACCGCAACGAGCTGTCCGACGCCGCCGTGACCGCCGTGCTCCTCGCCGTGGAGCGGGTCGCCGCCGGGGAGAAGCCCCGTCCGCAGACCGGAGAGGTCCGCGCCCGGCCCGTGCTCCGCCAGGAGGAGCGCCGGATCGCGTGGGACGAGGACACCACCGAGACCGTCCTGCGCACCCTGCGGGCCGCCGACTCGCAACCCGGGGTGCCGGACCGGCTGCTGGGAGCCGAGTGGTTCCTGCACGGCGGTCACGCGGAGGACGGTCTGCGCGGGCGGCCCGGTGACCTGCTGGCCACCCGGGCGGGCGCGGTGTGCCGGGCCACCGTGGACGGCGCGGTGTGGATCCCCGAGCTCCGGGCCCGCACCGGCCCCGGCGGTCCGCGGGCCTGCAAGCTCCCCGCCGCCGTGGCCCTCGGGGGCCGGCTGCCGGAGCTCCCCGAGCTGCCGGCGCCCGCCGGACCGGCGCCGGGCCTGCGGACCTGGTCCGACATCCGCTACCACGAGCAGGGGCCGGTCGGCGTCCTGTCCTTCTCGTTCCCCGGCGGGGCGATGAGCACCGACCAGTGCCGCCGCCTCCTCGCCGCGTACGAGACCGCCCGCGGGCGGCCCACCTCCGTCCTGGTGCTCGGCGGCCGGCGCGACTTCTTCTCCAACGGCATCCACCTGAACGTCATCGAGGCGGCCGCCGACCCCGCCGCCGAGTCCTGGGCCAACATCAACGCCATGAACGACCTGGTCGAGGCGGTCCTCACCACGACCGACCGGCTCGTCGTGAGCGCGCTCGGCGGCAACGCCGCCGCCGGCGGGGTGATGCTCGCGCTCGCCGCCGACGAGGTCTGGTGCCGCGCGGGGACGGTGCTCAATCCGCACTACCGGCTCATGGGCCTGTACGGATCCGAGTACTGGACCCGCACCCTGCCCGGGAGGGTCGGGGAGGCCCTGGCCGCGCGCCTCACCGAGGAGGCACGGCCGGTGTCCGCCGCGGCGGCGCTCGGCATGGGCCTGGTCGACCGGGTCGTCGACCGCGGACCCGGGGACTTCCCCGCCGAGATCACCCGATTGGCCCTCCGTCTGGCATCCCATGGCGGTCTCCAGCCGCGGATCGCCGCGAAGAAGGCGGAACACGAGGAAAGGGAGTCCGTCGCTCCCCTTGCGGCCCACCGGGAACACGAGCTCTCCCGGATGCGGGCGATCTTCGACGATCCCACCGCGAGCTACCACGCGCTGCGCCGGGCCTTCGTCCGGAAGGAGGCAGGACCCCGAGCGGCGCTCCCGGACGGCCCAGGTGCGGGCGCGGGCGGATCGGCCGACTGTTAAGCAAGACCCAGGCCTGAAACGAGGCCTTCGCCCCATCCCTCCTCAGGAGGCGACCCATGAGCGCAGCAACGCCGGCCCCGGTCGAGGACCAGGGTGCCGCACCCGGCAGCGAAGAGAAGCCGATCCACATCCTCTGGATCAACGCGGGTCTCAGCTGTGACGGCGACTCGGTGGCCCTGACGGCCGCCATGCAGCCCAGCATCGAGGAGATCGCCCTCGCGGGGCTGCCAGGGCTGCCCAGGATCGCGGTCCACTGGCCGCTGATCGACTTCGAGTGCGGTCCGGTGGGCGGCGCCGACACGTTCATCGAGTGGTTCTTCAAGGGGGAGCGGGGCGAGATCGACCCGTTCGTGCTGGTCGTCGAGGGGTCCATCCCCAACGAGGCCATCAAGCAGGAGGGCTACTGGAGCGGCTTCGGTGACGACCCGGAGACCGGGCAGCCCATCACCACCAGCGAGTGGATCGACCGGCTGGCGCCCAAGGCCCTCGCGGTGGTCGCGATCGGCACCTGCGCCACGTACGGCGGCATCCACGCCATGGCGGGGAACCCGACCGGCGCCATGGGCCTCCCGGACTACCTCGGCTGGGACTGGAAGTCGCACGCCGGCATCCCCATCGTGTGCGTGCCCGGCTGCCCCATCCAGCCCGACAACTTCGCGGAGACGCTGACCTACCTGCTCTACCAGGCGGTCGGCTCCGCGCCCATGATCCCGCTCGACGACAAGCTCCGCCCCACCTGGCTCTTCGGGGCGACCGTGCACGAGGGCTGCGACCGCGCCGGCTACTACGAGCAGGGCCAGTTCGCCTCGACGTACGACTCGCCCAAGTGCCTGGTCAAGCTCGGCTGCTGGGGCCCGGTCGTCAAGTGCAACGTCCCCAAGCGCGGCTGGATCAACGGCGTCGGCGGGTGTCCGAACGTCGGCGGCATCTGCATCGCGTGCACCATGCCCGGATTCCCGGACAAGTTCATGCCGTTCATGGACGAACCTCCCGGCGGCAAGGTCTCCAGCACCGCGAGCGGCGTGTACGGCTCCGTCATCCGCCGTCTGCGGACCATCACGGCCAGGACCGTGGACAAGGAGCCGAAGTGGCGGCACACCGGCGAGCGGATCACCACCGGCTACCGGCCGCCCTGGTGACCGGCCGCCACCCCGCGCAACCCCCGCAGGACCCCCCATCCACCCCACTGTTCGTGCAGACGAAGAGTTGACGAAGGGCACCGCAGCGACCATGGCATCTCCGGCGAAGACGACGGGTGACGGCTCCGGCCTTGTGGAGATGGCGTGGGACCCCATCACCCGGATCGTGGGCAGCCTCGGCATCCACACGAAGATCGATTTCAAGCAGAAGCGCGTCGCGGAGTGCTACAGCACGTCCTCCGTCTTCCGCGGCTACAGCGTCTTCATGCGGGGCAAGGACCCCCGCGACGCGCACTTCATCACCAGCCGCATCTGCGGCATCTGCGGTGACAACCACGCCACCTGCTCCGTGTACGCGCAGAACATGGCGTACGGCGTGAAGCCCCCGCACCTCGGTGAGTGGATCATCAACCTCGGCGAGTCCGCGGAGTACATGTTCGACCACAACATCTTCCAGGAGAACCTGGTCGGGGTGGACTACTGCGAGAAGATGGTCCGCGAGACCAACCCCGGCGTCCTGGAGCTCGCCGAGCGCACCGAGGCGCCGCACGCCGCCGAGCACGGCTACCGCACGATCGCGGACATCATGCGCTCCCTCAACCCCCTCGAGGGCGAGTTCTACCGCGAGGCGCTCCAGGTCAGCCGCTACACGCGGGAGATGTTCTGTCTCATGGAGGGGCGGCACGTCCACCCCTCCACCCTCTACCCCGGCGGTGTCGGCACGGTCGCGTCCGTGCAGCTGTTCACCGACTACATGAGCCGCCTGATGCGGTACGTGGAGTTCATGAAGCGGGTCGTCCCGCTCCACGACGACCTCTTCGACTTCTTCTACGAGGCGCTGCCCGGCTACGAGGAGGTAGGCCGCCGGCGCGTGCTGCTCGGCTGCTGGGGCGCCCTCAACGACCCCGAGCACTGCGACTTCACCTACGCCAACATGACCGACTGGGGCCGGCGGATGTTCGTCACCCCCGGGGTCGTCGTCGACGGCAAACTGGTCACCAACGACCTCACCGAGATCAACCTCGGCCTGCGCATCCTGCTCGGCAGCTCGTACTACGAGGACTGGCAGGGCCAGGAGCAGTTCGTCACCCACGATCCGCTCGGCAACCCGGTCGACCCGCGCCACCCGTGGAACCAGCACACCATCCCGGCCCCGCAGAAGCGGAACTTCGACGACAAGTACAGCTGGGTCATGTCCCCGCGCTGGTTCGACGGCAAGGACCACCTGGCCCTGGACACCGGCGGCGGTCCCCTCGCGCGCCTCTGGTCCACCGCGCTCTCCGGCCTCGTCGACATCGGCTACATCAAGGCCACCGGGCACAGCGTCGTCATCAACCTCCCCCGGACGCTGACCAAGCCGGAGACCACCTTCGAGTGGAAGATCCCGAAGTGGAGCAACGCCCTGGAGCGCAACCGCGCCCGGACCTACTTCCAGGCGTACGCGGCCGCCGTCGCGCTGCACTGCGCCGAGAAGGGCCTGGAGGAGGTCCGCGCCGGACGCACCCAGACCTGGGAGAAGTTCGAGGTGCCGGACGAGGCCGTCGGCGTCGGCTTCACCGAGGCCGTACGGGGCGTCCTCTCGCACCACATGGTCATCAGGGACGGCAAGATCGCCAACTACCACCCCTACCCGCCGACGCCCTGGAACGCCTCCACGCGCGACACGTTCGGGACCCCCGGCCCCTACGAGGACGCGGTGCAGAACACCCCGATCTTCGAGGAGAACACGCCCGAGAACTTCAAGGGCATCGACATCATGCGCGCCGTCCGCAGCTTCGACCCCTGTCTGCCGTGCGGCGTCCACATGTACACGGGCAGCGGCAGGACCGTGAAGCAGATGCACGTGCCCACCGGCCTGAGCGGTCTGGGCGGATGAGCACGACCACCGCCGAACAGGCGGGCCGACGGGTCGAGGAGGTCCTGGACCGGCTGGCCGAGAGCGGCGACGCCCAGGCCTGCGCGGCCGCGGAGGAGGTCGTACGCGTCCTCATGGAGTTCTACGGCAACGGCATCGCCCGCGTGGTCGAGCTCCTCGGGCGGCCCGCCGCCCGCCCGCCCGCCGACCCACTGGGGCCGCTGCTCGCGGACGACCTCGTCGCGAGCCTCCTCAACCTGCACGGACTGCACCCCGAGGACGTGCCGACCCGCATCGCACGCGCCCTGTCCATGCTGCCGCAGCCCGTGGAGAACGCCGGCTTCGACCCGGCGACCGGCGTGCTGCGGCTGCGGGCCACCGCCTCGACCGGCTGCGGCTGCTCCGGCACCCAGGACTCCGTCCGGCAGGCGGCCGCGGACGCCCTCGCCTGCTTCGCCCCCGAGGTGACCGGCGTCGAGCTGGAGAGCGGCGCCCCGCGCGAGCCGGCGCTGCTCCAGATCGGCACCCGTCCGTCGCTCGCGGGCGCGGACGGCCGATCGTCGGCCGCCCGGTGAACGGGCCGCCGAACAGCGCCGTGCGGCCCCCGGGGCCCACCGGCCTGCGCCGGTTCACCACCCCCCGCCCGCCCCGCGAGGAGCGCTGCGAGCTGTGCGGCGCCCCGCTCGCGGCCGAGGCGCGTCACCCGCACCTCGTCGACACCGACAAGCGGGCCCTGGTCTGCGCCTGCGGCCCCTGCGCGCAGCTCATGGACCGCTCCGCCGCCTCCCCGGGGCGGTTCCGGGCGGTCCCGGGCCGCTTCCTGAGCGACCCGGGCCACCGGATCGACGACCGGACCTGGGAGTCGCTGCGGATCCCCGTCTCCGTCGCGTTCTTCTTCCACAACTCCGCCCTCGGCCGGCCGGTGGCGCTCTACCCGAGCCCCGCCGGCGCCACCGAGAGCGAACCGGACGAAGAGGCCTGGCGGTCCTTCCTCGACGCCACCCGGCTCGCCGCCCACCTCGAACCCGACGTCGAGGCCCTCCTGCTGCGCCGCCACGACGGCCGCACCGAGTGCTTCCTCGTACCGGTCGACCTCTGCTACGAACTGGTGGGCCGCATGCGACTGCACTGGCAGGGCTTCGACGGAGGCGCGGAGGCGCGGGCGGACCTCGACGCGCTCTTCGCCCACGTCCGCGGCCTCGCCCGCGAGCCGCAGGGGAGCCGGACGTGACCGAGTTCTCCTTCAGCTGCACCGGCGTCCGCGCCGACGCCTACGCCGCGGGACCCACGCTCGTGTTCCGGCTCCGGATCACCGCCTCCGGCGGCACCCGGGTCCACGCCATGGCCCTGCGCTGCCAGATCCGCGTCGAACCCGCCCGGCGCGGCTACGACGACCGGGAGGCCGCCGCCCTGGGCGACCTCTTCGGCGAACGCTCCCGGTGGGGCACCACCCTCAACCCGGTCCAGTTCGCCCACGCCTCCGTCATGGTGCCCGGCTTCACCGACGAGGTCGAGACCGACCTCGTCGTCCCGTGCACCTACGACACCGACATCGCCGCGTCCCGCTACCTCCGGGCGCTCAACGACGGCGAGGTCCCGCTGCTCCTGCTCTTCTCCGGCACCGCCTTCACCGGCGCCGGCGGCTTCCACGTCGAGCCCGTGCCCTGGGACAGGGAGGTCTCCCACCGCATGCCCGTGAAGGTCTGGCACGAGATGATCGACCAGCACTTCCCCGGCTGCGGATGGATCCGGCTCCCCGGCGACGCGATGGACGCCCTGCTCGCCTACCGCTCCCGCCGGGCCCTCCCGTCGTGGGAGGCCACCGTCGAGTCCCTGCTCGAAGCGGCGGGGGAGAGGACACGATGACCACGGTCGCCTTCACCCCCGCCACCGAGGCGCGGTTCGCCGTCGCCCGGCACGTCGCCGACGCCGTGCTCTTCGAGGGGTACGTCCTCTACCCGTACCGCGCGTCCGCCGCGAAGAACCGGCTCCGCTGGCAGTTCGGGGTCCTCGTGCCGCCGTCCTGGAGCGCCGCCGCCGAGGAGCACGACTTCCAGCTCACCGAGTGCCTGATGGAGCCCAGGACCGGCGCCGAACTCGCCGTGGAGGTCCGCTTCCTGCGCGCCCAGCGGCGCACCGTCGAGGAACGCCGCGAGGACGGCACCTTCGCCCCGACCGGTGAACTCCGCCTGCCCGACCGGGTCCTGGTGCCCTGGGACGAGGGCGTCGAGGAACGCGTCACCCTCACCGTGCCCGTCGGCGACCTGCGCGGAGACGGCACCGTCCTGCCCTTCACCCGGCCCGCCGCCGAGGAGACCGAGGAGGTCACCGCCCCCGACGGACGCGTCCTCGGCCGGCTCGTGCGCCGCCGTGAGGAGATCGGCGGCGCCCTGCGGATCTCGGCGGCGGAACTCGACGGCCCCTACCGCGTCGAGCGCCTCTCCGTCACGGTGGAGAACACCAGCCCCTGGACCGCCGAGCGGGACACCGACCGCCACGCGGCCCTGCCCCACTCCCTCGTCGCCACCCACACCCTCCTCCACCTCGACGGCGGCTCGTTCCTGTCGATGACCGACCCGCCGGAGTGGGCGAGGGGCGCCGTCGCCGCCTGCCGCAACCTGCACACCTGGCCCGTCCTGGCCGGCGAACCCGGCCGCGACGACCTCGTGCTCTCCTCGCCGATCATCCTGGAGGACCACCCGGCCATCGCGCCCGAGAGCCCCGGCGCCCTCTACGACGCGACCGAGATCGACGAGATCCTCGCCCTGCGCACGGCGGCCCTCACCGACGAGGAGAAGCGCGAGGCCAGGGGGACCGACGCCCGCGCGGCGGCGGTGATCGAGCTGGCGGACACCATGCCGCCCGAGGTCCTCGAACGCCTGCACGGAGCGGTACGGAGCCTCCAGAGCGTCACCGGGCCCCCGAAGCCCACCGGGAACGTCCTCGAACCGGACACCCCCTGGTGGGACCCGGGCGGGGACACCGGGGTCGACCCGGGCAGCGACCACGTCCTCGTCGACGGACGGGCCGTCCGCGCGGGCGGCAGGGTCGTCCTGCGCCCACGGCTCCGCCGCACGGACGCCCAGGACCTGTTCCTCGACGGGCGCAGCGCGGTGGTGGAGGCGGTCCTCCACGACGTCGACGGCGGAGTCCACATCGCCGTGACCGTGGAGGACGACCCGGGCGCCGACATCCGCCGGGAGCAGGGCCGGTTCCTCTACTTCCAGCCCGACGAGGTCGAAGCCCTGGAGGGCCTGTGAACGGCCCCGAGGCCGAGGCCCGCGCACCGGGTGCGCCCCGCACCCTCGTCGCCGGAGTGGGCAACATCTTCCTCGGCGACGACGGCTTCGGCGTGGAGACCCTGCGGCGGCTCGCCCACGAGGAGCTCCCCGCCTCCGTCGAGCTGACCGACGTCGGGGTCCGGGGCGTCCACCTCGCCTACGAGCTCCTCGACGGCTGGGACACCCTCGTCCTCCTCGACGTCACCGCACGCGGCGGCGCACCGGGGACGCTCTATCTGATCGACGCCTCGGCGGCCGGGGACCGCGGCCCGGAGCCCGCGCCGCTCGACGGCCACCGCATGACCCCCGACGCCGTGCTCGCCCTGCTCGACACCCTCTGCGCGGGAACCGGGGCCGCGCCGCCCCGGCGGATCCTCGTCGTCGGCTGCGAACCGGCCTGCCTGGACGAGGGCATCGGGCTCAGCCCGCCGGTCGCCGCGGCCGTCCCCGAGGCGGTGCGCATGGTGACCGAACTGGTCCGCCAGGAAGCCGTCGTATGAAGACCGAAACGGAGAGCACCATGCACAGGAACGTCCTCGGCGCCGCGTTCGCCGCCACCGCCGCCCTCGCCACCCTGGCCGTCGTCGTCGCGGTCCTCCCCGACCTCCGGCGCTATCTGCGCATCAGCAGGATGTGACACCCCCGGGGCCCGGTGGCGGCGGCTGCACCGAACGGACGACACCCCCGTCCGGTCCCGGCGCGCCGGGCGGGCCCCCGCCACCGCCCGTTCTCTAATGGCGCCCGGAACCACCCCCCGCGCCCAGGACGGAGACCCGTGCACGAGATGTCCCTCGCGGTCGCCGTCGTCGACCAGGTGGAGACCGCCGCGAGGTCGCGCGGGGCCGTCGGCGTCAGCAGCATCGCCCTGGACGTGGGCGAACTGGCGGGCGTCGTCGCCGACGCCCTCGCCTTCTGCTTCGAACTCGCCTGCGCCGGAACGGTCGTCGAGGGCGCCGAGCTGACCACCCGTACCGTCCCGGGCACCGCGCGCTGCGCACCGTGCGACGAGGTCTGGCCGGTCGGCATGCCGCCGGACCTGCTCTGCCCCGGCTGCGGCGCCGCCGCCGACGGACTCGTCTCCGGCCGCGAACTCCGGATCCGCGAGGTCCGCTGGGCCGACCCCGGAGCACCGCGCGACGCCCCCCGCACACCGATCACCGAGGAGAGCTGAGCATGTGCCGAGCAGTGGATCTCCAGCGCGCCGTTCTCGCGAAGAACGAGGCCGCGGCCCAGATCCTGCGTACCGAACTGACCGCCCGCGGCACCACGGTGGTCAACCTGCTCTCCAGCCCCGGCAGCGGGAAGACCGCCCTGCTGGAGCGTGAACTGCGGCTCGCCGGCGAACGGGGCGTCAGCGCCGCCGCGCTCACCGCCGACCTCGCCACCGAGAACGACGCCCGCCGCCTGGCCCGCTCGGGCGCCCCGGTCAAGCAGGTGCTCACCGACGGCCTCTGCCATCTGGAGGCCGACATGGTCGCCCGGCACCTGCACGACTGGCTGCCCGAGTCCACCCGCCTGCTGTTCGTCGAGAACGTCGGCAACCTCGTCTGCCCCGCCGGATACGACCTGGGCGAGTCGCTCCGCGTCGTCCTGGCCTCGGTCACCGAGGGGGAGGACAAGCCGCTCAAGTACCCCACCGCGTTCGGCCTCGCCCAGCTGGTGATCGTCACCAAGACCGACATGGCCGGGGCAGCCGAGTTCGACGAGACGGCCTTCCGCGCGAACGTGCAGCAGGTCAACCCCGGCGTCGAGGTCGTCCTCAGCTCGGTGCGCGACGGCCGGGGAGCCGGCGCGCTCCTCGACCGGGCCCTCGCCACGGCCGGGGGCGACCGCGTCCACACCCCGGTGATGGCCCGGGCCGGCGCGTGACCACGGCACGGCCGGGACCCGCCCCCGCCACGGCCCCGCGGCGCAGCCGCGTGGTCGTACGCGGGGTCGTGCAGGGCGTGGGCTTCCGGCCCTTCGTCTACGCCCTCGCCACCGGGCTCCGGCTGTCCGGCCACGTCACCAACACGTCCGACGGCGTCGTCGCGGAGGTCGAGGGAGACCCCGCGGACGTCGCGTCCTTCTGCGCCCGCCTCGCGCCCGACGCCCCGCCCCTGGCCCGGGTCGAGTCGGTCGAGACGGCCGAGGTGACCGCGAGCGGCGGCAGCGGGTTCACGATCGTCCCCTCCCGCCGGGGCGGCGCCGTCCGCACCCTCGTCCCGCCGGACACCGCCACCTGCGACGCCTGTCTCGCGGAGCTCGCGGACCCGGACGACCGCAGGTATCTGCACCCCTTCATCACGTGCACCCACTGCGGCCCGAGGTTCACGATCGTCACGGGACTGCCGTACGACCGGGTCCACACCACCATGGCCGGCTTCCCGATGTGCGCGGACTGCGCCCGGGAGTACGCGGACCCCGCCGACCGGCGCTTCCACGCGCAGCCCGTCGCCTGCCCCGCGTGCGGCCCCCGGCTGCGGCTGGTCACGGCTCCCGCCGGGCCGGTGGCCCTCGGCACGGATCACGGCGGCCCCGGCCCCGGGGCGTGTCCCGACCCCGATGGCCGCCCCGCCCCCGATCCTGCCGCGGACCCGGTCGCCGCCGCGCGCGCGATGCTCGCCGCCGGCGCGATCCTGGCCGTCAAGGGCCTCGGCGGCTACCACCTGGCCTGCGACGCGACGCGCCCCGACGCGGTGGCCGAACTGCGCCGACGCAAGGCGCGCGGTGACAAACCGTTCGCGATGATGGCCGCCGACCTCGCCGACATCGAGCCCCTCGCCCACCTCGGCCCGCTCGAACGCGACCTCCTCACCGGCGCCGTCCGGCCCGTCGTCCTGCTGCGCCGCCGCGACGACGCCCGGCCCCGCCCCGGGGCGGCCCCGGCGCCGGAGGTGGCACCCGGCAGTCCCGACCTCGGCCTCATGCTCCCGTACACCCCCGTGCACCACCTCCTCCTCGGCCTCGGCGCCGAGGGCCGGGACGGGCCCCGGCTCCTGGTGATGACCAGCGGCAACCTCTCGGGCGAACCCATCGTCACGGACGACGCGGAGGCGCTGACCCGGCTCGCCGGCCTGGCGGACGCCTGGCTGCTGCACGACCGGCCCATCCACGTGCCCTGCGACGACTCCGTCGTCCGCGTCTGCGACGGCGAACAGCTGACCCTGCGCCGCTCCCGGGGCTGCGCACCGCTCCCGGTCACCCTGCCGGTCGAGGTCGCACCCGCCCTCGCCGTCGGAGGGGACCTCAAGAACACCTTCTGCCTCGGCGACGGACGCCAGGCCTGGCTCTCCGCCCACATCGGCGACATGGACGACCTCGCCACCCAGCACGCCCTGGCCTCCGCCGAGCGGCAGCTGGAGTCCGTCACGGGCGTGCGGCCCGGGCTCCTCGCCGCCGACCGCCACCCCGGCTACCGGTCCACCCGCTGGGCCCGCGACCACGCGGCGGGACGGCCCGTCGTCCCCGTGCAGCACCACCACGCGCACGTCGCGGCGGCGATGGCCGAGAACGGCCTCGACGGCACGGACCCGGTGATCGGCGTCGCCTTCGACGGCACCGGCCACGGTCTCGACGGCGCCGTGTGGGGCGGTGAGTTCCTCCTCGCGGACTACGCCGGGTTCGAGCGGTTCGCGCACCTGGCCTACGTACCCCTGCCCGGCGGGGACGCGGCCGTACGGCGGCCCTACCGCATGGCCCTGGCCCATCTGCGGGCCGCGGGACTCGCCGCCGACCCCGCGCTGCCCTGCACGCGCGCCTGTGCTCCCGGCGAACTCGCCGTACTGCAGCGACAGCTGGAGCGCGAGCTGAACTGCGTGCCCACGTCCAGCATGGGACGCCTCTTCGACGCCGTCTCCTCCCTCGCGGGCATCCGCCACCACGCGGGATACGAGGCGCAGGCCGCGATCGAACTGGAGGCCGCGGCGCTGCGCGCGCCCGGCACCGCCGAGGACGGACGCTACGCCTTCCGCCTCGGCGCGCCGCGCCCCGGCGCCCCGCTCGCCGCGGACCCCGCACCCCTGCTGGCGGCGGTGGCCGCCGACGTTCTGGACGGAACCCCCGCGGCCGTGGTCGCGGCGCGGTTCCACCGTGCCGTGGCCCGGCTCGTGCGCACGGTCTGCGCCGCCGCCCGCGGTGCGACCGGCGTGGAGACCGTGGCCCTGACCGGGGGAGTGTTCGCCAACACGGTGCTCTCCTCGGCCTGCGCCGCGGGGCTGCGGGAGGACGGCTTCACCGTGCTGCGCCACCGCCTGATCCCGCCGAACGACGGCGGTCTGGCCCTCGGACAGCTCGTCGTGGCCGCCCGGATCACCGACGGGGCGGCCCCCGGCACGCCGCGACGAGAACGACAGTGAGGAGACACGCATGTGCCTGGCGGTACCCGGAAGAGTGCTGGACGTCGAGGACCGGGACGGCACCCGGATGGCCACGGTCGACTTCGGAGGCGTGGTCAAGGAGGTGTGCCTGGAGTACCTGCCGGACCTGAAGCCCGGTGAGTACGCCATCGTGCACGTGGGCTTCGCCCTCCAGAGGCTCGACGAGGAGTCGGCCAGGAGGACGCTGGAGCTGTTCGAGACCCTCGGCCTGCTCCAGGAGGAGTTCGGAGACCCGTGGGAGGCCGCCGAGGCCGCGGCGATCGAGTGGAAGACGCAGGACGACGTGCACGGAGAGGTGCGGCCGTGAAGTACATCGACGAGTTCCAGAACCCGGACCTGGCGCGCCGGCTGCTCGACGAGATCCGCGCGACGGTGACCCGCCCCTGGGCTCTGATGGAGGTCTGCGGCGGCCAGACCCACAGCATCATCCGGCACGGCGTCGACCAGCTCCTGCCCCCGGAGATCGAGCTGATCCACGGCCCCGGCTGCCCGGTCTGCGTCACTCCGCTGGAGATGATCGACAAAGCCCTGGAGATCGCCTCCCGGCCGGGCGTGATCTTCTGCTCCTTCGGGGACATGCTCCGCGTCCCCGGCACGGGCCGCGACCTGTTCCAGGTACGCGGGCAGGGCGGCGACGTCAGGGTGGTCTACTCCCCGCTCGACGCGCTGCGGATCGCCGAGCAGAACCCGGACAAGGAGGTGGTCTTCTTCGGCATCGGCTTCGAGACCACGGCGCCGCCCAACGCCATGACGGTCCACCAGGCGCGCAAGCGGGACATCCGCAACTTCAGCCTGCTCGTCTCCCACGTCCGCGTCCCCCCGGCGATCGACGCGATCATGCGGTCCCCGGACTGCCGCGTCCAGGGCTTCCTCGCCGCCGGCCACGTCTGCAGCGTGATGGGCACGGCCGAGTACCCGGAGCTCGCGCGACGCCACCGGGTGCCGATCGTGGTCACCGGATTCGAGCCGCTGGACATCCTCGAAGGCGTCCGCAGGACCGTCATCCAGCTGGAGCGGGGCGAGCACACCGTCGAGAACGCCTACCAGCGCGCCGTGACGGCCGAGGGCAATCCGGCGGCGCAGGCGATGCTGAGCGACGTCTTCGAGATCACCGACCGGGCCTGGCGCGGCATCGGCGTCATCCCGGACAGCGGCTGGCGCCTCTCCGCACGCTACCGGGACCACGACGCCGAGCACCGCTTCTCCGTCGCCGGGATCGACACCCGCGAGCCCGCCGAGTGCCGCAGCGGCGAGGTCCTCCAGGGCCTCCTGAAACCGAACGAGTGCGAGGCGTTCGGCACCACCTGCACGCCCCGCTCCCCGCTCGGCGCCACGATGGTGTCCAGCGAGGGGGCCTGCGCCGCCTACTACCTCTACCGGCGGCTCGACGCGGGAACGCCGGGACGGCGGCCCCCCGCCCCGGCCCGCGAGACCACCGGCACCCCGTCCCCGGTCACCGCCTCCCTGGAGGGCAGCCCCCGTGCCTGACACCGTGCCCGACACCACCGTCGGCACCGCCCCGGCGCCCGACATGCTCGCCTGGACCTGCCCCGCGCCCCTGCGCGACCAGCCGCGCATCGTCATGGGCCACGGCGGCGGCGGAGCCCTCTCCGCCGAGCTGATCGAGCACGTCTTCGCGCCCGCCTACGGCGGACCCGCCCTCGCCCACACCGCCGACGCGGCCGAGATCCGGATCGGCGGCGCCCGCCTGGCGTTCTCCACGGACTCCTTCGTGGTGCGCCCCCTGTTCTTCCCCGGGGGCAGCATCGGCGACCTCGCCGTCAACGGCACCGTGAACGACCTCGCCATGAGCGGCGCCCGGGCGAGCCACCTCTCCTGCGGGTTCATCCTGGAGGAGGGCGTCGAGACCGACGTCGTCGCGCGCGTCGCGCAGGCCCTCGGCGCGGCGGCGCGCGTGGCCGGCGTCCAGGTCGTCACCGGCGACACCAAGGTCGTGGAGGCCGGGCACGGCGACGGCGTCTACATCAACACCTCGGGCGTCGGGCTGATCCCCGACGGGGTCGACCTGCGCCCGCAGCGGGTGGTGCCCGGAGACGTGGTGATCGTGAGCGGCCCGATCGGCCTGCACGGCGTGGCGATCATGAGCGTGCGGGAGGGGCTCGAGTTCGGCGTCGAGATCACCAGCGACTGCGCGCCCCTCGGCGGCCTCGTCGAGGCGATGCTCGCCGTCACGCCCGACCTGCACGTGCTCCGCGACCCCACGCGCGGAGGCCTGGCGGCCTCGCTGAACGAGATCGCGGTGGCGTCGGGCACGGGCGTCGTCCTCCAGGAGCGAGCCGTCCCGGTCCCCGAGGCGGTCGGCAACGCGTGCGCGGTGCTCGGACTCGATCCCATGTACGTGGCGAACGAGGGCAAGCTCGTTGCCTTCGTCCCGCGTGAGCACGCGGACGCCGTCCTCGCCGCGATGCGCGCCCACCCCCTGGGCGCCGGAGCGGCGGTGATCGGCGAGGCGGTCGAGGCCCACCCGGGCATGGTGGTGGCGCGCACCGGACTCGGCGGCACCCGCGTCGTGGACATGCCGCTCGGGGAGCAGCTGCCGCGCATCTGCTGAGCTCAGACCCGCCCGCCGCGTCGCCCGCGGGAGGTGTCGAGGGTCCACATGTGGGTGCAGTTCGGGCACTGCAGGTGGACCCGGGGCCCCTTGTTCCCGATCAGGTAGCGCCAGTGGCTCCGGCAGTTCCGGCGGTCGAGGCAGGGCCCGCAGTCCCGGGCGTCGTCGCAGCCCGGGCACGCGACCCAGGCACGCCGGGCCGGGTCGGCGTGGGGATCAATCGGAAGACGCACGGCCCCGCACCTCCTCCGGCAGGACACCGGCCGCGACCAGCATCGCGTGCACCCTCTGCTGCTCCTCGTCCAGGTTCGAGTACAGCAGCGCGTGCGCGGCCTGCTCCTCGCGCAGGACGGCCACGGGGTCCCAGTCGGGCCCCAGGGCCGCCACGACCTCGGCACGCCGACGTACCTCCTCGACGGTGAGGTCGATGCTGAAGCCGACCAGGTCGGACCGAGGGCCGGGGGCGTGGTTCATGGGGGGACTTTCGGGGTGAATCGAACAAGTACGCCACCACGTCTACCAGAGCGCACGGCGCGCGCGGAAGGGCCCGAGCCGCCTTCGACGGCCCCTGTGGCACACCTCATGCCGCCGCACGCGTGCGCGCGGGAGCGCGGGGGGGGGGGGGGCCGGCGCGCGGGCCCCCCCCCCCCCCGGGGGGCGCCCCCCCCCGGCCCCCCACTCCGCCCCGTCCCACCCGGGGCCGGGCGCCAGGGTATCCACGGG
>NZ_JBHWFF010000016.1:48959-109232 GCF_042733785.1 Streptomyces sp. NPDC059695 | reverse complement strand
GCGTCTCTCCCTGGTTGACCCCCACACACCAGCCCGCCGGCGCCCCCGGCCCCGCCCCCCCCTGGGCGGGGGGCCCGCGCCGGCGGGCGGGGCCGCCCCCCGCGCCCGCGCCGCCCGCCCCCCGCGCCGGGCGGCCCCCGCGTCCCCGGCCGCCCCCAGCTCCGCCCTGACCTCGCGGGCGGCGGCGACGAGGTTCTCCAGGGAGGCGCGGGTCTCGGGCCAGCCGCGGGTCTTCAGTCCGCAGTCGGGGTTGACCCACAGACGCCCGGCCGGGATGGCGCCCAGGCCCTTGCGCAGGAGCGCGGCGGCCTCGGCGGTGCCCGGGACGCGTGGGGAGTGGATGTCCCAGACTCCCGGACCGGCCTCGCGCGAGTAGCCGTGGGCGGCGAGCTCGTCGGCGACCCGCATGTGGGAGCGGGCGGCCTCCAGGCTGATGACGTCGGCGTCGAGGTCGTCGATGGCCCGGACGATGTCGCCGAACTCGGCGTAGCACATGTGGGTGTGGATCTGGGTGTCCGGCCGCACGCCGGCGGTGGTGAGCCGGAACGACTCGGTCGCCCAGGCCAGGTAGCCCGCGTGGTCGGCGGCCCGCAGCGGCAGGGTCTCGCGCAGGGCCGGCTCGTCGACCTGGATGACCGAGGTGCCGGCCGCCTCCAGGTCGGCCACCTCGTCGCGCAGGGCGAGCGCCACCTGCCGGGCGGTGTCGGCCGGCGGCTGGTCGTCCCGCACGAACGACCACGCGAGCATGGTCACCGGACCGGTCAGCATGCCCTTGACCGGCCGGGACGTCTGCGCCTGGGCGTACGTCGTCCAGCGCACCGTCATCGGCCCGGGACGGGAGACGTCCCCGGCGAGGACGGGCGGGCGGACGTATCGGGTGCCGTACGACTGCACCCAGCCGTGCCGCGTGGCGACGTAGCCCGTCAGCTGCTCGGCGAAGTACTGCACCATGTCGTTGCGCTCGGGCTCGCCGTGCACCAGCACGTCGACGCCGGTCCGCTCCTGGAAGGAGATCACCTCGCGGATCTCGTCCCTGATCCGCTCCTCGTACCCGGCGGCGTCGATCCGGCCGGCCCGCAGATCGGCGCGGGCCGCGCGGAGCTCGTCGGTCTGGGGGAACGAGCCGATGGTGGTGGTCGGAAGCGCGGGAAGCCCCAGGTGGGCCCGCTGGGCCGCGGAGCGTTCGGCGTACGGCTGGGAACGCCGGCCGTCCGCGTCGGTGACGGCGGCGGTACGGGCACGGACGGCGGGGTCGCGGGTGAGCGCGGAGCCGGCGCGGGAGGCGAGGGCGGCCCGGTTGGCGGCCAGTTCGGCGCTGATCGCGTCGGTGCCGTGGGAGAGGCCCTTGGCGAGGGTCACGACCTCGTCGGTCTTCTGGCGGGCGAAGGCCAGCCAGCGGCGGATCCGCGGGTCCATGTCCTCCTCCGCGGCCGCGTCCAGCGGGACGTGCAGCAGCGAGCAGGACGCGGCGACGTCGACCCGGCCGGCGAGGCCGAGCAGGGTGCCCAGGGTGGCGAGGGACTTCCGGTGGTCGTCGATCCAGACGTTGCGTCCGTTGACGACGCCCGCGACCAGCCGCTTGCCCGGCAGCCCGCCGACCGCGGCGAGGTCGTCCAGGTTCGCGGCGGCGGAGCCGGTGAAGTCGAGGGCGAGACCCTCCACCGGGGCCGCGGCCAGCACCTTGAGGGCGTCGCCGAGCCGGTCGAAGTACGAGGCGACGAGCAGCTTCGGCCGGTCGGTGGCCGCGCCCAGCTCGCGGTAGGCGCGGGCGGCGGCCTCCAGCTCGGCCGGGGTGCGGTCCTGGACCAGGGCGGGCTCGTCCAGCTGGACCCACTCGGCGCCCGCCGCGCGCAGATCGGCGAGCACGTCGGCGTAGACCGGGAGGAGCCGGTCGAGGAGGGTCAGCGGCTCGAAGCCGTCGGGGACGCCCGGGGCGGGCTTGGCGAGCAGCAGGTACGTGACGGGGCCGACCAGCACGGGGCGGGGAGCGTGCCCGAGCGCGAGGGCCTCCCCGAACTCGGCGACCTGCCGGGCGGAGTCGGCGGTGAAGACGGTGTCCGGCCCGAGTTCGGGGACCAGGTAGTGGTAGTTGGTGTCGAACCACTTGGTCATCTCCAGCGGCGCGACGTCCCGGGTGCCGCGGGCCATCGCGAAGTACCCGTCGAGCGCGTCCGCCTCGACGGCGGCGCGGTGGCGTGCCGGGACGGCACCGACCATCACGCTGGTGTCCAGGACGTGGTCGTAGTACGAGAAGTCACCGGTGGGCACTTCGTGGATGCCGGCGTCGGCCAGCTGCCGCCAGTGGGAGCGACGCAGGCCGGCGGCGGTGGACCGGAGGGCGTCGGCGGTGACGCGGCCCTTCCAGTAACCCTCGACGGCCTTCTTCAGTTCGCGGTGCCGACCCTGGCGGGGGTAGCCGTACACGGTGGCTCGTGCGGCCGCGGGCTTCGCTGTCACGGAACTCTCCTTCGCGAGACGTGTCCAGAACACCCGGAGACGGGGTGGACGCGAAGGAACGCCAGAGCGTACGGACCGCGCCGACGGAGGACGCCGCGTGTGCCGCTCGCTGTGTACGCCGACCCGCCCACGAGGTCACCGGGATGTCCGTACGCGGAATGCGTCCGCGTACGGGCAACGGGCAGGTCTTCGGACTCGCGGGCACACCCTCCTCGTGGAGGACACCTACTGGCCGTCGCTTCCCAGGACCGTGGTCCGGACCCAGTGCTATGACGGCGGTCGTTCCCGCTCACCGCTGCGGGGCAGTCCCGGATTCCCACCGGGTTCCCTCTTACGACGCATCCCGCCTGGCGGACGGGGCGAACCAGCTGCAGACGACACCCTAGGGCGCGCGATCGCCCGGTGGCGAGCGACGTCCAGGATTCGGGCGCGAAACCGACGAGGGGTCACTTCGGGTCGGGGCGAGGGCGCTCGCGCGGAATCAGGTGCCCGGGCCGGACGCTCCACGGCCCGTGATGCCCGCTCTGCGCAGGGCCGACCGCCAGGCCAGGGCGACCGCGGCCTCGGCCAGGCCGAGGAGGACGAGCCACAGTCCGAGCAGCCGCGTCAGGGCCCGGGCCGACTCCGTCGGAAGCGCCAGGACCACGATGCCGGCGACGATGCCGAGGATCCCGACGGCCATGACGACGCCGCGGTGCGGCATGTTCTTGGTGGCGATGGCGGAGTAGAGGGTGACGATGCCGGAGACCAGCCACACGGCGCCGACGATCAGCGAGAGCGCGGCGATCGTCTGGAGCGGGTTCCTCAGACACAGCACTCCGCCGAGGACGCACAGGACGGCCACGATCAGGCCGGGCACGCGGTCGCCGCTGTCGCGGCCGAACACGGACACGAAACGGAAGACGCCGATCGCCAGCAGGTAGAGCCCGATCAGCACGGCCACGACGTGCAGGGTGACGTCTGGCCAGACGAGCAGCAGGATGCCGGGTACGAGGGTCGCCAACGCCGCGCCGAGGAGCCAGGTCCAGGAACGGCCGAGACGTGCCAGCTGATCCGCCGGGTCGGCCGCGGGAGTCCCCTGCGGGCCGGCGCCGGGTGCGGAGTCCTGTGGAGTGGTCATGCGTCCTCCTCCCGTCCCCCGGGTCCAGTACAAGTCTGCACCCATCGTCTGGGGGCCGCCTCACCTCGTGAGGAGCGCACGGGGCGAGGCCGGGCACGGACGGGAGGCCCGGACCGGGTGCGCCGGCGCCGGGCCCGGCCGACGCGCACCCGGGGTCGTCCGAACCTAGCGTGGAGGGTGGGAACCGACCGGACGGAGGGTCGCGAGCATGAGCGACGCCATGGACAAGGCCAAGGGCAGGCTCAAGGAGATCGCCGGCAGGATCACCGGTCACGAGCGCCTGGAGGCCGAGGGCAGGACGGACCAGGCGAAGGCCAGGTTCCGCGAGAAGGCGAAGAGCGTGCGGCACCGCGCCGAGGGAATCATGGACTCGCTCAAGCGGGACCGCTCGTAACCCTCGACCGCGCCCTCGGCCGCCACGCCCGGGACCGAAGGGACGGGCGGAACGATCCCGCGCAGCGGAAGGACGGACTCACTCCCGTGTCCCGCCGTGATCCCGAGGACGGCCGCCGGCCCGTCGTACGAAGCCGCCGTTCCACCGGCGACCCGCCGCCGGGCCGGTGGCGCGGGCCCCTCGGCACCTGGCCGGCCGTCGCCCTCACCGTCGCCGTTCTCGTGGCGGCCAACCTGCTGCTGCACACCTGGACCGGCGCCCTCCACCTGCTCGCGGCCGTCGTCGTCTCCGCCGTCCTCCTGGGTGTGCTCCGCTGGGCTGGCGGCACGCCGGCGGACGCGGGACTGGCGGCCGGGACACGGGCCCGCGGCGCCCGGTGGGCGGCCGCCCTGACCGGGATCGTCGCCGCCGTCTATCTCGTCGGAGCGCTGCTCCCGGCCACCCGCCCGCTCTTCGAGGACCGGCGGTACGACGGGATGACCGCGGGCGCGTTGATGGTGCGCGTCTTCGTGGTGGTCCCCGTCGGCACCGTCCTGGTGGAGGAGGTCGCGTTCCGCGGAGTCCTCTACGGGCTGGTGCGCCGGGTCCGCGGGACGGTCTGGGCGACCACCGTGTCGAGCCTGCTGTTCGGCCTCTGGCACGTCCTGCCGTCCCTGGGCCTGGCGACCGCGAAGCCCGCGCTGACCGGCGTCGTCGGAGCGTCTCCGCTCGGCTCCGCGGTCGCGGTCACCGCGGCCGTGCTCTTCACGGCTTCGGCGGGCGTCCTGTTCTGCGAACTGCGCCGCCGCAGCGACAGCCTGCTGGCGCCGATGGGCCTGCACTGGGCGGTGAACGCGCTCGGCTACGTCGCAGGCTTCCTGCTGCGCTGACCGCGGGCCGTGCCGCGCCGCGCGCACGGGATCAGCGGGACGGCTGGATGATCTCGCGCAGCCGGTCCAGGTCCTGTGGGGTGAAGCCCGACGGCCGCATGACGGCGTTCCAGCCGTCGACGTACGCGGCCTTGTACGTGTGACCGTGGCCGTCCGGCACGCCCGTGGAGAACGGGAGGTCCGCGGTCACCTGCCAGAAGGTCACGAAGGGGATCCAGACCATCGCGTCGAGCACGTCGCCGCCGGGAGCCTCACCGATCCAGTCGGGTTCGGACAGGGCCAGGTCGGGGCTCCACCAGACGATCGGATCGGACGGGTGCATGAGGTACAGGACCCGGGTCCCGTTCCACGGCACGTCCGTCGGAGGGATCCCGGTGGCCGGGTCGTCGGTGAACCGCACGGTCCGCCCCTGCCGGTAGACGGGTTCGATCTCCGGGCTTCCCGCGTCGCGGTGGTCGCTGAACTCGCGGAACAGGGTGTTGAAGTTCGGCGGACCGGCGAAGAGGGTGCCGGCCGTGCGGTTGCGCAGGTCGTACTCGCCGCTGAAGGCCGTCTCCGCGCCGAACGACCCCAGGCTCTCGCCGGCCACGAACAGGCGCGGGCGCTGGTCCTGGGGCAGCTTGGACCAGACGTCGTAGACCGCGTCGAAGAGCTCGCGACCGGCCTCGCGCGCCTTCGACTGGTCCACGAGGTAGGAGAGCCACGACGGCAGGTACGAGTACTGCATCGCCACGGTGGCCGAGTCTCCGTCGCCGAGGTACTCGAAGGAGTCCACGGCCGCGGGGTCGACCCAGCCGCTGCCCGTGGTGGTCGTCACGAGCAGGTTGGCGCGGTGGAAGCCGCCGGCGCGTACGAGGTCCGCGACGGCCCGCTCGGCGCGCGCCTCGGTGTCGTCGGCGGTCGCGAGTCCGGCGTAGGAACGCACGGGTTCCTGCGCGGGGCGGTGGGTGAAGGCCCCGATGTCGGCTGCCGTGGGGCCGCTGCCCGTGAAGGCCCGGCCCTGCCTGCCCAGCGAGTCCCACGGCACCAGCGACCCCGGCCCGCCGGAGCGCAGCGTCGACGTGGGCTGGTGCACGCCTTCGGGCGTCTCGGTGTCGCGCACGGAGAACGCCTCGTTGGCCGTGCTCACGAAGCCGGCCAGCAGGACCCCGCTGACGACGGACCACGCCAGACCCGCCACGACGACCCAGCCGACCACCCGGGCCGCGCGCGGTCCGATCCAGCGGCGGAGGAGTCCGGCGAGCCACCGGTACAGCCGCCGGAGTCCCCGGGCCGCCTGCAGCAGCAGCCAGAACACGAGCGCGGCGACGAAGGGGCAGGCGACGGTGGCCAGGACGTTGTAGTCGGTGACCCCCATGAGCCTGCGGATCTCGTGCTGCCAGTACTGGCCGAGACCGAAGGACAGGCCGAACAGGACGACGGCGCTGACGGCCAGGACCCGCCATGACCGGGGGGAGGCGCCGCGGGCCTCCCGGTCGGCGAACGCCCGCCACACGTAGGCCGCGACCACGCCGAGCCCGTACCCGATGGCCGCGCTGATGCCGCAGATCAGCCCCTGGAGGATTCCGCCGCGGGGGAGCAGCGACGGGGTGAAGGAGAGGCAGGCGAGGAGAAGGGCGCTCCAGCAGCCCGGGAGCGTGAGGCGGAGCGAACGACGGCGCGCCCAGAAGCCGGTGGCAGACCCGGCACCGCCGCCCCCCGGCTCACCGGGGCCGGGGGAGCTCTCCGGCTCTTGGGCGGCGGGGGTGTCCCCAGGCTGCCCGGGGCCGGGGAAGTCCTCCGGCTCTCGGGGGGTGGGGGTGTCCTCCGGCTGCCCGGGGCCGGGGGAGTGCTCCGGTTCCTGGGCGGCGGGGGAACGCTCCGGCTCCTCGGGGCCGGGAGCGTCCTCCGGCGGGGGTTCGTGCGGGTCAGGAGCCATGGGTGACCTCCCGGGGAAATGGTCCCAGGGCCGTACGGGCCGCGCCACCCGGACTCGGCCCGCTCGGTGTGCCGGACTCCCGGCCCCTGCCGCGGAAGGGGGTCAGCCGAGGATCCTGCGCTTCTGCTCCTCGAACTCGGCTTCGGTGAGCACGCCCTGCTCCTTGAGGTCGCCGAGCTGCTTGAGCTGGTCGAGCTTGCTCTCCATGCTGTCGGCGGGCTGCGCGGCGGGCGCCGGCGGGGGAGCCGCGGCGGGCGGCGGTTCGGCGGGCTGCTGCTCATAGCCCTGCTGGGCGGCCCATCGTCCCTGCTGGCGGCGCGACACGCGGTTGGACACGGCGGTCGCCGTACCCGCGACGACCGCGGTGCGGGCCACTCCGCGAAGTAGACCTGGCATCGCGTTCTCCTCTCGTGTCCGACGCGAAGGCGCCGGACGGCTTCCGGGCCCGCCGGCTCGGTGGCCGGGGGCAAGGGGGGTCAGGCCGTTTCCTCGGCCGCTTCGAGCGAGGCGAGGAGGGCTTGTACGGGCACGCGCCCGGAGGCGACCAACTGGGCCCCGCCGCGGCGCAGGGCGGTGGCGAACGGCGCGGCCCACACGTTCTCGTAGATCAGCAGTCCGGCGGAGTTGCCGGGCTCCACGGCCTCGGCGGCCTCCTCCAGGTCGTCCTGCCCGAGCAGCCCCGACTGGACGCCCTCGAAGACGGAGAGGTCGAGATTGCCGTCCCCGTCGAAGTCCGCGATCTCCAGCGCGGTCACCGATCCGTCCTCGTCCTTCCTGATGAACATCAGGTCGAGGATCCGGATGATGCCGCGGTCCACCAGATCGACCAGGAGCGGGAAGCCCTCGCCCGTCATGCGGTTGCCGGGGAACTCGACCACCACGTAGTCGATGGGCCCGATCTCGTCGAATTGCTCGGTCACAACGTCACCTCTGATCGTGGACGCCCCCGGTCGCCATTCCAACACCGGACGTCGCGCGGTGCATCCGGTACGGCCCCGCCCGCCCACGACCCGGACGCGTCACGATCCCGGGCCGCACGGACCCGGCGGCGGCACGGGCGGAGCCCCCGCCCGGATGTCCGGGCGGGGGCGCCGTCTCGTCTCACCCCACGGGGGCCGTGCGGGCGAGGGCGTCGCGCGCCGCCTCCTCGGCCAGGGCGCGGTCCTCCGGGACGAGGCCGATGCGGGTGCGGCGGTCGAGGAGGTCGGAGGTGTCGAGGGCGCCCTCGTGACGGACCGCCCAGACCAGTTCGGCGCCGGTGACGGTGTGGCCGGGGACGACGGGCTCGGCGAGCGCGGGATCCGCGAGGCCGAGCGCCTGGACGGCCGGTGCCTCGGAGCCGTAGCGCTGGACCAGACGGGTCGGGACGTCGAGCCCGGCGAGGGTCTGCGGCCGTGCGGCGCCGACGAGGGGCAGCGACGCGGTGCGGCACGGACCCGCGTCCAGGCCGCGGGCGGCCACGGCGGCGTCGACGGCGTCCTGGGCCATGCGGCGGTACGTGGTCAGCTTGCCGCCGACGACGGTGACGATCCCGTCGGCGGAGGTGAGCACGGCGTGCTTGCGGGAGATGTCGGCGGTGCGGCCCGCGGCGTCCTGGGTGTCGAGCAGGGGCCGCAGGCCGGCGAACGCCCCGACCACGTCGGACCGGTGGACGGTGACGTCGAGCGCGGAGCCGAGGACGTCGAGGAGGAAGCCGATGTCGGTCTCGGGGACCTCGGGCACATCGGGGACGTCGCCGTCGACGGGCTCGTCGGTGAGGCCGACGTACACGCGGCCGTCGCCCTGGGGCAGGACCAGGACGAAGCGGTTCGTCTCGCCGGGGATGGGGATGTGCAGACCGGCGGAGAGCGGACCGAGGGTCTCGGAGCGCAGCACGAGATGGGTGCCGCGGGAGGGCCGGAGGCGTACGTCGCCGACGAGGCCGCCCGCCCAGACGCCGGCCGCGTTGATGACGGTACGGGCGCGCAGGCGCAGCTCCTGACCGGTCGTCTCGTCACGGACGAGCGCTCCGTCGCCGTGGAGTTCCAGGGCGCGCGTGCGGGTGAGGATCCGGGCGCCGTGGGCGGCGGCGGTCCGGGCGATCGCCGTGACCAGGCGCGCGTCGTCGGTGAGCCGCCCGTCCCAGGAGAGGAGGCCGCCGCGCAGCCCGACGCGCCGGAGGGCCGGGGCGAGGTGGCGGGTCTCGACGGCGGACAGCGTGCGCGGCTGCGGCAGCGTCCCGCGCGAGGTGCGGGCGCCGACGCGGAGCAGGTCGCCCGCGAGGAACCCGGCGCGGGCGAGGGCGGCCTGGCCGCGGCTGACGAGCGGGGTGAGCGGCAGGACGAACGGCTGGGCGCGCACCAGGTGGGGGGCGGTGCGCTCCATGAGGATGCCGCGCTCGACGGCGCTCTCGTGGGCGACGTCGAGCTGCCCGGACGCGAGGTAGCGCAGTCCGCCGTGGATCAGCTTGGAGCTCCAGCGGGAGGTGCCGAAGGCGAGGTCGTGGGCGTCGATCGCGGCGACGGTGAGCCCACGGGTGGCCGCGTCGAGCGCGGCTCCGGCTCCGGTGATCCCGAGTCCGACGACCAGGACGTCGACGACGGCGTCGCCGTCGGCGAGCTGCTCCAGTTCGCGCCGGCGACGCTCGGCGTCGAGCGAGGATCCGGGGAGGGCGGTGCTGCTCGTGGGGTTCATGGGGTGAGGGTCCTCTCCAGCAGGGTGCGGAGCTCTCCGAGGAAGGCGGCTTCGCTCAGTTCGGGATCGGTCTCGTCGGCCATGGTGCGCAGCGAGAGCGTGAAGGACTGGACGACGAGCAGGAGGGACCGGGCCTGGAGGTCGGGGTGCACCCGGCGCACGGAACCGTCCTCGTGCCCTTCGTCCAGTGCGGTGACGAGCAGCCCGAGCAGGGCGTCCTGGCTGGCTCCCCGCCGGTCGAGCACGTACGGCAGGAGCAGTTCGGGGTCGACGTCGAGGATCTTCCGGAACAGCGGATGGGCCCGGAAGGCGGCGACTCCCGCCACCAGCCCCTCGACGATCCGCTCCCGTTCGGGGCGGTCGTCGTCGGAGGGCGGCATGGCGCCGGCGGCGGCGGCGATCCACTCACGGGTCATCAGGTCGCCGACGAGGGTGCGCACGTCGGGCCAGCGCCGGTACAGCGTCATCCGGGACACGCCGGCCCGCCGGGCGATGTCGGTGAGGGTGGTCCGCCGCACGCCGACGGCGAGTACGCAGTCGCGTGCGGCGTCGAGTACGGGATCTGCGTCCGCATGGTTGTGACGAATGGGCGTCATCTGTCACAGTGTAATGCCAGCGCAGGCCGAGTGGCAGCGCCGTTCGTGAAACAGACCGTGAGGAACCTCTCGAAGTGGACATGTTGTGGAGCGGCTGGGGCGACCCGGCCAAGGCGGCACCCCTGCCCGAATCGGTCACCGGCCTGCTGCGGGACCTGCTCGGCGTCACCCCGCGGGAGAACGGCCCGTCCGTCCTCACCGACATCGACGTACCCGCCCCGGCGCTGACCGGCGAGGCGGACCGTGCGCTGCGCGCCGCCGTCGCCGCACCCGACGGCCTCCGGGACGACGCCGAGAGCCGCATCCGGCACACCCGGGGCAAGTCGACCCCCGACCTCCTGCGCATCCGCGACGGCGAGGTCGACGACATCCCGGCCGCCGTCGTGCTCCCCGCAGGTCACGACGAGGTCCTCGCCGTCCTGCGGGCCTGCGCGGACCACGGCCTCTCCGCCGTCCCGTTCGGCGGCGGCACCTCCGTCGTCGGCGGCCTCGCGCCCACCACGAAGCGGCCGTTCGTCGCACTCGACCTCCGCCGCCTCGACCGGCTCCTCGCCGTCGACGAGGTGTCGCGCACCGCGACCCTGCAGCCCGGACTGCGCGGCCCGCAGTGCGAGGCACTGCTCAACGAGCGGGGCTGGACGCTCGGCCACTTCCCGCAGTCCTTCGAATGGGCCACCGTCGGCGGCTTCGCCGCGGCCCGCTCCAGCGGCCAGGCGTCGGCCGGTTACGGCCGCTTCGACGAGATGGTCCTCGGCCTGACGGTCGCCACCCCCGAAGGCACCCTGGAGACCGGCCGGGCCCCCCGCTCGGCGGCCGGCCCCGACCTGCGCCAGCTCGTCCTCGGCTCCGAGGGCGCCCTCGGCGTGATCACCTCGGTGACCGTGCGGATCCGCCCCCTGCCGCAGAAGCGGATCTACGAAGGCTGGCGCTTCGCCTCCTTCGAAGCCGGCACGGCCGCGCTGCGCCGCCTCGCCCAGGACGGACCGCGACCCACGGTGCTGCGCCTCTCGGACGAGTCCGAGACCTTCATCGGACTGGCGCAGCCGGATGCCATCGGCAGCTCCGAACTCCCCCAGAACCCCGGCTGCATGGCCATCGTCGGCTTCGAGGGCACCGAGGCCGAGACGGCCGCCCGCCGCGCCGCCGCGCGCGAGGTCCTCCTCGCCTGCGACGGCGAGTTCATCGGCGAGGAAGCCGGGGACAAATGGGAGCACGGACGCTACAACGCGCCCTACCTGCGTGACGCGCTGCTGGACGCCGGCGCCTTCGCCGAGACGCTGGAGACCGCGGCCTTCTGGTCCGCCGTTCCCGGCCTGTACGCGGCCGTGCGCGACGCGCTGACCCGGACCCTCACCGAGGCCGGCACCCCGCCGCTCGTCATGTGCCACATCTCGCACACGTACGAGAACGGCGCCTCGCTGTACTTCACCGTCGTCTCCGCACAGGGCGAGGACGCCGTCGCGCACTGGGCGCCGGCGAAGCGGGCGGCCAACGACGCGATCCTCGCGGCCGGCGGCACCATCAGCCACCACCACGGCGTGGGCACCGACCACCGCGACTGGTACGCCCGCGAGATCGGCCCCCTCGGCATCCGCATGCTGCAGGCCGTCAAGGCCGAGATCGACCCGTCGGACGTGCTGAGCCCCGGGATCCTGATCCCGGTCCGCTGAGCACCCCCCGAACGCCCCGAACACCCTCCTCCTCGAACCTCACCTTCTGCCGCCGGAGGCCAGATCCATGCGACAGTTCACCGCCGTCGTCAACCCCACCGCAGGGGGCTCCAGCGGCACGGCGAGCCTGCTCCCGCTGGCCCGGCTGCTGCGGGAGGCGGGCGCGGGGCTCGACACCGTCTACAGCCGCAGCCTGGAACACGCGCAGGACCTCGCCCGGGAGGCGGGAGCGAAGGGGCACGTCGTGCTCGCCGTCGGCGGCGACGGCATGGCCGGCACCGTCGGCGGCGCGCTCAGCGGCACGGACACGGTCTTCGGCCTGGTCCCCGCCGGCCGCGGCAACGACTTCGCGCGCGCCCTGGGGCTTCCCACCGACGCCCCGGGCCTCGCCGAGGTCCTGCTCGACGGCGAACCGCGCGCCGTGGACACCATCCTGGTGGAGTCCGCCCGGCACCGGGGGACCTGCGTCCTCGGCAGCGTGTACGCGGGTGTCGACGCGGTGGCCAACCGCCACGCCAACGCCTCCCGTCTGCTGCGCGGCGCCGCCTCCTACTACGCGGGCGGCCTCCGCGCCGTCGTCGCCTGGAAGCCCGCCGCGTACCGCATCACGATCGACGGGATCCGGCACGAGCGCACCGGCTACACCGTCGTCGCGGCCAACTCCGGCTTCTACGGGTTCGGAAGGAACATCGCACCGGGCGCCCGGGTCGACGACGGCCTCCTCGACGTCGTGGTCATCAAGGAGGCTCCCAAGCGTCTCTTCTTCGCCATGATGAACGAGCTGAAGACGGGCGTACACGTGAGCCGCCCTCAGATCGAGATCCTGCGGGGCAAGGAGGTCCGCATCGAGGCCGACCGGCCCCTGCCGTACGGCGCGGACGGCGAGGTCGACGCGACCCTGCCGGTGACGCTCAAGGCGATGCCCGCGGCGCTCCGCGTACTGGCCTGACCCCCGCGCGGCGTGCGCGACGCCGCACTCGGGATCAGACTGGACAGAGTGAGCAGTCGGACGGAACCGGGTCCACAGCCGCCCCCCGCGCAGACCGACGGGGGACGGCTCCCGAACCAGACAGTGGCACTCGCGGCGATGATGTTCGCGGTGGCGATGAC
Organism: Streptomyces sp. NPDC059695; assembly: GCF_042733785.1. Taxonomy (NCBI): domain Bacteria; kingdom Bacillati; phylum Actinomycetota; class Actinomycetes; order Kitasatosporales; family Streptomycetaceae; genus Streptomyces; species Streptomyces sp. NPDC059695. The sequence goes on along the minus strand of NZ_JBHWFF010000016.1, from coordinate 96,425 downwards.
CTTCATCGACCAGACGATCGTCTCCATCGCCGCCCCCGACATCGTGCGCGAACTGGGACTCTCCGGTTCGGGCATGCAGTGGGTGGTCAACGCCTACCTCCTCGCGCTCGCCGCGTTCTTCGCCCTCGGCGGGCGTCTCGCCGACCTGTACGGGCCACGGCGCGTCGTCGTCGTCGGGACCCTCGTCTTCGTCATCGCGTCGGTCCTCTGCGGCTGTGTCCCCTCCGGTGACTACGCCCAGCCCTGGCTCATCACCTTCCGGGCGGTGCAGGGGCTCGGCGCGGCGCTGCTCTTCCCCGCGGCGCTGGCCGTCGTCGTGGCGGTGTTCCCCGTCGAACGGCGGGGCAGGGCCCTCGCCCTGTTCTTCGGGATCTCCGGGGCGCTGACCGCCGTCGGGCCGCTGCTCGGCGGCTGGCTCACCGCCTCGTGGACCTGGCGCGCCGTCTTCTGGGTCAACGTCCCGGTCGCGATCGTCGCCCTGGTCCTCACCGCCCTGGCGCACATCGCGGACCGCCGGCGTCCCGGAACGCTCGACGTGCCCGGTGCGGCCCTCGTCGCCGTCGGCATGGGCCTGAGCGTCCTCGGCTTCCAGCAGGCGTGGTCCTGGGGATGGGGGAGCTGGGCGACCTGGCTGTGCGTCGTCGGCGGCCTCGCGATCCTGTACGTGTTCGTACGGTACGAGCGCGGCGTCCGCCACCCGCTGATCGACCTGCGGGTCTTCCGGGACAAGGCGTTCCGGGCGGACACGGCCGTGCTGTTCTTCGCCATGCTCGCGTTCGTGCCGGTGTTCTTCTTCTCCTCCGTGTACGCCCAGGTGTCCCTCAGCGCCTCGCCCAACCAGGCCGCGCTCTTCCTGCTGTACTTCTTCGTCGGATTCGCGCTCGCCTCCCAGTGGGGAGGCCGGATCCTCGACAAGCGGGGTGCGCGCCCCGCGCTGAAGGCCGGGACGATCGTGGGTGCGGTCGGCTTCGCCCTGTGGGCCAACGAACTGACGAACCTGTCCATGCACGACCAATGGCCGTACGCGGCCCTCGCCGGCGCGGGCATCGGGTTCATCCTGGCCCCGGCGTCGACGGACGCGGTCAACCGGGCCATCGGCGCCTCCTACGGCGAGGTCACCGGCATCACGCAGACCGTGCGCAACTACGCCGCGAGCATCGGCCTCGCGGTGTTCGGCACCCTGTTGTCCCGGGCCATGACCCAGAACGTGACGGAGACGCTCCGGGCGCGGGGCATCGCACCGGCGACCGCGGACCAGGTCGCCCGCGGCATCACCAACTCCGTCTCCGGCCACGGCGACGCCACCCCGCCGACCGGCACCGGCCAGGTCGCCGAAGCGACCCGCGACGCGATGTCGGCGATCCAGGTGGACTTCGCCCAGGCCAACCAGTGGGTCTTCTACGGCATGGCCATCGCCCTCGCCCTCGGCTTCCTGTGCGCCCTCCGCCACCCGGGCGACCGCGCCACCCCGAGGGACCAGGACACCCCGGCCCCGGCGGAGTGAGCGGCGGCCGCCACCGGGCGGCCCGTCGCGGGCGGACTTCCGGCCGATCGGCCGGGGACATCCGCATCCTCCCGTCCACGCCGTTGACCAGCGTCCCCTTTCACGAGGGAGACAGGGCCTTCTGCTCGCAGGCCGAGGAGAACCACCGGCGCACCCCAACGCCAAGGGCCGCGACATCCAGGCCGAGCAGGTGGCCGACGAGGTCGGGGCGATCCTCAACCGGTAGGCGGATCGCCCACCGGCGGGAACGGTGCCCCTCCCGCCGGCCCGCCCCGGCGTCGTGCTTCGGCCCCGGCCGCTCGTCCCCGGACGAATGGCCGGGGACGAGCCCGGTCGGTACCGTCCGGCGCCCGTCGCGCGCCGCCGTCAGATCCCCCCGGGGCGGACCAGTCCCGTCTCGTACGCGTGGACGGCGGCCTGCGTGCGGTCGCGGAGCGAGAGTTTGGAGAGGATCCGGCCCACGTACGTCTTCACGGTCTGCTCGGCGACCACCATCCGGCCGGCGATCTCGGCGTTGGACAGCCCCTGCGCGATGAGGGTGAGCACCTCGGTCTCGCGCTCCGTCAGGGTGCCCACCCGGCTCCGGAGCGGAGAGCGGGGCGTCGGGCTGAGCCGGGAGAACTCGGCGATGAGCCGCTTGGTCAGGTGGGGGGCGAGCAGCGCGTCACCACGTGCCACGACCCTGACGGCCTCGGCGAGTTCCTCGGCGGAGGCGTCCTTCAGCAGGAAGCCGGACGCGCCGGCGCGCAGCGCCTCGTACACGTACTCGTCCAGGTCGAACGTCGTGAGGACGAGGACCTTCACGGTGGCGTCGGCGGACGCGGTGAGGACACGGGTGGCTTCGATGCCACCGGTGCCGGGCATGCGGATGTCCATCAGGACGACGTCGGGGGCGAGTTCGGCGGTCCTGGCGACGGCGTCGGCCCCGTCGACGGCCTGGCCGACCACCCGGATGCCGGGCTCGGCGTCGAGGAGGACGGTGAATCCCTGTCTGACCATCACCTGGTCGTCGGCGATGAGCACCCGGATGTCCCGGCCGGACTCGCCGCCGTCGCTGCCGTGGGTCATGAACCGTCCTTCGTGTGCGCGGGGTCGTGGAGCGGGGCGGGCAGGGTGGCGGTCACGTCCCAGCCGCCGTCCGGGGTGGGCCCGGCCGCGAGTTCCCCGCCCAGCATCGCGGTCCGCTCGCGCATCCCGAGCAGCCCGTGGCCGGGCTCCCGGCCCCCTGCCGGGCGGAGGGAGCCGACCGGACGGGTGGCGGCGGTGTTGGTGATCCGCACGGTCAGTCCGTCGGCATGGTAGTGCGTCGCCACGGCGGCCCGGCCGCCGGGCGCGTGCCGCATGGCGTTGCTCAGGGCCTCCTGGACGATGCGGTACGCGGAGAGTTCGGTCCCCGGGGAGAGCGGCCGGGGTGCCCCGACGGTCTCGGCGGTGACGTCGAGGCCGGTCGCCCGGACGTTGGCGAGGAGTTCACCGAGCCGGTCGAGGGTGGGCTGCGGGGCGTGCCGTACGCCCGCCGCCGCATCGCCCGCCGCCCCGTCGCCGCGCAGGACGCCGAGGACGCGGCGCAGTTCGGTGAGGGCGTCGACCGCGTTCCGGCGGATGCCGGCCAGGTTCTCGCGGAGCTCGGGGGAGGGGTTCTCGACCAGGTGCGGGGCGACCTGGGCCTGGATCGAGATGACGGACATGTGGTGGGCGACGACGTCGTGCAGCTCGCGGGCGATCCGGCCGCGCTCCTCCAGCAGCGCGCGCCGGGCCCGTTCCTCGGCGGTCAGTTCCTCCTGCTCGACGAGCCGGGTGCGCGACACCCGGCTCGCGCGGAGCGAGGCCCCGACGACGGTGGCGGTGGCGAAGGCGGTGGTGCCCGCCCAGAGCGTGGGCGCGTGCGGAACGCCGCCGGGGCTGAGCGCCCCGAGTCCGGTGAGCAGCGTGATGCCGAGGGCCGTCGCCGAGGCGACGGGACGGACGCGGAGGGAGAGCAGCAGCAGCACGAGGGTGTGCAGGACGATGGCTCCGGCGTTCCAGGGCCAGTCTGCGCCGAGGACGGAGGAGGTGACGTTCACGGACACCATGAGCGCGGCCGTGGAGAGCCACCAGCCGGGGGTGGGCCGGGTGAGGGCCAGGAGGGGGGCGGCGCACTGGGCGACGACGAGCGCGGTGACGCCGCCGGGGGTGGGGTCCGTGAACCGCGCGTGGAGGTTCAGGGTCCACACGCCCGACATCACGGTGAGCAGGAGGAGATGGGCGTGCGGCAGCCAGCTGAGCCACCGGTTGCGCGGCAGCGGGTCGCGGCGTCCGGTCCACAGATCCGCCCGCAGGATGCCGGGCACCGCGCGCAGCGCGGCCTCCCACCGTGTGGCGTCCTTCACCGTGTTCCCCCTGGCGTGTACCCGGTCGTCGTCGTGATGGTCGTGCGGCGCGGCGTCGTGCCGCCGGTCCGCGGCCCGAAGATCATCGTGTCGCCCCAGCCTAGGCACGTCGTGCCTCCGTCCGGACGTCGGGCCGTGTCCCGTCCGGCCGGACCCCGCGCGCCGGGCGGCGCGTGGTCCGCTCGTACACGTGGAAGGCGCTCCCGCAGATCACCAGGGCACCCACGAAGAGGGCCGACCACCCGAGCCGGGCGAGGACCCACGCGTACCCGTCCGGGACGGTGTGGAGTCCGGTCACCGGCCCGCGACCGAGGAGCCCCGCGGTGAGGAGTCCGCCGGCGGTGACGGCGATCATCGCGGTCTGGTGCCAGAGGAAGACGGTCATGGCGCACAGGTTCAGCACCGCGACGGCCGCCCAGGCGGCGGGTCGGCGCAGCACCCGGCGGAGCGGACCGAGGAGCAGCAGGGCGCCGCCCGCCTGGGCGAGGCCGAAGGTGACCGCGGCGAGGGTGGGCGGGTTGAGGTTGGAGACGGGGGCGCCGGGCACGCCGACCATGGAGCCGGGGTAGCCGGCGAAGGCCACGAGGAGCCCGGTGGCGGTGGCCCCGCCGAGCAGCAGCGCCCAGGCGGTCCCGCGTGGCACGGGGCCTCGGCGGGCGAGCAGGGCGCCCAGACAGTACGGGACGAGCCAGCCCGCGGGCAGGTTGAGCCAGCCGAGCGCGTCGGGCCCGTCGAAGCCGAAGCGGACCAGGTCGACATGGGCGACGACGGCGAGCGGCCACAGGGGGTGGATCCGGGCGACGAGCGGGGTGGCGGCGGTGAGCGCGGCGAGCACCAGGAGGAACCACAGCGGGGAGAGCACCAGTCTGCCCAGGGTGTGCAGGGTCTGCCAGGGCACCCCGCAGGCGAGCATGACGACCGTCGCCAGGGTCCAGACGGCGAGCAGCGGGACCACCGGCCGGTACAGCCGCCGCATCCGGGCGGAGATCCAGCGCACGTGGCTCTCTCCGCGGGCGCGAGCGGCGGTGTGACCGCGCGCGGCGACGTACCCGCCGACGAGGAAGAAGACGGCGAGAGTCTGGAACACCCAGGACACCGGCGTGAGTTCGGGAAGGTGGACGAGCGGGCTGTCGGCGCGGAGAGCACCACTGTCGGTGACCAGGGCGGTGACGAGCCAGTGCCCGAGGACCACGCCCAGGATGGCGAGCCCGCGAAGGGCGTCGAGGGCACGGTCCCGCCCGGGCGGTGTGCCGGCCTCGACCCGCGCGACGAAGGCATGGAGGGGAGCGGCCGGGGAGACGCGCTCGGGGGTACGTGAGAGGGCACGGAGCCCGCGGGGCTCAGGCACGGCCGGGCTCCCGTCCGTCGGCGATCCGCGCGGTGTTCGCCAGGGGCACGGAACCCGGGACGAGGTAGTCGCTGTGGCCGCCGTCCCCGGCGTCGAAGGCGCGGGCGCCGAAGGCGGGGTCCAAGGGGTCCTCGCCGAAGCCGAGTTCGAAGCCGAGTGCGGAGCCGGGGAGCAGCGGGAGGCGGACGTGCGGGACGTCTCCGATCCAGTCGGCGGTACCGCGTCCGGCCCAGACGGCCGCCCGGGTGTGCAGGTCGGCCACGGTGTCGGAGCCGGTGCCGGGGCTGCCGTGGAGGACGAGAGCGTCGACCGGGAGGCCCGAGGACGCGCGGGCGCAGACCACGGAGCCGTAGGAGTGGCACACCAGGGTGATCCGGGCTCCGGGCTTCGCCGCGCGCAGCTCGCCCACGAAGGCGCGGAGGGCGGGCGCCGCACGCTCGGCGCGGCCGGGGGTGAGGGAGGCCGTGCTGCCGGTGGCGGGGGTGCGGTAGCCGAGCCAGGCGACGACGGCGGCCCGGGCGCCGAGTGCGCTCCGGAGCTCGTGGTGCAGGGCGACGGCGCCCGCGCGGAAGCGCCCGTAGCGGTCGAGATCGGTATCGGCCCCGGGCACGAGCACCGCGATCCGGTCGGCCCGGGCGAGGTCGCCGACGACCTCGGCGCCGCGCCCGCCGTCCCGCCCGTCGAAGGCGAGGAACTGCCGCCCGTCCGCGGCCATGGCGCGCAGCGCGGCGGCCCGTCGGTGCGCCCCGTACTCCTCCGCGCTCCGCTCCGCCGCCCGCACCGCCTGCCGTCCGGCCGCGTACCGCGCGGCGAGCTCGGCGGGCGTCGCCGCGGCCAGGGGCACCGCCGGAGCCGGTGCGGGCGCAGGCACGTCCACGGGCCGCGCGGCCCCCGCGACCGGGACCGCCACGGCGGCGGTGACGAGCGCGGCGAGCAGCGTGCGGCGAAGTCGTCCGCGAGAGGGTGCGCGGCGGGGACCACGCGGGAGGCGCGCCATGGGAGTTCCTTCCGTACGGGGGTTCGATCCGGTACCGAAGCTAGGCAGCCCGGCCTGTGGTCGGCGTCCCGCCATGGAGCCAAATCCATGGGTAGCTCTCAGGTATGACGGGTAGTCCGCTCGCGCCGACGACCGCCGGGGTCGGTGGCCGCGGCGCTGTGGCCGCACCCGGACACGGGCCTGCCCGGCTCCCGCGAGCCGACGAGTGCCAGGGCGAGCTCCACGCCTCTCCCCGACCCGGCACGGGCGCCCCGGCTGGCCGGGGTGAGTCGGCGGCGCGTAGCGTCGCGATCATGGAGACACGCATCGGAGCCCTCACCGACCAGGCCCCCGCGGACCCGGCGGCCACCGATGACATGCTGGCGACGCAGCCGGTCGGCTACTGGACCGGCCTGACCCATGCGGCCGTCACCCGGCATCTGCGGGACGCCCTGGCCAAGGTCGACGTCACGCAGCCGCAGTACTGGGTGCTCAACCGCGTGAACGCCGGTCCCACGCCGCCGAGTCGCGAGGAGACCGTCGCGCAGCTGACGCACCTCGCCGACGGGCCGCACGACATCGCCCGCGTCATCGACCAGCTGCTCCACCGCGCATGGCTGCGCATCGACGACGGGCAGCGCCTGCACCTCACGGAGGCCGGGGAGGCCGCCAGGGCGCGAGTCCGCGACCTGGTGACCGAGGTGCGTGCCGTGGTCCACCGGGGCATCAGCGACGAGGAGTACGTGGCCGCGCTCAAGGTGCTGCGCACGATGGTGGCCAACGTCGAGGGCGACGGGGCCTCCGGCCGTCCCGCCTAGGCTGTTCCCTTCGGGTCTCGCGCGGCTTGCCATACTTGCCGAGTGGAGATGCAGGCCGAGGAGGCGGCGCGGCGTTGGCTGGCTGATCAGGGCGTCAGCCAGGTGCGCGACGGGTGGGTGAGCGACAGGAATCCGGAGGCGTTGCTCACCGCCAACCAAGTGGCGCACTCCTGGGCCGGTGATGTGTTCGCCGACGACCTGCGTGCAGCCGACCAGGTGCGGTTGGCCTTCGGGCTGCTGGACCTCCTCGACGAGTACTGGGTCACGTGCGAGATCCGGTTCGCGAACGAGAGCGCGGAGGGTCCCCTGCCGGCCGACGTGCTGTGGGACGGCTACCGTCAGCGGCTGGAGGCGGACCGGGAATCCGAGGCCGTCACCTACTCGCTGTGGGTGGACTGGTTCGAGGACCACGCCACTTCCGCGACGGCCTTCGCCGAGGTCCTCGGCAACGACATCGACCGGGTGGCGGCCGAGCGATCGGAAGCCCTGCTCCGCCGAGCCCGTCGGGTTCTGGAGTGTTCGGGACCGGTGCGCTGGACGGTGAAGGAGCCGACGTACCGCACCGCCATGCGGCTCCCTGACCTGCACTCGGCCGTCTTCCGCGGCCTCCTGGCGAGCTTCCACGACGTCTACGGCGACCTGGAGCCGGCTGACGCACTGGCCCTCCTCGACCGGCTGGATCTTCCCACGAACACCCAGCACCTCGCCGAACTGCGCCACGTACTCGCCGCGGGGCACAAGAACCGCTACCGCAGCCCTGGTGCCTGGGACGATGCGGTGCGCTCCTGCTCCTGAGTCATGGGCCTGGCATACCGAAGAACGATTCCGGCGAGGTGGAGTCCGGCCAGGCAGATCGTCGCGGTCTTCTCGTAGCGGGTGGCGATGCCCCGGCAGGGCCGGCGCTCGGCCAAGGAACATCCCGTCGGCGGGGACGGGCAGTCGGGCGGGGGCGCCGTCGGCGGAATCGACTTGGCCCGTGCCCGCCCGGGCGATCATGATGGGGGCATGGCTGACCGACGATCCTCAGCGGCACTCCCCGTGGTGCGGCTCCCCGCGTACACGAAGACGGACCAGGAGGAGATACTCGGCGAGAGCGACGACCCCTTCGGTGTCGCCTCGGCGGGGCTGACCTGGCTGCCGAAGGACGAGCACTTCGGCATCAGGCACGAGGGCCGCCTCGTGGCACACGCCGGCCTGCTGCGACTGCCCGTCGCGATCGGCGCGACCAGGACCGAGGTGATGGGCGTCGGCGGAGTGGCCGTCGCGCCCGGCATGCAGGGGCGGGGCCTGGCCCGGCTCGTCGTCGCCGCCGCCCTGGCGCACGCCCGCGGCATGGGACCTCGGCACGCCCTCCTCTTCTGCCGCCCTCCCCTCGTGCCGCTGTACCAGCGCCTCGGCTGGCACCTGCTCGAAGAGGACGTCCTCGTCGAACAGCCCGAAGGCCGCCTGGTGCCCATGCCGCTGCGGACCATGACGACGCCCCTGCATGACGGTGCCCGTCCGGTCTCGGAAGCGGTACGGCTGTTCTCGCTGCCGATGTGACGGGCCCCTCCTCGGGCCTCTCGGTGACGCGTGGGCTTCTCCTGGTGGCACGTCAGCTCTCCTTCGGTGTGCGGGACTTCGACGCGAGCGCGCTCGCCGGCCCCGCGTCCGGAGGTCCCGTACGGGTAAGGTGATCTTGCTGGCAGGGCGCGGTCGGCTATGGGGGATGCGGTGGGGGAGCGGCTTGACTTCGGAATTCTCGGCCCACTCGTGGTCGGCGTCGCGGGGCGGACGCTGCCGCCCGGCGGGGCACGGCAGCGGACGGTGCTGGCCCTCCTCCTGCTGAGCCCGGGGCGCATCGTGCCGCTCGACGTGCTGGTCCACGAGGTGTGGGGCGACCAGCCGCCGGCGACCGCGCGCACCCAGATCGCCATCGTCGTCGCGGCCCTGCGCAAGGCCTTCAGGAGCGAGGGCGCGGCGGACGAGGTCATCGTCACCGCGCATCCCGGCTACCTGCTGCGGGCCGCGGACCACCGGCTCGACAGCACCGTCTTCACCGAGCTCGTCGCCGACGCGGAGCACGCGACCCGTGAGCGGCGCCCCGCCGATGCCGCCCGCCGCTACACCGAGGCGCTCGCACTCTGGCGGGGAGCCGCGCTGGCCGGTGTGTCCGGGCGGCGCGTGGAGGACGAGGCCGCCCGCTGGGAGGAGCTCCGCCTCCACGCGCAGGAGGCACTCACCGGGGTACGACTGGAGCTCGGCCACCATCGCGAGCTGCTGCCCGAACTGGCCTCGTCCGTACGGCAACACCCGCTGCGGGAGCGCGCCCGGCACCAGCTCGTCCTCGCACAGTACCGGTGCGGACGCCGAGCCGAGGCGCTGGAGACCTTCAGGGAGGGGCGGCGCCGGTTCGTCGACGAACTCGGCATGGAACCGGGACGGGAACTCCAGGACCTGCACGACGCCATCCTGCGGGACGACCCGGCATTGACGGCCGGGGCGACGCATCCGGCCGCGCATGTGGCGTCGGGTGCCCCGCACGTGGGGGCATACGCGGCGAGGGCCGTGGAAGGAGGCGTGGCCACGGGCGCGGCGACGCCCCCGGTGGCACCGGAAGTCTCGGCATCACCCGTGTCACCCGCTTCACCCGTATCAGCCGCGCCGTCCGCCTCCCGCCCCGCCGTCCCCTCCGAACTGCCCGCCGACGTACCCGGATTCGCGGGTCGCGAGAAGGAACTCGCCTCCCTCGACGCCCTGGTGGACGCCACCGACGACGACCGGAACGCGCCCTCGGTCGGGTTGATCACGGGCGTCGCGGGCGTGGGCAAGACCGGTCTCGCCGTCCGCTGGGCGCACCGCTCCACCCAGCACTACCCGGACGGCAGGCTCTTCGCCGACCTGCGGGGATACGACGAGCACCACGCCCCGACCGCCGCCGGGGAGATCCTGAGCCGCTTCCTGCGCTCCCTCGGAATGGCCAGTGAGGACGTCCCCGACGGCCTGGAGGACCGGATCGCGCTCTACCGCAGCGTGCTCGCCGACCGACGGGTGCTGCTCGTGCTCGACAACGTCCGGACACCGGAGCAGATACGGCCGCTCCTGGCCGGCGGTGGCGGCTGCACCGTCCTGGTCACCAGCCGCGAGCAGCTGGAACAGCTCGTGACCTGGCCGCCCTCCGCACGGATCCACCTCGGCCTGCTGCCCGAGGACCGCTCCCTGGAGCTGCTCGGCGGCATCGTCGGCGAGGACCGGATCCTCGGCGCGCCCGCCGAGTCGGCCCGCCTGGTCGAGCTGTGCGACCGGCTGCCGCTCGCCCTGCGCATCGCCGCGGCCCGGCTGGCCTCGAAACCGCACTGGACCGTACGGCACCTCGTCGCCCGGCTCGGCGACGAGCGCCGCCGCCTCGACGAGCTCAGCCAGGGCGAGCTGCGGGTCCGGGCCGGTTTCGCGGTCAGCTACCGCTACCTGGATCCGGACGCGGCCCGCCTCTACCGCCTGCTCGGGCTGCTCGCCGTACCGGACTTCACCACGTGGGTCGCGGCCGCGCTCCTGGACTCCGGCGAGATCGAGGCGGAGCGGCTCGTCGAGCACCTGGTGGACGCCCAGTTCCTGGGGGTCGCCGGAGTCGACGCCACCGGGCGGCTGCGGTACCGCTTCCACGACCTGATGCGCCTGTACGCGGGGGAGCTCGCCCGCGCGGAGGAGTCCGAGGCGGACCGATCGGCCGCCTGCGACCGGGTCTTCAGGGCCTACCTGACCATCGCCGAGATCGCCTACCGGCGCGAGCACGGCGGTGACGGCGGCAACCTGCGCGGCGACGTGCGGCGCAGGGACATCGCCCCCGCTCTGGTGGAGGAGCTGCTGCCGGATCCGATGGAGTGGTTCGAGGCGGAGCGGCTCTGCCTCGGCGCGGTCGTGGAGCAGTCGGTGCGCAGCGGTGCGCACGATCTGGCCTGGGACCTCGTCATGTCGATGCGGGTGTTCTTCGAGTCCCGCAACTACCTCGACGACTGGCGGACGAGCAGCGAGCACGCGCTCGCCGCGGCGCGTACCGCGGGCAACCTCAGAGGACAGGCCGCGATGCACTCCCAGCTGGGAGTGATCGGCCTGCGGCAGCGCGACGTACCCGCGGCGCTCACCAGCCACGAGACCGCCTTCGCCCTCTTCACCCAGGCGGGAGACCCGCACGGCCGGGCGCTGGTGCTGAACGACCTCGGCCTCATCGACCGGATCCGGGGGGAGTACGAGCAGGGGGAGAGGCGGCTGCGCGAGGCGCTGGAACTGTGCCGTCAGGTGGGGGACCACTCCATCGCGATCTACTCGCTGCACAGCCTCGCCCAGTACGCCCTCGACGGAGGACGGCTGTCGGAGGCACTGGACCTGAGTCGCGAGGCCGTCGAGGTCGCCGGGACCCTCGACGTCGTCGGGCGCAGCATGGCCCTGGCGACGTACAGACTCGCCGGCACCTATCTCGCCCTGGGGCGGCTCGACGAAGCCGAGGAGGCGTACGGCACGGTCGTCCGGCTCGTCGAGGAGAAGGCCGACCTGATCGGTCTCGCGTACGCGTTGATGGGGCTCGCGGAGACCCGGCTCGCGGCCGGGGCGGGCGAGGCCGCCGAGCGGACGTACCTGGAGGCGCTGGACTTCGCCAGGCGCCGGCAGACCACGCTGCTCGAAGGCCAGATCCGCCTCGGCCTCGGCCGGCTGCATCACGCGTACGCCCGTCCGGAGGAGAGCCGCGTGCAACTGGTCGCCGCACTGGCCGTGTTCCGCGCGATCGGCTCCCCGCCGTGGGAGGAGAAGGCGGCCGACGCGCTGGCCCTGGTGGGCGGCGAGGACAGCGCATGACCGGGCGGTGTACGGCCCGGCAGCGGACCGTGAGGGCCCGGCCGTCGCGGATATCGAGCCGATAGCCACCCCGTTGCACGGACCGATAACCGGTCGATAAGGCCGTTCCCTAACGTCGTCGCAGACGAGAGACCCCCGCGCGCCCCGGCAGCTCCGACAGCTCCGGCGACCTCGCGAGCTCCGACGGTTCCGCGAGCTTCAGAGCTCCGGGGGTTCCACTCGTCCCGACCCTTCTGGAGCCCTCGATGCCGCACACCACCCGCGCGCCCCGCCCGGGAACACACCCGCGAACACGCCCGGTAACACACCCCACCCCCGGAACCCCCTGATGCGGTTCCGGCACCGTGACGGCACCGCCGTCCATCTCGGCCACCTCACCGACGTACGGGAGGCCGGCAGCCTGGACGAGATCGTCGGCGGGCTCGCCGCGCACGCCGAGCCGGTCCGCCGGGCCGCCTCCGTGCCCGTCGTCGGCCTGGGTCTGCGGCTGCCGGCGGACACGGCGGCGGCCCTCGCGGCCGACCCGGGCGCGGTCGCGCGGCTTCGCCGGGAGCTCACCGCCCGAGGCCTGGAGACGGTGACCCTCGACGGCTCGCGCCACCGGACCTTCCACGCCCCCGTGGTCAGGCGGGCGGTGTACTACCCGGACTGGTCCGAACCGGCCCGTCTCGCCCACACCCTCGACCTCGCCCGGATCCTGGCCCGGCTGCTGCCGGACGACGCCGAGCGCGGCTCGGTGTCGACGCTCCCGCTGGCCTGGCGTACCGCCTGGTCACGGACCCGGATGGCTGCGGCGATGCGGCAGCTGGACGCGCTCGCGGCGGGACTGCGGCGGATCGCGGCGGAGACCGGCCGGACCGTCCGCGTCGCGGTCGAGCCCGAGCCGGGCTGCGTCGCCGCGACCACCGGGCAGGCCCTGGAGCTGCTCAAGGACGTCGACCACGACTGGATCGGCCTCTGCCTGGACGCCTGCCACCTCGCCGTCGCCCACGAGGACCCGGGAAGCGCCGTCGCCCGGCTGCGACGGTCCGGGCTCCCGGTGGTGAAGGTCCAGGCGTCCAACGCCCTGCAGGCCGAGGACCCGACGGATCCGCGGGTCCGGGAGGCGCTGGCCGGCTTCGCGGAGCCGCGGTTCCTGCACCAGACCACGGAGGCCGCTTCCCCCGGCGGCGGCGCCCCCGGCGACCGCCCCCCGTCGCTCGGCTCCGACGACCTGGCCACGGCGCTCGCCGGCGCCCTGCCCGGCCGGACACCGTGGCGGATCCACCACCACGTACCGCTGCACGACGAGCCCGCTCCGCCCCTGTCCTCCACCCGGACCGTGCTGACGGACACCTTGCGCGCCCTGTTCGCGGGAGACCGCGCCCTCACCGACCACGTCGAGGTCGAGACCGCCACCTGGTCCGCGCTGCCCGCGCACCACCGGCCGACCTGCGAGGACTCCCTCGCCGGGGCGGTCGCCGCCGAACTGGCGTGGACCGCGGGCGAACTGACCGGCCTCGGCCTGACCCCCGACGGCGGACGGCGGACGACACCCGCCGCACCGCCCTCACCCACCCCCACGGAAAGGATCAGTCACCCATGAGCACCGCACCGCGCACCACAGGCCTCGCACTGCGTCTGGACGGCGTCGTGAAGGAGTACGGGACGGCGGGCCGCGCCGTCCGCGCACTGGACGGCGTCTCGATCGGCATCGAACGCGGTTCGTTCACCGCCGTGATGGGCCCGTCCGGCTCCGGCAAGTCGACCTTCCTGCACTGCGCCGCCGGCCTCGACAGACCATCCGGCGGCTCCGCCTTCATAGGCGACACCGAGCTGGGCGGACTCGACGAGACCCGGCTGACCGAACTGCGGCGCAAGCGCGTCGGCTTCGTCTTCCAGGCCTTCAACCTCATCCCGTCCCTGTCCGTACGGCAGAACGTCGAGCTGCCCCTCCGCCTCGCCGGCGAGCGACTCGATCCCGCCTGGCTCGACGAGATCCTCACCCGCGTGGGCCTGGCCGGACGGGCCTCCCACCGCCCCGCCGAGCTCTCCGGGGGCCAGCAGCAGCGCGTCGCGATCGCCCGGGCCCTGATCACCCGCCCCGACGTCGTGTTCGGCGACGAACCCACCGGCGCTCTCGACACGATGACCGCCAAGGAGATCCTCGCGCTGCTCAGGTCCTGCGTGGACGACACCGGCCAGACCGTGGTCATGGTCACCCACGACCCCGTCGCCGCCTCGTACGCCGACACCGTCCTCTTCCTCGCCGACGGGCGGATCGTCGACCACATGCAGGCCCCCACCGCCGACCGCGTCGCCGAGCGCATGACGCACCTGGGAGCGTGGGCCTGATGCTGCGGTACGCCCTCCAGACCCTGAGCGCCCGCAAGGGCGGATTCACGGGCGCCTTCCTCGCGCTCTTCTGCGCGGCGGCCCTTGTCACGGCCTGCGGAGTCCTCCTGGAGACCGGGCTGCGCGGGACGATCGGCACCGAGCGCCACGCCGGGACCCCGGTGGTCGTCGCCGCCGACCAGAACGTGCACGAGGTCACCGTCGAGCACAAGGGGGACAAGACCAAGACGAAGGAGAAGGCCAAACCGCTCGGCGAGCGCGTCCGGCTGCCCGCCCGCACCGTGACCACGCTGGCCGCGGTGCCCGGCGTCCGGGCCGCGCTGCCGGAGATCACCTTCCCCGCCTCCGCGGTCTCGCCCGAGGGCCGGATCGTCCCCGGCGTCGACGCCAAGCCCTCGTACGGCCACTCCTGGACCTCGGCCCCCCTCACCCCCTTCACCCTGATCCGGGGCGCCGCCCCGGCCCGCCCCGACGAGGTCGTCATCGACCGGGAGCTCGCCGGACGCACCGGCCTGGCCCCCGGCGACCGGCTCACCGTCCAGTCGACGCAGGCCCCGCGGACCTACCGCGTGACCGGCGTCGCGGCACCGTCCGGCGGTGATCTGCGGCAGCAGACCTCGCTGTTCTTCTCGGACGCGGAGGCCGAGCGGCTGTACGGGCACGAGGGCGAGGTCTCCACGGTCGGCGTGCTGCCGGAGCCCGGAGTGGCCACCGCCGAGCTCGCCGCGCGGGTCGGGCGGGCCCTCGAAGGCTCGCGCGCCCGGGTGGTGACCGGCGGCGACCGCGGCCCGGTCGAGTTCCTGGACGCCGCCAACGCCCGGATCAAACTCGTCTCCATGGGAGGAGCCATCGGCGGCACCTCGCTGCTCGTCGCGATCCTCGTCGTCGTGGGCACCTTCGCCCTCACCATCCAGCAGCGTCACCGTGAGCTGGCCCTGCTGCGCGCCGTCGCCGCGACCCCCCGCCAGGTCCGGCGCCTCATCGGACGCGAGGCACTGATCGTCGGACTCCTGGCCGGTGTGCTCGGCTCGCTCGCGGGCCTGCCGCTCGCCTCCTGGCTGCACGGCCGATTCGTCGTCCTGAAGGCGATCCCGGAGACCCTGGACCTCACGTACAGCGTCTTCCCGGTCTTCGCCGCCCTCGGAGCCGCCCTCCTCGGCGCCTGGTCGGCCGCGCGCGTCTCGGCCCGCCGCACCTCCCGCATCCGCCCCGCCGAAGCGCTCTCCGAGGCGGCCATGGAGCACCGCCCCGCTTCCGCGGGCCGGATCGCGGCCGGAGTGGCGGCCCTGGTCGCCGGGACGGTCCTGCTGGCCGTTCTGTCCACCCTGCGCAGCGAGCCCGCGGCGACGCCCGTCACCTTCCTGTCGGTCGTCGTGCTGGCGGTGGCCGTCTCGCTGCTGGGCCCGCTGATCGCCCGCGCCGCCCTGGCCGTCCTCGGCGCCCCGCTCCGGACCTCCCGGGTGGCCGGTCACCTGGCCGCCGCCAACGCCCGCGCCAACACCGGACGCCTGGCCGCGGCGATCACCCCGCTGACCCTGCTGATCGGCATGGCCTGCACGGTCCTCTTCGTCCAGACCACCATGGGCGCGGCGGCCACCGCGCAGGCCCGGACGGGCAGCAAGGCGGACTGGGTCGTGGCCTCGGCCGGTCCGGGCGTGCCCGCCCGGGCCGCCGACACCCTCCGCCGGCTCCCCGGCGTGTCGGCGGTGACCGAGGTCGTCCGCACGTCCGTACGCGTCGGCCTGGTGAAGTACGCGACCCAGGGCGTCTCCACGGACGGTCTGACCCGCACCTGGGACCCGGGCGTCACCGCCGGCAGCCTGGACGGCTTCGGGGCCCGAAGCGTCGCGATGAGCGAGCTCGCCGCCGACGACCTCGGGAAGAAGCCGGGCGACACCCTGAAGCTGACCCTCGGCGACGGCACGGAGACCGAACTCACCGTCGCGGCCGTCTACGAACGCGGCCTGGGCTTCGGCGATCTGACGATGTCCCACGAGCTGGTGTCCCGGCACGTCGACAATCCGCTGGCCTCCAGCCTGCTGGTGAAGACGGAGGCGAACGACCGTCCCGGCCGGGCCGCATTGCAGAAGGCGCTCGGCGCCCTGCCGGGCGTGGCCGTCCTGGACCGCGACGAGGTCGAGGACCTGCGGGCCGAGGTGCAGCAGTCCAACGCCGAGGTGAACTACGTGGCGATGGGCCTGATCATCGCCTTCACCGCCATCGCGGCGGTCAACACCCTGGCCGTCTCGGTCGCCGACCGCGCGCGGGAGTTCGCCCTCCTGCGGCTCGTCGGCACGACGCGCCGCCAGGTGAGGCGCATGCTCCGGATCGAAGCCGCCCTGGTGACACTGATCGCCACCGCACTGGGCACCGGCATCGCGTACGCGGTCCTCACCGCCTTCAGCCTCGGCATGACGGGCTCGGCCGCACCGTCGATGGACCCCTGGACCTACCTGGGCGTCGTCGCCTTCGCCGCCGCGCTCGCCTTCCTCGCGACGCTGCTCCCCGGCCGCCTCGCGCTGGCGGGCCGCCCGGCGGACGTCATCGGCTCGCGGCAGTAGCGGGACGGGCGGAGGGAGGAGCTGTTCGTGGACGGGTCCGGATGCGATCATGATCCTTTGCAGGAGACCGAGTTGGGGGAACAGGTCATGGAGTTCGTGCTGGCGTTGGACGCCGCCGAGGCGACGCTGGAGACGGCGGGCGGCAAGGGAGCGGCCCTCTCCGAGCTCGCGCGCGCCGGGCTGCCGGTACCGGGCGGTTTCCATGTGACGACCGCCGCGTACCAGGAGTTCATCACCGCGACAGGCGTGGCCGACCGCATCCGCGCGGAGCTCGCCGCCCCGTCCGGACCGGATGACGAGAAGGGCACGGGCCCGGGCGCCCGAGGGGCCCGCATCCGGGCGCTCTTCGAGGAGGGTCCGCTGCCCGCAGCCCTGGAGCGGGCCCTCTCGAAGGCCTACGCGGAGCTCGGCGACGGCGCGCGCACGGTCGCCGTGCGGTCGTCGGCCACGGCGGAGGACCTGCCCGACCTGTCCTTCGCCGGCCAGCAGGACACGTATCTGAACATCAGCGGCGAGAGCGCCCTGCTGGCGGCCGTGCGGCGGTGCTGGGCATCGCTGTGGACCGACCGCGCCCTCGCGTACCGCGCGAGGGCGGGCATCGCGCACGAGGACGTCTCGCTCGCCGTGGTCGTGCAGGAGCTGGTCGCCGCGGACGCGGCCGGAGTGATGTTCACCGTCGACCCGCTCGGCGGCCGCGCCGACCGGCTCGTCGTCAACGCCGCCTGGGGGCTGGGCGAAGCCGTCGTCAGCGGACTGGTCACCCCGGACACCCTGGTCGTCGACCGGGCCGGGCCGACCGTCGTGGAGGAACGCATCGCCGTGAAGGAGGTGATGACCGTTCCGACCGCCGACGGCACCGCGGAGCGGCCGGTCCCCGCCGCCCTGCGCGAAGCCCCGGTCCTCACCCCCGCGGAGGCCGCCGAACTCGCCCGGCTCGGACTCGCGATCGAGGAGCTGTACGGCGAGCCGCGCGACGTCGAGTGGGCCCGGGAGGCGGGCGCGTTCCGCATCCTCCAGGCACGGCCCGTCACCACGGTCGCCGCGCCCCGCCCCGAGGTGTGGAACGACAGCACCGGCACGGACTCCCTCTGGACGAGCGCCAACCTCGGCGAGGCCGTCCCGGACGTGATGACGCCCGCGACCTGGTCGTTCGTCAAGGCGTTCATGGGCGACGTCATGGTGGGGGCCGTCCTGGAAGGACGCCCGATGTACGGGAACATCGGCGGCCGCTTCTACATGAACCTCAGCGTCACGGCGACCCTCGCCGCGGCGTTCGGACAGGGCCGCAAGTTCGCCCGGGCCAACGAGCTCGTCTTCGGGCGCCTGCCCGACGGCATGACGATCCCGCTGCTGCCCGCGTCCAGGCCGCGGGTCTGGCGGGAGACGATCGGCGAGGCCTTCGCGGTGATGAGCCGCATCCGCGCGAACGGGAAGCAGCTGCCGGCGTTCCTGGAGGAGGCCCCCGCACACTGCGAGGAACTCCGCGCCCGTGTCGCCGCCGCGGCGACCGCCGGAGACCTGTCGGCCCTGTGGGAGTCGGAGGTGGCACCGTACTTCCGCCGCTGCTGCCACATGCTCCAGGCCGCCACCCGTCAGGGCGGTGACTCCCTCGTCAAGGTACGCGGCACCCTGGAGTCCCTGGTGGGAGAGGCGGACGCCGACCTGATGACCACCGGCCTCGGCGACGAGGGCCGGCTGGCCAGCATGGGACCGCTGCTCGGCCTGGAGCGGCTCGCCCGCGGCGAGACCGACCGCGACACCTACACCCGTTCGTACGGCCATCGCGGGCCGCACGAGTTCGAGGTGTCCCTCCCGCGGCCCGCCGAGGACCCGGGGTGGATCGACCGGCAGCTCGCCGCGCTCGGCACGGTCGAGGAGGACGCGGCCCTGCGGCTCGCGCGGCAGACCACGGCGCGCGCGGAGGCCTGGGAGCGTCTGGCCGCCGCGCACCCGCGGCGGGTGGCGGGCCTGCGCGCGGCGGTGGACACCTGGGCGGCGGCGGCGCGCCTGCGGGAGGCCGCGCGCACCGAGGTCGCCCGCGTCTTCTGGCTGCTCCGGACGTTCGTCCTGCGGGCCGGTGAGGTCAGCGGGGCGGGGGAGGAGCTGTTCTTCCTGTCCCGCGAGGAGATCCTCGGCGTGCTCGACGGCGACCGGACCCCGCTCGCCGCGGTGCCGGCCCGCCGCGCCGCGTACGAGGGCTATCGCGCGCTTCCCACCTACCCGACCCTGATCCGGGGCGCGTTCGACCCGCAGACCTGGGCCGCCGACCCGGACCGGCGGGCCGACCTGTTCGACGCGCACGACACGACACCCGCCACCGACACCGTCGCGGGCTCGCCCGCGTCCGGAGGGGTGGTGGAGGGGATCGCCCGGGTCGTCGCCACCGTGGAGGAGGGGGAGGTCATCCGGCCGGGCGAGATCCTGGTGACCACGGTGACGAACATCGGGTGGACGCCGCTGTTCACGCGGATCTCGGCGATCGTGACGGACGTCGGCGCGAACCTCTCGCACGCCTCGATCGTCGCGCGGGAGCTCGGCATCCCGGCGGTGGTCGGATGCGGCAACGCGACGACCCGGATCCGGACCGGGGACAGGATCCGGGTGGACGGCGGCCGCGGGACGGTGGACGTCCTGGAAGCGACGTCCGCGGCCCCGGAAACCGCCTGACCCCTCGGCCGACGGGCCCTCGCCCCGGCCCGCGCCGGGCCACAGGCCCATGCCTCGGTACACCGATGCCCCGACCCCGCCACCCCACCTACGATCGGACGAACAGACCGGTGCCCCAGCACGCCCAGGCCATGCGCCGTCACTTCCACGAGGCCGCCGCACGGCGCGGCTTCTCGGTCGCCCCGGCGCAGGAGGCCGCCGTCGAACGGCTGGCCGTCCTGGCGGGCGAGCTCGCCCGGCCGGCCTGGACCTTCCCCAGGCCACCGCGCGACCTGTACGTCTGGGGCCCGGTGGGCCGGGGCAAGTCCTGGCTCGTGGACACCTTCTACGAAGGGCTGCCGACGGACCGCAAGCGCCGTCTGCACTTCCACGACTTCTTCCGGAGACTGCACGACGGGGTGACCCGGCCGGGCGCCCGCCACGACGGGCAGAGCGCCGTCGACCGTGCTCTCGACGAGCTCGTCGGAGACAGCCGGATCCTGGTCTTCGACGAGTTCCACGCGCACGACGCCGGCGACGCGATGCTGATCGCACGCCTCTTCCGTACGCTGCTCGACCGCCGCGTCACCCTGGTCACCACCTCCAACTACCCCCCTGCCGGGCTGATGCCCGACCCGCTGTACCACCACCTGTTCGAGCCGACCATCCAGCTCATAGAGCAGCGGATGGACGTCCTGGACGTCTCGGGCCCGGAGGACTTCCGCCGCACGGCGGCGTCCCGGCCGCAGGACGGCCGGCGCCGGTTCGCGACGGGCCTGTGCCTGCCCCCGGGGGACACCGCCCTGGAGGCGCTGGGCCTCACCGCCCCGGCACCCGCTGAGGCCACCACCGTCCCCGCCCACCTCAGGGAACTTCCGGCCCGCGCGGTACGCGGCGGCCTGGTGTGGCTCGCCTTCGAGGCGCTGTGCGAGACCGCGACGGCCGTGCCCGACTACCTCGCCCTCGCCGAACGGTTCGACACACTGGTCCTGGACGGCGTCCCGCCGCTGGCCGAGGCCTCCGCGGACGGGCGGCAGCGGTTCGCGAACCTCGTCGACGTCGCCTGCGACCGTGACATCAGGCTGGTCCTCGTCGGCTCCGACCCCCTGGCCGGCCTCTCCGCCGACGAGACCCTCACCCGCGACCTGGACCGCACCGCCAGCCGTCTCGCGATGCTCGGCCGTCCGAGCTGAATCCGACCGCCGGTCCGCCGCCCGGTTCCCGAGGGGATCCGCAGCCGCTTCGTCGTCGCGGCGGCGGGCGGCATCCTCGTCCTGCTCGGGCTCTGCCCGATGCGGGCCTCGCTCGTCGCGCTGATTCCCCGGCCCGTCCTGGGCGGCGTGGGCATCACGCTGTTCGGCACCATCGCGGCGAGCGGCGTGCAGACCCTCTCCAGGGCCTCCCTGGAGCACGGCGACAACGTCCTCGTCGTCGCCGTCTCGCTCGGCGCCGGCATCACCCGGGCGACCGCGGAAGGGGCCGGGGGCGGGACGGCGTCAGGACGTCCGGACCGTGGGGCCCTCGACGACGAGGTCGCTGTCGAGGGAGGCTCCGCGGTCACGTCAGGTCGAGAAGCTGCCCGTAGATGCCGCCTGAACCGGTCCGCCCGCTTCTACGAGCAGCTGCTGGACCTCGCGTGACGGACGCGGTGGCGCCGCGGTGACGGCCGGGGCGCCCGTGCGCCCCGGCCTCAGTACACGTCGCGGACGTACCGCTTCTCGGCCGCCATCTGCTTGACGTAGGCGGCCGCCTCCTCGTCGCTCATCCCGCCGTGGCGGGCGATGAGTTCGCGCAGGGTCCGGTCGACGTCCTCGGCCATGCGGGTGGCGTCGCCGCAGACGTAGAAGTGGGCGCCGTCCCGGAGCCACGACCAGACGGCGGAGCCGTGCTCGCGCATCCGGTCCTGGACGTAGACCTTGTTGCGCCGGTCGCGGGAGAAGGCGACGTCGAGCCGGTCGAGGTGGCCGGAGGCCACGTGGGCCTCCAGGTCCTCACGGTGGTAGAAGTCGGTGGCCTCGCGCTGCTCCCCGAAGAACAGCCAGTTGCGCCCGGTGTGGCCGCGGGCCAGCCGGTCCTCGAGGAAGCCGACGAAGGGCGCCACGCCCGTGCCGGGGCCGACCATGATCATGGGTGCGGCGGCGTCGGCCGGTGGGCGGAAGTGCGGGGAACGCCGGACGAAGACCTGGACGGGGCCGTCGTCGGCGTGGTCGGCGAGGTAGGCCGAGCAGACGCCGGTGCGGTCCCGGCCGCGGTCGTTCCTGTAGCGGACGACGGAGACGGTGAGCCGGACCTCGCTCGGGTGGGCGAGGGGGCTGGAGGAGATCGAGTACAGGCGCGGCTGCAGCCGTTTGAGGACACCGGTCCACTCGTCGGCGGAAGCACGTACCGGGAAGCCGCCGATCACATCGGCCATCTGCATGCCCCAACTCCATTTCGCCAGCTCGTCCTTGTTGCCGGGACGGAGGAGCCGCCGCAGATCGACGCTCCCTGTGCGGTCGGCCACGAACCTCAGCAGGTCGGGCGTGATGCGCGTGATGTCGAACCGAGTCCGCAGCGCCTCCGCCAGCGGAAGAGGGCCGGGGGCGCCGACGTCGACCGGCTCGTGCGGGTGGAGTCCCGTCAGGGCCAGCCACTCGGCGACCAGGCCGGTGCTGTTGGCCGGCCAGACGCCGAGGGCGTCGCCCGCCTCGTACGCGAGTTCGCCGCCGCGGGTGTCGAAGGCGAACTGACGCACCTCCTTCTGGGAGCCCGGCAGGCTCAGCAGGCGGTTGCCGATGAGGAGGGTGGGGAAGGGCGAGGCCTTCGTGTACGGCGCGGACGGCGCCGTGCCGGAGCCCTTCACCTCCCCGGAGCTCTTCACATCCCCGGACCCGGACCCGGACCCGGACCCGGACCCGGACCCGGACCCGGACCCGGACCCGGACCCGGACCCGGAGCCGGAGCCGGAGCCGGACTCGGCAGTGGCGGTGGAGAGCAGGGGGAGGAGAGCCGTGAGCCAGGCCTCGGAGCTCTCCTCGTGGTCGGGTTCGCAGTCGGTACGGGGGTGGAGGCGGGTGGCGCCGAGTTCGGCGAGGCGCTCGTCGACCCGCCGTCCGTGGCCGCAGAAGTCGTCGTAGGCGGAGTCGCCGAAGGCCAGGACGGAGAAGCGGACGCCGTCCAGGCGCGGGGCGTCGGGGGAGGCCAGGCTCTGCCAGAACGCGGCCCCGTTGTCCGGGGCGTCCCCGTCCCCGAACGTACTCGTCACGACCAGCAGGTCGGTGTCGAGGCCGACCTCCACCAGGTCGACGCTCTCCATGGGGACGAGGGCCGGCGCATGCCCGGCCCCGGCCAGCCGGCCGGCCAGGGCGGCGGCGAAGTCCTCGGCGGTCCCGGTCTGGGAGGCCCAGACGACCAGCAGGCGGCGCGCGGGGGCGGCCCGGGGTCCGCTCCCGGCCGGTCCGGGCGGCGCCGTCGGCGCGACGGACGAGGCCGGGGACGGATCCGGTGCGTCGGCATCCCGGGAGAACATCCCGGCGAGGACACCGTCGACCCACAGACCACGCTCCGGCGCGAAGGGCGCGGACACCGGCAGGACGGGGACCCGGCCGTCGGCGGAAGCGCCGGCCAGCCCGGACAGAAAACCGGCGAGGTAGCGGCGCTCCGGCTCGGTGAAGGGCGGAGGGGCGAGGTCGGCGACGCCGAAGAGACCGGCGAGCGCGGTCACGACGTCCCCGCGCGGCCCGCCGGTCGCGGCAGGGGGCGGGGAGGCGGGCAGCTGCTCATCGGACGACTGCGGCTCCGGGGGCGCGACGCGTAGGGGAGCGGCCGTCTTCGCGAGGGTCACCGCGCACGCCTTGAACTCCGGCTGGAAGGAGGTCGGGTCGACGGCGTCGTGGGTGACGGCGTTGATGCTGAGGTACTCGCCGAACAGGTCGTTCCAGTGGAAGGGGGCGAAGCAGTTCCCGGGCCGGACCCGGTCGGTCACCACGGCGGGCAGCACCGCGCGCCCGCGGCGCGAGGCGATCTCCACGCGGTCGCCCTCGGCCAGGCCGAGCGCGGCCGCGTCCTCGGGGTGGACCTCGACGAAGGGGCCGGAGTCGAGCTTCGTGAGCCTGGCGACCTTCCCCGTCCTGGTCATCGTGTGCCACTGGTGCGGGAGGCGTCCCGTGTTGAGGACGAACGGATAGTCGTCGTCGGGAAGTTCGGCCGCCGGGAGATGAGGGCGGGCGAAGAACCGGGCGCGGCCGCTCGGCGTCGGGAAGGCGAGCCGGGGCCGGGTGCCGTCCGCGCGTTCCAGGAGCGACTGACTGACACCGTCGTTCACGTAGCGGACCGGGTTGCGGTCGGGGCCGTCGGCGTCGGGGGCGGGCCATTGCACCGGGGTGGCGCGCAGCCTCTCGTAGCCGACGCCGCGCAGGTCCCAGCCGGTGCCGGGGTTCCAGGCCTGCTTCAGTTCCTCGAACACCTCCTCCGCGGAGGCGTACGTGAAGCCCTCGGCGAAGCCCATCTCGCAGGCGACGTCGGCGATGAGCCGCCAGTCGGGCAGGGCCTGGCCGGGCGGGTCGACCACGCCCTGGACGAGGGTGAGGTTCCGTTCGGAGTTGACCATGACGCCGTCGGACTCCGCCCACAGCGTGGCGGGCAGGACCACGTCCGCGTAGGCGTTGGTCTCGGTCTCGGCGAACACGTCCTGGGTGATGACGAGTTCCGCGGCCTCCAGCGCGGTGATGACGGTCCTGCGGTTGGCGACGGACGCGACGGGATTGGTGCAGATGATCCAGCAGGCCTTGATGTCCCCGGCCGCCATCCGCTCGAACATCTCGACGGTGCCGCGCCCGACCTCGGTCCGCAGGGATCCCTCCGGTATTCGCCACAGGTCCTCGACGAACGCGCGGTCGGCGTCGACGAGGACCGAACGCTGTCCGGGAAGGCCGGGGCCCATGTAGCCCATCTCCCGTCCGCCCATGGCATTGGGCTGACCCGTCAGCGAGAAGGGCCCGGAGCCGGGGCGGCAGAGGGCGCCGGTGGCCAGGTGCAGGTTGACGAGCGCGTTGGTGTTCCAGGTGCCGTGCGTGGACTGGTTGAGTCCCATGGTCCAGCAGCTCATCCACGCGCCTGCCTCGCCGATCCACCGCGCGGCCGTGCGGAGGTCCGCCTCGGGGATGCCGGTGATCTCGGCGACCCGGGGCGGCGGGTAGTCGGCGAGGAAGGCGGGCATCGCCTCCCACCCCTCGGTGAACTCGGCGACGAACGCCTCGTCGACGTGCCCGTCCTCCACGAGCAGGTGCAGCAGCCCGTTGAGCAGGGCGAGGTCCGTACCCGGCTTGATCTGCAGGAACAGGTCGGCCTTGGCGGCGGTGGCGGTGCGCCGGGGGTCGACGACGATCAGCTTCGCCCCGGCCGACCTCACCCGGTCCATCATCCGCAGGAAGAGGATCGGGTGGCAGTCGGCCATGTTGGCGCCGATGACGAAGAACGCGTCGGCCCGGTCGAAGTCCTGGTACGAGCCGGGGGGACCGTCCGCGCCCAGCGACAGCTTGTAGCCGGACCCGGCGGACGCCATGCACAGCCTGGAGTTCGACTCGATCTGGTTCGTGCGGACGAAGCCCTTGGCCAGCTTGTTCGCCAGGTACTGCGCCTCCAGCGACATCTGGCCGGACACGTAGAAGGACAGCGCGTCGGGTCCGTGCTCGTCCAGGATCGCGCGCAGCCGCCGGGCGACCCCGGTGACGGCGGCGCCGACGTCCGACCGGACCGCCTCGCCGCCCCGCTCCGCGCGGACCAGGGCGGTCGTGGCGCGCCCGGGCGCGGCCAGCATGTCCGCGCTCGTGGCGCCCTTGGTGCAGAGGCGGCCGGCGTTGGCCGGATGGCTCCTGTCACCGGAGGCCTTCACGGCGCGGCGCAGGCCGGTGGCGGGATCACGGGAGACGTCGAGAACGATCCCGCAGCCGACTCCGCAGTACGAGCAGACCGTCCGTACGGCCTCGGCCCCTGAGTCCGGCGACGCCACCGGCACCCCTCCCCCTCGACGAACCAGGTGGGCGGACACCCACGCCTCAGACGGTAGGAAGTCCCGGTTTCCGGACGATCACGTCGCCGTCACGCACGCGGTTACACCACCCGCACCACGGCAGGGGGACGACCGTGAGCACCGGGCCGACGAGGCGCGGTGCCCGTCCCCCGTTCCTGGGACGGCATCGCACGGGGCGCACGCCTGTGGCCTCCCGTGGGGAGCCGGGAGGCAGGCGCGGCCAGGGCTCCCACGGGGGACGCGGAGCGGGGCCGACGGCCACGACCGCGGGGGAGCGGGGCGGAGGGCCGCGTGCGGTTCACCTTGCCACCGGGCCGGTCGGGTACGCCAGAGTCGTGCACGAACCGGCCCGGCACATGCGTCCTCGGGTGCCCGCGGGGACGCGTGCCGGTACGTCATCCCAGCCCCCGTGGGGTGCGGGGCTCCAGCCGGAACCCGAAGCCCAGGGTGCCCGGGTCGAGCGCGGTCGCGCCGCCGTCGACGGTGAGCACCGCACCGTTCACGAAGGAGGCGGCGGGCGACAGGAGCCAGGAGATGGCCTCCGCGACCTCGTGCGGCTCACCGGGCCGCCCGGCGGGCAGGACCCGGGTCACCTCGTCGTACGCCGCTTCCAGGCCGTTCCCGTCGAGGCCCGCCTCCTCGGCGAACCGGTTCATCCGGCGGTCGGCCATGTCGGTGCGCACCCAGCTGGGGCACACGGTGTTGGCGCGCAGCCCGGCGCTGCCGTAGTCGACCGCGAGCGAGCGGCACAGCTGCAGCAGCGCCGCCTTGGAGGTGGCGTACGCGGCGTTCCCGACGCCGTTGCGCAGGGCGGACACCGAGGCCACCGCGACCACCGCGCCGCGGGCGTCGAGCAGGTGCGGCAGAGCGGCTCGCAGCAGCAGGAACGGACCGGTCAGGTTGGTCCGCATGACGTCGTCCCAGTCCTCCTGGGTCACCTCTCCCACCCCGCCGCCCCGCCCGATGCCGGCGTTGAGCACCAGACCGTCGAGCCGCCCGTACGTGCCGAGCACCGTCTCGACGAGCGCGGTCACCGCGGCCGGGTCCCCGATGTCCGACGGCACGGGCAGGGCGCCGGTCTCCTCGGCGACCAGCCGCAGCGGCTCCGGGCGCCGTCCGGACACCGCCACCCTGTGTCCCTCCCGGGTCAGGGACTGCGCGGTCGCCGCCCCGATCCCCGTTCCGCCCCCGGTCACCAGGTACACGCGCTCGTCCGCCATGTCCGCCGCCTCTCCGTGTCTCGTACGCCGTCCGCCGTCCCGATGATCTTAGGCGGGACGCGTGCGGGGCCCATGCCAACCACGCTGCGGAAAAGGGCGGTTGGGGAGCCGTCACGTGTCCCTGCTCCGCCTGCTCGCCCTATCATCGGTCGGGACCGGCACAGGCCCGTGGGCGGAGGGACCGGCATGGCGTCGGTGGACGAAGGACACGCGTGGCTGCTGCTGTGTCCCGGGCTCGGCTCGCGCGCGGGGGGCGGCCGGACACCGGGCCCGGTCACCTCGTCGCTCATCGCCGCCTTCGAGGCGGAGCTCGGACACCGGGCCACGGTCGTCCACGGCAGTCGACTGGTCCTCGGTGTGGAAGGCGGACGGCTCACCCTGGCCGACACCACCGGGCGGAGCCTCGCCGCACCCGCCGTGGCGTACGCCCGTCTGTCGACGCCACGCGTGTCGGCCGACAGGGAGATCACCCTGCTCCGGCATCTGGAGGCGATGGGCACGCGGTTGATCAACCCCGCCGAGGCGGTCCTGGCGGCCGTGAACAAGTTCTGGCACCTCCAGCAGCTCGCCGCGGCCGGCATCCCCGTCCCCGACACCCGTACCCACACCGACGCGCCCCTGGAGGACGTACTCGACGCCGGTGTGCCGGAGCCGTGCGTCGTGAAGGCCGTGCGCGGGCACCGCGGTCGACGGGTCTTCCTCGCCGCCGACGGCACGGCGCTGCGTTCCGTGGCCGGGAGTCTGGACGACCGTCATCCCTATCTCCTCCAGCGGTACGTCGCCCACTCCCACGGCCGGGACCTACGCGTCGTCGTGGTCGACGGCCGGGCCGTGGCCGCGGCCGAGCGCACGGCCGGTGACGGCCGCCTCGTCTCCAACCTGGCGCAGGGCGGGACACACGCCGTCCGCACCGGTCGTCATCCGGCCGCGGAGGCGCTGGCCGTCGCGGCGGCGCAGGCCATCGGTCTCGGCGTCGCCGGCGTCGACCTCCTCTTCGAGGCGGACGGTTCCTTCAGCGTGTGCGAGGTGAACTGCAACCCCACCTGGCGGCCGGACATGCCGGGAATCGCCGAAGCCGTCGCGGTGGCCTGCCGCGACCGCCTCATCGCATCCGGCTGACAGCCCCGGCCGCGCGCACCGCGTCCCCGTCCGGAACGGGCCGTCCCGCCGAGCACCGCCCGATCGGGGACTCAGGTGTGGGGCACGAGGGCCACGGGCACCGGGCTGTGGTGCAGCACCGCGTGGGCCACGCTGCCGATGTGCGCGCCCCGCGCCGATCGACGCGTGCGCCGGCCCACCACCACGAGCGAGGCGTCCCCGGCGGCCCCGACGAGTTCGGGGCCGGCCGATCGGACCGCCACACCGGCGGTGGCCTCGACGTCGGGGTACTTCGCGCGCCAGGGATCCAGCAGGTCCTCCAGCGAACGCCTGATCTCCGGGGCCACGGCAAGGTGGATGTCGGGGACCACGGCGGGTCCCCACCCCGCTGAGAGCGGGAGCTGCAGCGCGTACAGGGCGTGCAGCCCGGTGCGCCGCAGGGCCGCTTCCTCGAAGGCGAAGGCCAGGACGGCGTCCACCGGCTGCCGGACGTCGGTGCCGACGACGACCGGCCCCTGAGGAGGGCGCGCTCCGCCGGCTGCCCGCACCAGTACGACGGGCCGCTCGACGGCACCGGCGACCGACAGGCCCACTGAGCCGATCAGGTAGCCGGCCACGCTGCCGAGGGCCCGTGAGCCGAGAACCAGCAGCTCGCTCTCCTCGGCCGCGGCGACGAGAGCCGGCACGGGATCCGTGGGCAGCACCTCCGTGGTCACCGTGAGTCCGGGGTGGCGCCCGCGCAGCCCGTCGGCGGTGCGCGCGAGCATCTCCTCGGCCCACGCCTCCTCGGTCCTTCCCACCAGGAAGGACACCACGGCCTCCGGCACCGGTTCCTGGACGTGCACCAGACGCAGCCGGGCGTCACGCAGCAGCGCTTCCTCGGCGGCCCACTCCGCGGCGGTCTTCGCCTGTTCCGTGCCGTCCAGGCCGACCAGTATGTTCCGTGTCATGATCGTGTGCCCCCTCGTGGGGTGTGAGAGGCGGGAAGCCTGGCCCCGGACGCGGAACCGGCGAGCGTCACCGCGGCCCCGGGACACTACGAGGGTGGTGCGGACGGCTCCCCGGCGACAAGGGTCGGACGGGGCACTTCGAGAACCGGACAGCCCTGGCAGGGACCCGACGGCGGTGCTTTCCTGGAGGTGAGGGGGTCGCTCCAAGGACCCGGAGAAGCGGCTTCGAGCCGTGCACCGCGCGATACAGGCACCACGTCGGGTCACGACCTGGAAGGTGGTGGACGCGGTGGAATCGCCCCTGGTGGTAGGAGTCGACGGGTCCGACGCGAGCCTCACGGCCGTGGACTGGGCCGTCGACGAGGCGCTACGGCACGGACGCCCCCTGCGGATCGTGCACGCCTCGCTGTGGGAGCGGTACGAGGGGGTCGCGCCGACCTCGGCCACGGACCGGCCCTCGGGCCAGATCTTCGCCGAGAGCGTCGTCGCCACCGCCGCCGGCCGGGTCCGCCTGCGCGCACCCGCTCTCCCCGTGACCACGGACGTCCTCGGCGAGGACGCCTCCACCGCCCTGCTCCGGGAAGGGGAGAGCGCCATGGCCGTGGTCGTCGGGTCCCGGGGACGCGGTGGGTTCGCCGAACTCCTGCTCGGGTCCGTCGGGCTCGTCGTGGCCGCCCGGGCCCACTGCCCGGTCGTCGTCGTGAGGGGGGACCGACAGTCCCTGGAGGCACGCCACGAGCGCGTCCTGCTCGGAGTCGGCGAGCACGACGTGGACTCGCCCGCCGTGCGGTTCGCCTTCCGCGAGGCAGCCGTGCGGGACGCGGAACTCGACGTCGTCCTCGCCTGGCGACGGCCCTCCCGCGCGCCGGGCGGCGGCGGGGGCGACCACGTCGGGGAAGGACCGCCCGGAACGCTCGACAAGGCCCTTGAGGCCGCCGCGTCGGAGCATCCGCGGGTGCGCCTGCGCCGGCACACGGTCGAGGGGCCGGCCGGCAAGGTGCTGACCGAGCGCTCCGCCGCCGCCGACCTGGTGGTCGTCGGGGCCCGCCGCCGGGACGCGCTCGTCGGTCTGGAGCTCGGCAGGGTGGCCCACCGGGTCCTGCACCACGCCGCGTGCCCCGTCGCCGTGGTACCCCACCGGCACCCCTGACGACCGCGTGCCGGCGCCCGCGGACGCGTACGGCGACCGCGGCGGCCGGCATGGGCCGAACGGTCCCGCCCGCCCACGGACCGACCGGCCCCGGGGCCTGTGCCCCGCTCGGCACTGGGCGCTTCCGGCCCGGGGGCGGGACAGTGGAACGAGAGGGCATCTGCCGCCCCGTACACGAGGAGCAGAGCAATGACCGGAGGCAACGTGGAGCGCGGGCACAGCCGGCACCGGGTGAACCGGCAGCGCGGGCACGAGGTGAGCCGGGGCAGGGGCGGCGACTTCCGCGAGCCGGAACGGATCCGGGCACGGGCCCGTCCCATCGGAACGCGACGCGGCACCGCCCCCCTCCGCGGTGCCGTGGAACCGTAGGCCACCCATGTCCCGCCGGGAGTCCCCAGGAGCCGGGGCCGCTGCGCAGCCGAAGGGGCCTTCCGGGCGCGCGGCCCTGGTCTTCGTGCTGGTGAGCGCCCTGATCTGCGGTGTCCTGGCCGCCGGGCTGCTGTGGTACGCCGGTGCCAGGGCCGATCGTGAACTCGCCGTCCACCGTCACCGGGTTCAGGCGACCACCACCGGTCCGGCCAGGGAACCGCCGGCCGCCGCCCGGTTCGGGATGAAGCCGCAGGCCGTCGCGCCGGCGGTGTGGGAGCAGCCCGTCCACGTCCGCCGGTCCGGAAGCATCTACGTCCCGCCCCGGACGCCCCAGGGGCGCGCCGTGCCGATCTGGGTGGACGACGCGGGCGTCCCGGCGCGGCCGCCGGGCAGCGCCGCGGACCGCGCCCTCACCTCCCTCTCGGGAGGTTTCGCGGTGGGAGGCGTCATCGGGGTGACGGGTGCGGGCGTGGTGCTCCTCGTCCGGCGGCGCGCCGAGGGCAGGCGGCTCGCGGCCTGGGAACGGGAGTGGGAACAGGTGGAACCCGTATGGTCCGGGCGTCCCCGCCGGGGCAGCGGCGCGGGGAGCGACGACGACTGACCCTCCCCGCGCCCCTCGAACGGGCCGGCCCCGGGACTCCCTGCCGGCCGTGGCGGTCACCCCGGGCCCGGCCGCGGCCGGCCCCGGGCGGTGAGGTCGCACCGTACGTCCACCACGCCCTCGACCGCCCGGGCCAGACGCGCCGCGAGAGGGATGAGCGCGGTGTCGCGGACCTCGCCGGACAGCGTCACGACACCTGCGTCGACACGGACCTCGACGTTCCGGTCGGAGAGCGGGAACAGGTGCTCGACCACGTCCCGGCGCACCTCGGCGGCGAGGTCGGCGTCCGGGCGGAGGAAGACCTTGAGGAGGTCGGCGCGGCTCACGATCCCCTGGATCGCGCCGCTCGCGTCGACGACCGGCAGCCGCTTGACGTGATGGGCGGCCATCAGGCGCGCGGCCCGGGGCAGCGACGCCTCGGGGGCGACCGTGACGGCGGGCGAGGTCATCAGGTCCCCGGCACGGCGGGAGCCGGCCTTGGCGGTCGCGTCGAGGTGCCGCATCTGCTCGACGAGGCCGAGGCGGTGGTCGTGGAACTCCTCCTTGAGGAGCAGATCCGCCTCGGAGACCACTCCGACCACGCGGCCCCCGCCCTCGACGACGGGCACGGCGGTCACCTTCCACCGGTCCATGGCGGCGACGATCTCCTTGAAGTCCGCGCCGGGCAGCACGGCGACGACCTTCCTGGTCATCACGTCGGCGACGGTGAACGGTCGGGTGGTCATGGCGCCCTCCTCAGCGGACCAGGACGGCTTCTCCCGAGCGGGGGACGACGGCCGTCCAGCCGAGTTCGTGGTCGATGCGGTCGCGCAGGGCGGCGGACGCCGCCGGTTCGCCGTGGACGAGGTAGGTGGTGTGCGGGGGAGGGGCGTCACGCAGCCAGTCGACGATCTGTCCGGCGTCGGCGTGCGCCGAGAAGTGCGGTACGTCGGCGACCTCGGCGCGCACCGGCACGTACGCGCCGAACATCTTCAGCGCCCGCACCCCGTCCACCAGGTCCCGCGCCCGGGTCCCGGCGGCGGCGAAGCCGACGATGACGACCGCGTTGCGCGGATCCGGGAGCAGTCGGTTCAGGTGGTGCAGGACGCGGCCGCCGGTGGCCATCCCGGCCGAGGAGACGATGACGGCGGGGCCGTGCGCGCTGTTGATGTCGATGGACTCCTGCACGGTCCTGGCGGCGAGGAACGGTTCGGGACTCAGCGCGGACCCGCCCCGGGCGAGGACCTCCGGCCGGAGCTCCGCGGACCGCGCCCGTACGGCGTCCCGGTAGACGTCCAGCGCGGCCAGCGCCATGGGGCTGTCCACGTACACGGGGACCGACCGGGGCAGGACGCCGGACTCGCGCAGCCGGCCCAGCTCGTGCAGCACGACCTCGGTGCGGTCGAGCGCGAAGGCGGGGACGACGACGGTGCCACCCCGGGCGAGGGTCCGCGCGATCACGGCGGCGAACTCGGACCTCCCGGAGTCCTGTTCGTGACGACGGTCGCCGTACGTGGACTCCACGAGCAGGACGTCGGCGCCCGAGAACGGCTCGGGCGGCAGCAGCAGCGGGTGTCCGGGCCGTCCGAGATCGCCGGAGACGGCGAGGGTGTGGCCGTCCTCCAGCGTGAGGTGGGCCCACGCCGAGCCGAGGATGTGCCCGCCGTGGTGGAGTCTGAGCGTGGTCCCGGTCATGATCTCCACGTCGGCGCCGACCGGGACGGGGTCGAAGAACGACAGCGTCCTCTCGACGTCCGCGTCGTCGTACAGCGGCTCGGCCGGACGGTGCTTCGACCAGCCGTGCTCGTTCGCGTGCCGGGCGGCCTCGCCCTGGAGCCGGGCGCTGTCGCGCAGCACGATCCCGGCGAGCCGGGCGGTGGGGGCGCTGCTGAGGATCGGCCCCCGGAATCCCTGCCGCACCAGGCGCGGCAGATAGCCGCAGTGGTCCAGATGCGCGTGGGTGACGACCACGGCGTCGACGTCCCCGGCGTCGCGGGCGAACCGCTCCCGGTTGCGCCGCCGCAGAGGCGCGAAACCCTGGAAGAGACCGCAGTCGAGGAGGATCCGCGCATGGTCGCTCTCGACCAGGAACTTGCTTCCCGTGACCGTGCCCACCCCGCCCAGGAAGCTGAGCAGCGCCGGTCGCGGGGGCGTGGGGTTCGGGGCTGCCTCGGGCATGGCCGGCCCTCCTTCGGAAGGTGTCTCCGTCTCCACCCTCGCATCCGGCCGGGCCCGACCGGAGAGTCCGTACGGGTGCATCGGGGGTCCGACCGGCCCATGTGCCGTCCCCGCACCGGGCGGAGCCTGGTGGACGAGGACGCAGAGACGCGCGAAGGAAGTGGGTGGGCGCCATGAAGGCACTCGTCTTCCAGGGACCGGGCCGGACGGCCTGGCAGGACGTACCCGACCCGGGCATCGAGGACCCGGCCGACGTGATCGTGCGGGTCGACGCCGTCACCATCTGCGGCACGGACCTGCACATCCTGAAGGGGGACGTGCCGGAGGTGACCCCCGGCCGGGTCCTCGGACACGAAGCGGTCGGCACGGTGGTCGAGACCGGCGGCGACGTCCGCTCGGTACGGCCCGGGGACCGCGTCCTGGTCTCCTGCATCTCCGCCTGCGGCCGGTGCCGGTTCTGCCGCGAGGGCCGCTACGGACAGTGCCGCGGCGGAGGAGGCTGGATCCTCGGCCACCTCGTCGACGGCACCCAGGCCGAGTACGTCCGCGTGCCCTTCGCCGACCTCTCCGTCCACCCTCTGCCCGACTCGATCGACGGTTCCGACGCCGTCCTGCTCGCCGACATCTTCCCCACCTCCTACGAGGTCGGCGTCCTGAACGGCGGCGTGCGCCCCGGCGACACGGTCGTCGTGGTCGGCGCCGGCCCCATCGGTCTCGCCGCCGTCGTCACCGCCGGGTTCTACAGCCCCGGCCGGGTCGTCGCCGTCGACCTGGCCGAGTCCCGGCTGGCCGCCGCACGCGCCCTCGGCGCGGACGCCACGGTCAACGCCGCCGAGGAGCCGGAACAGCTGGTCGCCGACCTCACCGAGGGCCTCGGCGCCGACGTCGTCATGGAAGCAGTCGGCGTTCCGGAGGCGTTCGAGATGTGCACCCGGATGGTCCGGCCCGGGGGCACGGTCGCCAACATCGGCGTCCACGGCAAGCCCGCGGTGCTGCACCTCGAAGACCTGTGGATCAAGGACGTCACCATCACCACCGGTCTCGTGGACACCTCGTCCACGCCGCTGCTGCTGCGCATGGCGGCTGCCGGCCGGCTCCCGTCCTCGTCCCTGATCACCCACCGGTTCGAGCTGGGGCAGATGGAGGAGGCGTACGACGTCTTCGGACGCGCGGCGGACACCGGCGCCCTCAAGGTCACGCTCGGCAAGGCATAGGGCACGCCGGTGAGCGGCGGCGGCGGCGACGTCCGTCCGGAGCGGACCGCTCCGGGGGACCGTCGCACCCCGGGAACCCGTTCGCTCCGGGCCCTCGTCCTCGACACGGACGGTGTGCTCCTCGACTCCGCCGGTCTGCACGCGGCGGCCTGGAAGAAGGCGCTGGACGCCTGTCTGGACGCCGTGGCGGGCGAGGAGCAGCCGCCCTTCGACGCCGACACCGAGTACCGCAGGTTCGTCGACGGAAGACCCCGCTACGACGGGGCGGCGGCCTTCCTGACCGCGCGGGGCCTCCGACTGCCCACGGGAACGCCCCGGGACGCGCCGGGCTGCGCCACCGTCTGGGCCGTCGCCGCACGCAAGGAGCAGGTCTTCGCCGCCCTCCTCGCTACCGCGGGCGTCCCCGCCTTCGGCGACAGCCGGCCGGCCCTCACGGCCCTGCGCGCGGCGGGCGTGCGGTGCGCGGCCGTGTCGGCCTCCCGGCACGCCCGGGCGCTGATCCGCGCGGCGGGACTCGCGGATCTCCTCGCCGTGATCGTGGACGGCGAGGACGCCGCCCGGCTCGGCCTCGCAGGAAAGCCCGACCCCGCCCTCTTCCTGCGGGCCGCGGCCCTGCTCGGAAGCCGCCCGTACGAGACCGCCGTGGCCGAGGACGCCCTCGCCGGGGTCGAGGCGGGGCGTCGCGGCGGCTTCGGCCTGGTCGTCGGTGTCGACCGCACCGGGCTGCGGAGCAACACGGCCCCGCTGCGGGAGCGGGGCGCCGATCTGGTCGTCCCCGATCTGACGGCACTGGTGCGGCGCGTCCGGGGTGAGCACGGATGAGCGCGGGCTGGACGTGGAGGTACGACCGGTACGACCCGGAACGCGAGCCGCTGGTCGAAGCCCTCTGCACCCTCGGCAACGGCCGGTTCGCCACCCGGGGCTCCGCACCCGAGTGCACGGCCGGAACCACGCACTACCCCGGCACCTATCTGGCCGGCTGCTACGACCGGCTCACCTCGACCGTCGCCGGGCAGCAGGTCGAGAACGAGGACCTCGTCAACCTCCCGAACTGGACGCTGCTGCGCTACCGCTGCCTCCCGGACGACGGTCCCCCCGGCGACTGGCTCACTCCCGAGGCGGAGGAACTGCGCCGCTACGAGGTGCACCTCGACCTGCGTGCGGGAGTCCTCGCACGACGCCTGTTCTACGAGGACGCCCGCGGGCGGGGGCTGCGCGTCAGCCACGTTCGCGTCGTGCACATGGGAGACCCCGGTGTGGCGGCCCAGCGCACCCTGTTCCGCGCCTACGGCTGGAAGGGCGCCGTCGAGGTGCGGTCCGTCCTCGACGGCAACGTCACCAACGGCGGAGTCGAGCGCTACCGGCACCTCGACGGGCGCCATCTCGGCGGCCACCGGACCGGATTCGACTCCGGCGGCGTCGCCTGGATCTCCTGCCGTACCGTCGACCCGGGCATCCGGATCGCCATGGCCGTGCGCACGGTCACCCGCCCCGCCCGGCCCGCGTTGGAGACGGCCGATTCCCTCGGCACCGTGCAGACGTACCGTCTGCCGGTCGTTCCCCGCCGCTCGGCGACGGTCGTGAAGACCCTGGTGCTGCGCACGTCGTTGGACCGGCCCGCCGCCGACCCGCTCGCGGCCGCCACCGACCTGATCACCCGCGCCCCGGCCTTTCCCCGGCTGCTCTCCGCCCACACGGCGGCCTGGCGGCGCGTCTGGGAGCAGGGCGAGCTGCAGGTGCCCGGGGAGGCGGGCCGCATCCTGCGGCTGCACGTGTTCCACCTGCTGCAGACGCTCTCCCCGCACACGGCCGATCTCGACGTGGGCGTGCCCGCGCGCGGACTGCACGGCGAGGCCTACCGGGGGCACGTCTTCTGGGACGAGCTCTTCGTCCTGCCGTATCTCGACCTCCACTTCCCCGAGGTGGCCCGGGCGCTGCTCATGTACCGGTACCGCCGACTGCCGGCTGCGCGCGAGGCCGCTCGGCGAGCCGGTCACGAAGGAGCCATGTACCCGTGGCAGAGCGCGAGTTCGGGCCGGGAGGAGACCCAGGCCCTGCACCTCAACCCGCGCTCGGGGCGCTGGCTGCCCGACCACTCGCGGCTCCAGCGCCATGTGGGCTCCGCCGTCGCGTTCAACGTCTGGCGGTACGCGCAGGCGACCGGGGACCGCGGGTTCCTCCACTCCGAGGGGGCGGAGATCCTCCTGGAGGTCGCCCGGCACTGGGCCGGGGCCGCCGTCTACGACCCGGCCCTGCGGCGCTACCGGATCCGCGGGGTCGTGGGACCGGACGAGTACCACGACGCCTATCCCGATGCCGCGGCCCCGGGCATCGACGACAACGCCTACACCAGCGCGACCGCCGCCTGGGTGCTCGCCCGCGGCCTCGACGTGCTCGGCGAACTGCCCGGGGCCCGCCGCTCCGAGCTCTCGGAGCGGCTGAACCTGGACGACGGGGAGCTCGCGCGCTGGGAGGACGTCTCCCGCCGCCTGTACGTGCCGTTCCACCAGGGCGTCGTGAGCCAGTTCGAGGGATACGGAGACCTGGCGGAGCTCGACTGGGAGGCGTACCGGACCCGGTACGGGGACATCCGCAGACTCGACCGGATCCTGGAGGCCGAGGGCGACACGGTCAACCGCTACCAGGCGTCGAAACAGGCCGACACCCTCATGCTCGGCTATCTCTTCCGGCCCGAGGAGCTGAACGGCCTCTTCGGCCGGCTCGGCTACGCGCTGGACGACGAGACGTGGCGTGCGACCGTCTCGTACTACCTGCGGCGCACCAGCCACGGCTCGACGCTCAGCAGCCTCGTGCACGGCTGGGTGCTGGCGCGGCAGCGGGGCGCCGACGCCTGGCGGTACTGCGAGGAGGCCCTGCTCGCCGACGTGGCAGACGTCCAGGGCGGTACGACCGGGGAGGGCATCCACCTCGGCGCGATGGCCGGCACGATCGACCTCGTCGAACGCGGGATCACCGGCCTGGACACGGTGCCGGGAGGGCTGCGGGTGGCACCGGTCGCCCTGGCGGAGATCCCGCGTTTCACCTTCACCCTGTGCTGCGGCCGTCATCGGGGGGTCCGGCTGCGGATGCTCCCCGGGCGGTTCGCGATTCGGGTTCCCGCCTCGCCCGAGGGCCCGCTCACCATCGAGCGCCCCGGAGGCGGGCGGTTCACCGTCGAACCCGGTCAGGAGCGCTGGTTCCGCCGGTGACCCCCGTCTCCCCGGTGAGCCCCGGTCCCGCGGACGAGAGGAGGTCAGTCGAAGGTGAGCACCTCGTACGCGGGCCGACGCGGCGTGGACCGCCCCTGCGGGCCGTAGCCCAGGCGGAACACCATGTGGACGAAACCGATCGCCGAGCTGGGATCACGTGCGTCGAAACGGAGTTCGGGCCATTCCAGGGGCTGGGACATGAGGGAGGTGGCGAGGCCGTCGAGGGTGGCCCGCAGGAGGACGCGCTGCATCGCCTGACCGGCCCTCAGCCATTCCTCCGGGGTGTCCCCGGTGGTGCCGAGGAGGGCGATCTGCGGCCTCTTCTCGAAGCGTGCCGCGTCACGGCCGGGCACCCGCCGGGGTGAGTCGAAGTCCCTGACCGGCGAGGTCACGTCGTACTGCCGCGGGCCCAGCGCGTACGACGGGATCCCCTCGGTGTCGGGGCCTTCACCGGCCGCACCGGTGCGCGTCCAGGCGGCGATCTCCGCGCGTACGGCGTCGTCCGCCGACTCGAACAGCTCGGAGGCGTGGACGAGACCCATCACGGTGTCCGCGTGCCACTCTCCCGGCACGACCAGCCGGCAGCCTTCGAGCAGCGCCGCGGCCCGGAGGCCGTCGAACACCTCGGTGGGGATCCGTTCCTCCGTGAAGGGGAAGCGGCTGGTGTGCCGCCGTGCCAGGGCGGAGTGGAGCACGCCCAGATCGGCGTCGGCGTCGGCGGGGCCGTCGAGCCGTACGTCGGCGAAGTGCCAGGGGTCACCGGGGGACGGCAGGAGACGCACCACCGGACGCAGGTCCCGGTGCACGGCGGCGACGCGCAGACCGAGCAGGGCCGCGCCGCAGCCGAGGTGGAGGGCACGGTGGTCGGGGTCGCCGCGCGGCATGCCGCGCTCCGGGTCGCCGTGCAGCTCGATGACGCCGGCTTCCGTCCTGGCGACGAACCTCCAGGGCTGTGCGTTGTGCATCGAGGGAGCCGTGACGGCGTCCTCGACCAGCGAGGTCACGAGGGGTCGGATCAGAGCGGTGGGAGACACGGTTCGTCCTGTCTGCGGTGGGTCACCAGGTGATGTCGTGCGGGGTCCGGGCGGGGGACGCGGGCCGGTCGTCCTCGGGGAAGGACAGCCGGTCCACGACGGCGACGACGCCGTCCACGCGTTCGGCGAGTTCGACGAGTGCCAGGGCCTGACCGCGCCGCCGGACGCGGCCGGCGAGTGTCACGACGCCGTCGAGGACGTGCACGTCCACGGCGTCCCCGGGCAGGTCCACGGCCCCCGTGACGACGTCCTCACGGATGCGGCGCCGTATCTCCGCGTCCGGGCGGAGATAGACGGACAGCAGGTCGCGGCGGGTCACGATGCCGACCAGCCGGTCCTCCACGTCGACCACGGGAAGGCGCTCAACCCCGCGACGCACCATCAGCCGTGCCGCGTCCGCCACGGTCTCCTCGGCGTGCACGGTGACGGCGGGCGAGGTCATCAGATCCCGGGCGGTGAGCTCACGGCGGGCCAGGAGGTCGCTCCCGGACACGACTCCGACGACGTGGTCGTCCTCGTCGACCACGGGCACCCCGCTGATCTCGTGCTCGGCGAGCATCTTCGCCACCTCCCGGAACGACGTCGCGGGGACGGCGGAGACCACCCCGTCGGTCATCAGACCGCCGACCTTCATGTGCTTCATCGCCGAGCCTCCCGTTCGAGGGCGAGGGTTCGGAGGGTGCGCCGTCCCGTCTCACCCACCCTCCCTCGCGCGCCCGGGACCGAGGAGGGCCGAACGGGTCCCGCGCCGGGACCGCTTCGGTCCACCGTCGGGACCTGGTCGGTCCACGGCCGGGTCCGGACGGGCTCGCCGGCCCTGAACCACCTCCGGCCCGGCGGGGAGGGGGACCTTCGGCCCCCTCCCTGGACCCAGCGGCCCTCGGGACGTCCGGGAGCGGATGCCAGAGTGGAGGGAAGGGTCCCCGACCCCCGGGAGGAGGAGCCATGGACGGAACCACGGCCCGTCCCGGCCCCGGCAGCGTCGTGGTCGGTGTCGACGGCTCGTCGTCCGCTCGGGCGGCGGCGATGTGGGCGGCGAGGGAGGCGGCCCTGCGGGCCTGCGTCCTCTGCCTCGTCCATGCGGCCGACACGGAGCCACCGGCACCCTTCCTGTCCCAGGCGGAGATCACCGCGAGCCGGCGGGCCGGGCGGGAGCTGCTCGAACGGACCGCCCGGGCGGTCACCGCGCGCCACCCGGAGCTGGCGGTCATCCAGGAGCTCACCGGGGGCACGGCCCCCGACAGCCTGCGCCGCGCCGCCGCCCTGACCGGCACGATCGTCGTCGGACACCGGGGCGTCGGCGGCTTCTCCTCCCTGCTGCTCGGATCGGTCGGTCTCGAGGTCGTGGCCGCCGCGACCACTCCGGTCGTCGTGGTGCGGGGAGCCGCCGAGGCCGCCGAGGCGGGAGCCGTCCTGGCAGCGGTGCGGGACGAGGCCGACCTGGGCTGCGCCCGCGCGGCCGCCCGCGAGGCCGTGCTGCGCAAGGTCGCCCTGCGGCTGCTGCACATCGGGGGCGCGGGGGCGTCCGGTGCCGCACGGGCCGTGCTGCCCGGCGGTGGCGAGGAGACCACCGGTGATCACGTCCGCGCGCTGTCCTCGGTCTCGGACCGCGTACGGGAGGAGTTCCCGGAGCTCACGGTGCGGGAGGACGCCCGGAAGAGCCACAGCGTGCCCGGAGCCCTCGTCGACGCGACGCACCACGCCGACCTCGTCGTCCTCGGAGGCCGGCGGTCGCCCGGATACCTCGGCCCCACCATCGGACGGACCACGCTCGGCCTCCTCCAGCACGCCCACTGCCCCGTGGAGCTCATCCCCAGGCGAGGACCGGGGCAAGGACTCGGGCACGGGCTCCGGCAGGGGCGCGGGCACGGGAGCACCTCCTGACGCGCACCGCCGATCGCCATCACACCGCGGCCGGGACGCACCCCGTCGGGAAGAGCGTCCGGCACATCGGGACTACCGTGAAGGAGAGCCCGTCGTGCGCGGACCGTGCGCGTGACGTGGCCGGACGTGGCCGGAGGTGGCGATGGAGCGGGAGGGCGCACGGCCGACGGGCACCAGGATGCCGCGGCTGCGCCTCGACGAGCTTCTCGACGAGCTCCAGGCGCGCATCGACGACGTACGGGGGACGAGGGACCGCCTCAACGGGCTCCTCGAAGCCGTCATGTCCGTGGGCAGGGAACTCGACCTGCCCCAGGTGCTCCGAGGCATCGTGGAAGCGGCCGTGACCCTCGTGGACGCCGAGTACGGGGCTCTGGGCGTCATCGGCGACGACAAGAGACTGTCCGAGTTCCTCCCCGTCGGCATCGGCGACGGCGTACGGGCGCAGATCGGGGACCTGCCGTCCGGGCACGGGCTGCTCGGCGAGCTGATCCGCCACCCCGAACCCCTGCGGCTCGCCGAGTTGTCCGAGCATCCCGCCTCGTACGGCTTCCCGCCGCACCACCCGCCGATGCACACCTTCCTGGGCGTGCCCGTCCGGGTCCGCGACGAGGTGTTCGGCAACCTCTACCTGACCGAGAAGCGCGGCGGGGTCGGCTTCGACACCGAGGACGAGGCCGTCGTGACGACCCTGGCCGTCGCGGCCGGCATCGCCATCGAGAACGCGCGCCTGTACGAGGAGGGCCGCCTCAGGCAGCGGTGGCTCGCCGCGAGCTCCGAGATGACCAGCGCCCTCCTGTCGGGCGCGGAGGAGACCGAGGTCCTCGACGGGATGCTGGAGCAGGCCGTGGACATCGCGGGCGCCGACCTCGGGGTCTTCTACCTGGTGGGCGCCGGCGGCGAACTGCGCGGTTCGCTCGCCCGCGGCGAGGGAGCCGAGGCCCACCGGGGCGTCGTCCTGCCGACCAGCGAGGGAACCCTGGCGGAGGCAGCCCTCGCGCACGAGGGCCTGCTCACGGTCGTCGACGTCGAGAACGAGCCGCGCATCACGGTGCAGCCCGAACGGTGGGCGGGTCTCGGTCCCGCGGTGGCCGTGACGGTCGGCACCAAGGAGCGGCTGAGCGGGGTGCTCATCCTCGCGCGGCGGCACGGGCGGCCCCCGTTCGCGGGCTCGGAGATCACCGCCCTCCCCGGATTCGCGGGGCAGGCGGCCCTGGCGCTCGAACTGGCCGACCGCCGCCGGGACGCCGAGCAGGTGATCCTGCTGGAGGACCGGGACCGGATCGCCCGCGACCTGCACGACCTCGCCATCCAGCGGCTGTTCGCCACCGGGATGACGCTGCAGAGCGCACGCCGCTTCGTCGAGCACCCGGAGGCCGCGGACCGGTTGACCCGTGCGATCGACGACCTCGACGCCACCATCAAGATCATCAGGTCGACCATCTTCGGTCTCCGGGAACACGACACCTCCGAGACCCCCAAGCTCAGGAACCGGTTGGTCAAGGCGGTGGACGAGGCCTCGACCGCACTCGGATCCGCCCCGGCGCTGCGCATGGAGGGCCTCCTCGACACGGACGTACCCCCCGAGGCGGCCGACGCGGTGATCGCGGTCATCGGGGAAGCGCTCACCAACGTGGCCCGGCACGCGAGGGCCCGCAGGACCGAGGTGTCGGTCGCTGCCGAGGGCGGCGTGCTGGCGGTGACGGTGAGCGACGACGGCACCGGCATCCCCCGGGACGCCGCGCGCAGCGGACTGAGGAACCTCCGGGAAAGGGCCGAACGGCTGGGCGGCACCATGTCGGTCCACGCCGGGGCGGAGCCGGGCGGAGGCACGGTACTGGAGTGGCGGATCCCGCTGCCGGAGGAGCGGGGCTGAGACCCTCTACGGCGCCTCGGAGTCGTGGTCGTGCGCCTGCGCGGCGATGACGGCGGCCTGCACGCGCCGTTCCACGCCGAGCTTTCCGAGCAGACGCGAGATGTGGTTCTTGACGGTCTTCTCCGACAGATAGAGACGTTTGGCGATCTGCCGGTTGGTGAGGCCCTCGCCGATGAGGTCGAGCACGGACCGCTCCCGCTCGGAGAGCGCCGCGAGCCGCTCGTCCTCAGGAGGCTTCACCGTCACGGGATCCCGCAGGGTCCGCATCAGACGGGCGGTGGTGGCGGGATCCAGCATCGACTGCCCGGTGGCCACGGTACGGACCGCGGCGACGAGGTCGGTCCCCTTGATCTGCTTGAGCACGTACCCGGCCGCGCCCGCCATGATCGCGTCGAGCAGGGCGTCCTCGTCGTCGAACGAGGTCAGCATCAGGCAGGCCAGCTCCGGCATGCGGGAGCGGAGTTCCCGGCAGACGGAGATGCCGTCGCCGTCCGGCAGCCGCACGTCGAGCACCGCGACGTCCGGGCGCAGCGCCGGCCCCCGGGCCAGGGCCTGCTCCGCCGTCGCCGCTTCACCGACCACGTCCAGGTCGGGTTCGTCGTCGATCAGGTCACGGAGGCCCCGGCGGACGACCTCGTGGTCGTCGACGAGGAAGACCCGCGTGGGTGTGACGGCTGCCGGCACATCGGACATATGGCGACCCCTGCGGTCGGTGGGCTCGTACCCGCCCCCACAAGGATTGTCCGTCATGCGGCGTCCGCACGGGCGCCGAGCGGGGCGAGCGGGCCGATCCCACGGAAGGTCCGAGCGGGCCGATCGCGAGGAAGGTCCGAGCGGGCCGACCGCCGAGACGGGGGCGAGCGGGCCGACCGCCGGGGAACGGTTTCGGCGGCGGCCCGTGCCCCCGGCCGCGCGTCACCTCGGGATGGGGATGATGCCGAGGGGCTCGGTGGTGGGCTGTGCGGAGCCGCCGGCCGGCTCGACGGTGATGCCGACGGCGACCGCGTCGTCGAGCGGCCCTTCGAGCAGCCGGGTGTCCCGGTCCCCGGTGCCGGGCAGCAGGCCGGCGGGACGGAGGTCGCCGCTCCCGGCCGCGTACCAGAGCTCGTACACCCGTGCGCCGCCGAGGTCCGGCAGGTGGCGTGCGGTGAACACCGCCCGGTCCTGGCTCCGCGAGACGACCACGGCCGCGCTCGCTCCGCCGGGCAGCCTCTCGGTGTGCAGGGAGGCATCCGGTGCCGTGATCACCTCGGCGACGGCCGAACCGCTGTCCCGTGCCCGCTCCTCGGCCTGGACGGCCCTGGCGCGGGCGTCCTCGGCCTCGCGGTGCTGCCACAGGGCGACGCCGCCGAGGGCGACGGCCGCCGCGAGGGATGCGGCCAGGGCCATGTTCCGCACGCGGCCGCGCCGCGGTGAGGGGCGGAGGGTGTGCTCCTGCCGGGTCGTCCGGATCCTGTCGAGGGTTCGCCGCCGCAGCTCCGGGGGCGCGGTGACACGGACGGCACCGGCCAGCCGCGCCGTCGTCTGCCGGAGCTCGTCGACTTCGCGGCGGCACGGGGCGCAGCCCGCGAGGTGGTCCTCGAACGCCGCCTCCTCGTCGGGAGGGAGGGCGTGCAGGACGTACGCGCCCACGGCGTCGTGCGGGTTCTCGGCAGACGTCATGATCCGCCCTCCAGACAGGCACGGAGCTTTCGCAGGGCCGTGCGCATCCTCGACTTCACCGTACCCGGCGGGGTGGACAGGGACTGGGCCACCTCGAGGTAGGTCAGACCCTCGTAGTAGGCGAGCACGAGAGGCACCCGATGGACCCGGCCGAGCCGGGCCAGACAGCGATAGACCCTCCTGCGCTCGTCCCGGCCCTCCACGGCTTCGGCGACCTCGTCGAAGGGGCGCCGCACGGACAGCATCGCCGCCCGCCGCTCCCGGTCGGCGCTCGCCTGGGCCGTACGCACCCGGTCCACGGCCCGGCGGTGGGCGATGGTGAGGACCCAGGCCCGCGCGGTTCCCCTGGCCGGCTCGAAGCGGTCCGCCGTCCGCCAGATCTCGATCATGACATCCTGGGTCACCTCCTCCGCCTGCGCGGCGTTCCGGAGGATCCGGAAGGACAGACCCATCACCGCGTCGGCGAGCGCGTCGTACACACC
The DNA here is from genome assembly GCF_042733785.1 of Streptomyces sp. NPDC059695. Lineage (NCBI taxonomy): Bacteria > Bacillati > Actinomycetota > Actinomycetes > Kitasatosporales > Streptomycetaceae > Streptomyces > Streptomyces sp. NPDC059695. Next base: position 52,126 of record NZ_JBHWFF010000016.1, on the reverse strand, counting down.
GGTGAAGGCCTCGTGATCCCCCTGGGCCGAACGGATCAGCAGTTCGTCCACCGCCGTCTCGTTCGCACGTCCCTGCGGCAAGCGCTGCTCACCGTCCTCTGCGTCAGTCGTTCGCCGAGCCTGAGGCGTGGACCTGGTGCCCTGGGTCTTCCCCTGCCCGACTCTGCCCGTCATCCCGTGCCCGTGTCGGGCCGCGGTGGCAATCGGGTGAGGATCCGGCCGACGGGGGACGGGGGGCGGGTCCCCGCGGCCGGGGCCGTCCGCCGCCCGTCGGGGTCGGGGCTCACGCCGGTATCGAGATCGAACACGACGTGCACGGTCTTGCCCCCGAGGGCGGGAACCACCGTGATCCGGCCGCCCAGTCCCCGGATCAAGGGGAATCCCAGGCCGCCGCGCTCGTCGAGCGGGGCCTCCCACGCCGTCTGGGGCAGCTCTTCGCTCCGGTCCGCGACGGCGATGTCCACGAGCGTCCGGTGGACGGTCACCGTGAGCACGCAGGGCCCCCTGGTGTGACGCACGGCGTTCGTGACGAGCTCCGAGACGATCAGTACGGCGTCCGCCGTCCGCTCCGTCCGGCCCTGGATGTCCTCGAACCAGCGTGCGGCGGCGTGGCGGGCGGTGGCCGGAGCCTCCCGGTCGAAGGGCAACGCGATGCTGTGACGTGTCACGGCGGATGCCGACACGGTGGTTGTGGTCATGACCGCCCCCTGGACGGCTCGTGCTCGATGGGTCCTTTCCGAGTGTTCGGAGCCGCACCGCGAACGGATGACCGCCACGGGCACGAAGGGGCCGGGCGCGGGGACGGCGAATTTTCCCTGATCCGGTTCATCCGGGGCGCCCGTGGCTGCGAACCCCCTACGACGCACAGCGGAAGGCGACCGGCGGGTGACCGTCGCAGGAGACGGGATCCCCAGGCCGCCCGATGATTTCTCGGCCGTGCGCGTTCACGTCCATCCGAGCGAAGGAGGTGTGTTCCATGATCACGTTCGTACGAGTCCGCCGCCTGGTGGCGGGTGCGGCGGCGTCCGGTCTGCTGGCCGGCGGCGCCGCGCTCGGCATGTCCGGCGCGGCGGCAGCGGCTCCTGCCGCGCCGTCGGTCGCCGCGACTGCCGTCACGGGTGACCACCGCGACCACCACGACCGGTGCGAGTGGAAGCAGGGCCACTGGGAGAGGCAGTGGGTCAAGGGCCACTGGGAGATGAAGCAGGTCCCGCACAAGAGCTGGCACCGGGGCCATGACGACCAGCACGGGAAGTGGCATCAGGGCTACTGGGACGACGGCCACTCCTCCCGGTGGGTCTATGTCCCGGGCCACTGGGAGCAGCACTGGGTGAAGGGCCACTGGGACTGCCACCAGAAGTGGTGAGCAGCCCCGGGCAGCGGCCCCTGGGCGGGGACCGCCGACGCGTCGTCGACGGTCCCCGCCCTCGCCGTGTCCGGAGCCCGCACTACACGAGCGGGCGATCCGTGGACCTGATCGGTGCGGGGAGTTCGGTGGCTCCGCGGAGGTAGCGGTCCGTCGCGGCGGCGGCCGCCCGGCCCGCCGCTATGGCCCACACCACGAGGGAGGGGCCGCGCCCGGCGTCACCCGCGACGAAGACGCCGGTGGGCGCCGCCTCCGTCGGCCGTGACGTCGAGGACGGCGGAAGTGCCACGAAGTCCGGAGTACGGGCGAAGGTCCCCTCGGCGCCGACCGAGAGACCGAGGGGGCCGACCAGCCCCGGGTCCTGACGCGGGCCCCGGAATCCGAGCGCGAGCAGGACGAGCTGGGCGGGAAGCTCGCGGGTGGTGCCGGGCAGGGGGTTCCGGCCGCCGGGTTCCACCTCGCTGAGCACCAGGGCCCGGACGCGCCCCGACGGGTCGCCGTCGAAGCGGGCCGTGACGGAGGCGAAGGCCCGGGGATCGCCGCCGTCGCGGGCCCGAGCCTCCTCGTGGGCATGGGACGTCCGGAAGATCCTCGGATGCACGAGCGGCCACGGTTCGTCGGCCGTGCGGTCGTGATCCGGCCGGGGGTGGACGTCCACCTGGACGACGGACCTCGCGCCCTGGCGCAGCGCGGTCCCGAGGCAGTCGGATCCCGTATCGCCTCCGCCGATGACGACGACGTCCTTGCCCTGCGCGGAGAGCGACGGAGGCACCGGATCGGACGGCGTGGAGCGGTTGGCGGCGGTCAGGTACTCCATGGCGTGCCGGATCCCGTCCAACCGGCGCCCCTGGCAGCGCATTTCCCTCGGTACGGTCGCGCCGGTGGCGACCACCACGGCGTCGGACTCCGCCCTGATCCGGGCCGCCTCCACGGAGCCGCCCACATCGGCGCCGGGGCGGAACCGCGTGCCCTCCTGCTCCATCTGCGCGATCCGGGAGTCCAGCCGGTCCTTGGACATCTTGAAGTCGGGGATGCCGTAGCGGAGGAGCCCGCCGACACGGTCGGCCCTCTCGTAGACCGTGACGGCGTGCCCGGCGCGGGTCAGCTGCTGGGCGGCGGCGAGTCCCGCCGGGCCGGATCCCACGACCGCGACCGAGTGGCCGGAGGGCCGGGCCGGTGGCAGGGGGCGCACATAGCCACGAGCCCAGGCCTGGTCGGCGATGGCCTGCTCGATGTTCTTGATCGTCACGGGGTCGCCCGTCAACGCGAGGACGCAGGAGTCTTCGCAGGGCGCGGGGCACAGCCGGCCGGTGAAGTCCGGGAAGTTGTTCGTGGCGTGCAGGCGTTCGGCGGCCGCGGCCCAGTCGCCGTGGGCGGCGTACACGTTCCATTCCGGGATCAGGTTGCCGAGCGGGCAACCCCCGTGGCAGAAGGGCACACCGCAGTCCATGCAGCGTCGCGCCTGGTCGGAGACCACCGGGAGCAGCGGCTGGCCCGTGTGCACCTCGGCCCAGTCTCCGACGCGCTCGCCGGGTGGTCTGGACGGTGCGGGTCGCCGCGGTATGCGGAGAAAGCCTGCGGGGTCTGTCATGGTGCCCTCGAAGGGGCTCGTGGGGGACCGGTGAGGGGCGCACCTCATCGTACGTCCGCAGGCGCCGGCCGGACCCTTCCCGGGCGATCCGCGGACGCCGGTCCGGGACCCGCCCCGGATGCTCCCCTGACGGGGGGGCCCCCGCAGGCCCCCCCCGCCGGGCGCGGGGGGCCCGGGGGGGGGGGGCGGCGGCGGGGGGGGCTCGGCGCG
>NZ_JBHWFF010000016.1:47712-48949 GCF_042733785.1 Streptomyces sp. NPDC059695 | reverse complement strand
TGGCCCCCCCTCCTCCCCCCCCCGCCGCGGAGCTGCTGTCCCCCCGTCAGGCGGCGGCGTCCAGGTGCGCGAAGACGACGAGGTTCTCCGTGTAGTCGTGCGCCGTGCGGTTGTAGGCGCCGGCGCAGGTGATGAGCCGGACCAGGGCATCGGGGGTGTCCTCGTAGACGCGCTGGTCGGGGAAGTCGTCCTTGTCGAAGTTCTCCACCGAGTCGATCAGGAACACGGCCGTGGTGCCGTCGGCCCGGTCCACCTCGAAGCTGTCGCCGGGCGAGAGCTCGGAGAGGCGCGCGAAGACCGCCGCGGAGGTCTTCGTGTCCAGGTGGCCCGCGATGATCGCCGTACCGCGCTGACCGGGTGAGATCCCGGAACTCTGCCAGCCGACCAGGTTCGTGTCGTCCGCCGGGGGCGGGTCCAGGGCACCGCTCGGGCCGATCTTCAGCCCGGTGAAGGGGGCGTCCACGCGGATCTTGGGAATCCGCAGCCGGATCGGGGCGGAGCGCGGCATGACCGGGCTGCTCATCGAGGTCGCGCCGGTTCCGGACGAGGCGGAGGCGTGCGGTCGAGCGGGTTGCGGTGCGGCCGCCGGGGCCTGTTTCGTCGCGGACGGCACGGGGGGCGCGGTCGGGGAGGTCGCGTCCGAAGTGAACATCTTCCCGCCGAAGGCGTACAGAAGCACGGCCAGTGCCACGGCCCAGAACACGCCTCGGACGACCCATCGCGAAGTGCGTCGGGGTGTTCCCGTGCTGGCGGGGTCGGGTGGGGTCGTCACCGGAGGACACCTTTCGGATGCGGGTGGAATGCGTCCGGGTACTGCTAGGCCTGGCCGGAGGCCTTCCTGCGGCGGACGATGACGACGCCGGCCAGCCCGGCGGCGAGGACCAGTGCTCCGGTCACGTTCGCGCCGGTGTTCGCGAGGCCGCCACCGCCGGTGTGCATGCCGCCCGACGGCTTCTCCGGCTTGTAGCCGTTGTCCTTCTCGGACTTGGAGCCGTTGTCCTTCTCGGACTCCTTCTCCTTGGACCAGTCGTCGGCGTTGACGAGGGAGAGGGCGCCGGAGCCGGTGTGCATGCCGCCCTTGGGCTTCTCGTGGTCACCCTTGTCGTGGTCGCCCTTGGACCAGTCGTCCTTCTTCTGGTCGTCCTTGGACCAGTCGTCGGCGTTGACGAGGGAGAGGGCGCCGGAGCCGGTGTGCATGCCGCCCTTGGGCTTCTCGTGGTCACCCTTGTCGTGGTCT
>NZ_JBHWFF010000016.1:29054-47614 GCF_042733785.1 Streptomyces sp. NPDC059695 | reverse complement strand
GGCCCTTGGACCAGTCGTCCTTCTTCTGGTCGTCCTTGGACCAGTCGTCCCCGTCGGCGAGCGAGAGGGCGCCGGAGCCGGTGTGGACGCCGCCGTGCGGCTTGTCGTGGTCCTGCTGCCGGCTGTGGGACTGGTCGTCCTTGTCCCAGTCGCCCGCGGTGCTGGCGTAGGCGGCGGGTGCGACGAGCGCCAGGGTGCCGGCGGCGGCGGTCGCGGCGAAGAGAATGCGGGCAGAGCGCATTGAAGACTTCCTTCCGTCGCATGCGTCGGCTGACTGTCTGTCGGCTTCTCGAATCGCAGCGACCTGCCCACCGTCAGCCTCCTCGTCCCGACCGGCGACTTGGCGTAGTTCTTTCGATACCTAACGTGGCATCAAGCGTCGCCATCCGGGCGTAATCCGGCGACGGGGCCCGGGACAGGGCGGGGAGCCGCCTGGTCCCACCGGTGCCGCGGGCCCGGCGAGGGGGATCGCCGGACGGCTCCCATCCGGCGCGGGCTCCGCTCCGAATAGCGGACATGAGCACCGACGTGAAGACCCTCCGCCACCGGCGACCGCCGGGTGCCGTGAGCGGCCGCCGCCGGATGCTCCCCGCAGCCTCAGTACAAACGCGACACCCTCAGGAGAGCACCTCATGAACACCCTCCGATTCCGTCGTTCCGCGGTGATCGTCGCCGCCGCGGCCACCCTGCCGTTCGCCCTCGCCGCCTGTTCCGGCTCGGGGAGCGCCGCGACGTCCGACGGGGCCGCGTCGTCGGCCGCGCCGACGTCCTCGGGCGCGATGCCGGCCGACGGCCCCTTCGGCCCGGCGTGTGCGGGTGTGCCGCAGTCGGGGGCGGGTTCGTTCGACGGCATGGCCAAGGACCCGGTGGCCACGGCCGCTTCGAACAACCCGGCCCTGTCGACGCTGGTCACGGCGGTGAAGAAGGCCGGGCTCGTGGACACGCTGAACAACGCGAAGGACATCACGGTCTTCGCGCCGACGAACGACGCCTTCGCGAAGATCCCGAAGGCGGACCTGGACAAGGTCCTCGCCGACAAGGCCACGCTCACCAAGATCCTCACCTACCACGTGGTGGGTCAGAAGCTGACGCCGAAGCAGCTGGAGAGCGGCTCCTTCGAGACCCTGGAGAAGGGCAAGATCACCACCGAGGGCTCCGGTGAGGAGTTCACCGTCAACGACTCCTCCAAGGTCGTCTGCGGCAACGTGCCCACCGCCAACGCCACCGTCTACATCGTCGACACCGTCCTCATGCCGAAGTAGTCCCGGGACGCCGAAGGGCGGTGCGCCACCGGCCGACGCGGTGGCGCACCGCCCTTCCCGCCTGGGAGGCGAGCCGGTCCCGGGGCACTTCCGGGCCCCTGAGAGGATCGGCTCGGATCGCCTTCACTCGTACGGGTGACCCAAGCCGGGAGGCCACGGTGAAAACGTCTCCCATCCGTACGCCTGTCCGCTACGAAGAGTCTGCACAGGCCGACCCCGGCTCTGTGGCCGCAGCCCGCGTCCCCGCGGCCGGCCCCTCCTTCCGATCAAGGATCCGCATGCGATGGACACCCCGCCCCCGGACGGCCGTCCCGGACGGCTGCGTCTGGTCCCCACGCACGGAGCCCGCACGGTGAACCGGCCCGTTCCCCTCGGAGACCCCGATCCGTCCCCCCACCACGTCCTCGCCGACGTGATGGGGAAGGTCGCCCAGGGCGACCAGAGCGCGTTCTCCACCCTCTACGACGCCCTCGCACCGACGGTGTTCGGCATCGTGCTCAGAATCCTGCGCGACCGGGCCCAGTCGGAGGAGGTCACGCAGGAGGTCATGATCGACCTGTGGCGGCAGGCGGCCCGCTACCAGCCCGCCGCGGGCAGCGTCACCGCCTGGGCGTCGACCATCGCCCACCGCCGGGCCGTGGACCGGGTGCGTTCCGCCCAGGCCGCGACCGACCGCGAGCACGCCCAGGCCGCCCGCGAGCACACCACCGCCTTCGACGAGGTCGCCGAACAGGTGGAGACCCGGCTGGAGAGCGAACAGGTACGCCGCTGCCTGCGCGGTCTCACCGAACTCCAGCGTCAGTCCGTCACCCTCGCCTACTACGGGGGACTCACCTACCGTGAAGTCGCCGAAACGCTGCACACGCCGCTTCCCACCATCAAGACACGCATGCGCGACGGACTGATCCGGCTCCGCGACTGCATGGGGGTGACCACATGAACCAGCACCACTCCGACATCCACACCCTCGCGGCCGCCTACGCCCTCGACGCGCTCGACCCCGGCGAACGGGACGACTTCGCCGCGCACGTCCCGCGGTGCGAGGACTGCCGCAGGGACGTGGCCGACTTCGAGGCGACCGCCGCCCGGCTGGCAGGAGCCGCCGCCCAGGACCCGCCGGCCGCCCTCAAGCAGCGGACCATGGCGGCCATCGACGGTGTGCGCCAGCTTCCGCCCCAGGTCCCGCCGCAGCTCCCCGCGACCGGCTCGCCCCGGCGGCTCACGCGCGCTCTGCGGCGCAAGGCCGTCCCCCTGGCCCTCGCGGCCAGCCTGGCCGCCGCCGTCTCCTTCGCCGGCCTCGCCGCCTGGCAGTACCAGCAGAGCCAGGACGCCCGGAATCAGGCACAGCAGGCCGAGCAGCAGCTCGACACCGTCAGTTCCGTGCTCGCCGCACCGGACGCCCGCGCCGTCCACGGCCGGGCCAGCAACGGGGCCGTCACCACGGTCGTCAGCTCCGACCGTCAGAACCGGGCCGTCTTCACCGCCACCGGCCTGCCGGCTCCGGAGCCGGGCAAGACCTACCAGCTGTGGCTCGACCAGGACGGCACGATGAGGCCCGCCGGATTCATCCACTCCGACGGCACCGTCCCCCTCGACGGCGACCCGGCCGACGCCACCGCCGTCGGCCTCACCCTCGAACCGGTCGCGGGCTCGGCCGAGCCCACCACGACCCCTCTCCTCCTCCTGGCCCTGCCGACCTGACGCAGGGGCCTTGCGGTCACGTGCCACGTGGCCGCAAGGCCCCCGCCATGGAGACGGGCGGGAGGGGCGCCAGGCGATCACCCCCTCTTGCTGCACATATATTGCAGTTGCAGGATTCGTGCAAAAGGGAGTGGCGCAGTGGGCGGACCAGTGGTGTTGGGGATCGAGTCGTCGTGCGACGAGACCGGCGCGGGGATCGTGCGGGACGGGAAGCTCCTCGCGCACGTCGTGGCGTCGAGCATGGACGAGCACGCCCTCTTCGGCGGTGTGGTGCCGGAGATCGCCGCCCGGGCGCACCTCCAGGCCTTCAACCCGGTGGTGAGGGAGGCGCTCGACCGGGCGGGGCTGCGGCTCGGCCAGATCGACGCGGTCGCCGTCACCACCGGACCCGGCCTCTCCGGCGCGCTCCAGGTGGGGCTGGCCGGAGCCAAGACGCTCGCCTACGCGGCGGGGGTACCGCTCTACGGAGTGCACCACCTCGCGGGGCACGTCGCCGCCGACACGCTGGAGCACGGCCCGCTGCCCGCCCCGTGCGTGGTGCTGATCGTCTCCGGCGGTCACACCTCCCTGCTCCTCGTCCGGGACCTGGTGCGGGAGCCGATCCTGCACCTGGGCGACACGCTCGACGACGCGGCGGGGGAGTGTTTCGACAAGGTCGCCCGCGTCATGGGCCTGTCCTACCCGGGAGGGCCGGCCATCGACCGGGCCGCCCGCGACGGCGATCCGCGCGCGGTGGACTTCCCCCGCCCGCTCACGCGGCCCGGGGACGACCCGTACGCCTTCTCCTTCTCCGGCCTCAAGACGGCCGCCGCCCGCTGGGTCGAGAGGCACCGGGCCCAGGGGCTCGACCTGCCCGTCGCGGACGGTGCCGCGGCCCTCCAGGAGGCCGTCGCCGACGTCCTGACCCGCAAGGCCCTCGCCGCCTGCACGGCGTACGACGTGAAGACGCTGATCGTGGTCGGCGGCGTCGCCGCGAACTCCCGCGTCCGCGCCCTGGCCGAGCAGCGGTGCGCCGCCGCCGGGGTGGAGCTGCGCGTGCCGCCGATGACGCTGTGCACGGACAACGGCGCCATGATCGCGGCCGTCGGCGACCTCCTCGTACGGTCCGGTGCCGAGCCCGCCCCGCTGGACGTCTCGATCGACCCGTCGGCCCCGCTGGAGTACGCCTCCCTGACCCCGCTGCCGGCGGCCCGGGCGATCGCCGCCTGATCCCGGTCGTCGAGCTGCCCCCGGGAGCCGCCGCCGTGGCGGGCGGCGGCATCCGGAGGCCCGCGTCAGCTCACTCCGCCGACAGGCGCGGCGTGCGCGTCGGTTCCGTGCGTCGGGTGCCGGTCCTCTCGAAGGCCGCGGCGAGGGTCAGCAGGGCGTTGTCGTCGTAGGCGCGGCCGGCGAAGGTCAGGCCGACCGGCATGCCGGTGTCCGTCATGGTGCCCATGGGCACGGTCACGGTCGGGATGCCGAGGTGGCGGGGGACGAGGTTGCCGTTGGCGACCCAGACGCCGTTGCGCCAGCCGAGGTCGGCGGACGCCACGTCGACGTCCATGTCCGCGGGGCCCACGTCCGCGACGGCGGGGAAGACCACCGCGTCCAGGCTCAGGCCGTCCATCCACAGCTCCAGGTCGACCCGGCGCGTCTCCTCGAGTCCGCGCAGGCCCTGCTCGAGGAGCGGCATGTCGGCGAGGGAGGCGTACGGGCGCTCGCGCACGAAGCGCGGGTAGTCGCCGATGGTGTCGTCGAAGCCCTCGTAGCGGTCGGGCAGTTCGCCCTCCTGCTTGGGCCAGATGCGGGTCCCGTCGACGTCGGCCAGGCTGGAGAGCGCCGGGTCGCCGTTGGCGCGCAGGAAGTCGTCCCACGACCAGGCGGACAGGTCCTCGATCTCGAAGGTGAGGTAGTCGCGGCTGATCAGTCCGCGGGTGAACAGCGAGGGCGCGCCGGGCCGGTCGGACTCGTAGTTCGACACGACGGGGAAGTCGACCTCGACCACCTCGGCGCCGGCGGCCTCCAGGTCGCGGCGGGCCGCCTCCCAGAGCGCGATGACCGAGGGACGGGTGTCGACGCGCTGCCCGGTCTGGCCGCCGATGCCTCCGTCGGGGTTCGTGCCCGCGTCCGGGTCGGCGTTGATGTACATCCGCGGCACGCCGACGCGCTTGCCGGCGAGCGCGGCCGTCGCGGCCTCGGCGTCGGCGGGCGCGAGGGACGGGTAGGAGGCGGGGCGCACCCGCGACGGGGAGGGCAGCGCCACCCACGGCTGCGCGCGCCACAGGTCCCCGCGCGTGTGCGGGTCGTCGGCGACGACGACGTCGAGCAGTTCCAGCAGGTCGGCCATGGTGCGGGTGTGCGGGACGACGACGTCCATGGTCGGTACGAGCGGCCAGTTGCCGCGGACCGAGATCACGCCGCGGCTGGGGGTGTAGGCGCACAGGGCGTTGTTCGAGGCGGGGGCGCGGCCCGAGGACCAGGTCTCCTCGCCGAGGCCGAACGCGCCGAACGATGCCGCCGTCGCCGTGCCGGAGCCGTTCGAGGAGCCGGAGCCGTACGCGCTGGTGAGCCACTCGGCGCTGTACGGGCTCTCCGCGCGCCCGTACACGCCGCGCTGCATGCCGCCGTTCGCCATGGGCGGCATGTTGGTGAGGCCGATCAGGACGGCCCCGCCCGCGCGCAGCCGCTCGATGGCGAAGGCGTCGCGCTGGGCGACGAGGTGCTCGAAGGCGGGGGAGCCGGACGCGACCGTCAGGCCCTTCGCGAGGTAGCTGTCCTTCGCGGTGTACGGGATGCCGTCCAGCGGGCCCAGCGTCTCGCCCCGGGCGCGGCGGGCGTCGGAGGCCTCCGCCTCGGCGCGGGCGTCCGGGTTCATCACGACCATCGCGTTGAGGGCGGTGGCCGTACCGGGCCGGTCGTACGCGTCGATCCGCGCGAGGTAGGCGTCGAGCAGCTCGACCGAGGTGGTCTCGCCCTTCTCCAGCGCCGCGCGCAGGTCGGCGATACAGGTCTCCACAACATCGAAACCGCGCGTCATACGGGTGTCTCCTCGGTTGGTGAGCGGGGCACGCGCGGCCGCTGGCCGTCGGGGAGGCCGTACACGGCCGGCCGTCACACTCCCCATCGTGCTGACTAGATCTTCAGTCTAGACTAACGGTCTAGAGTTGCGGAACCTAGAATGGGGACCCGGATTCCGTAACCGAAAGTGAGCACATGCCGACGTCAGAGACCGGAGCCACGGCGCCCGACCCCTCGCTCCCGCCGGAGGGCGTGACCGGGCCGGCGGTCGTCGAGACCGGCGCCGCCTCGCGGTCCGGGGCGCGGGCGCCGATGGACAGGAGGCGCCAGCCCAGCGGGGACGAAGCGCGGGGGCGGGCGATGCGGGCCGCCATCAGTGTCATCGCCGAGAAGGGCACCGCGGCCCTGCGGATGTCGGACATCGCCGCGCGGGCCGGCATGAGCACCGGCCACATCCTCTACCACTTCGGCAAGAAGGACCGGCTGCTGCTCGAAGTCCTCGCCTGGAGTCAGGCGGACCTCTGGGCGCGGTTCCAGGAGGCCGTCGACCGGGCAGGGTCCCCCGCCGAGAAGCTCGACCTGTTCGTCCGCTTCTACCTGCCCCGCCACCAGGGCGACGAACGCTACGCACTGTGGACGCAGGTGCTGGCCCAGCGCCACGACGAGGAGGGCCGGCGCATCCTCACGGGACTGCTCGACGGCTGGGACGAGCGACTGGAAGCCATCCTCCGTGAGGGCCGGGACCTGGGATGCTTCGCCGAAGTGGACCTCCCCGAGTTCACCATCCGGGCCGTGGCGATGCTGAGCGGTCTCTCCGAGGACGTGATGTTCGGACGGTCCCGCTGGCAGGACACCTCCGCGCACGCGTTCGCCGTGTCCGCCCTGACGCGCGAACTGCGCCCGGCCGGTCAGGCCTGACGACGGGCGGAGCCGCCGACCCGGGGGCTGCTCGTAGGACGGGCCGTGTCCGCCACCGCGGCCCGCGACCTCCGTTCGGTCCTCAGTGGCTTCCGGCGCCCGGGCGGACCGTGCGCGACCCCGCACGGTCCGGCGGAAGCGCCTCGGGCAGCCCTCTCACCCGTCGTGCGGCTGGCCCCCTTCCGGTGCCGGAGGGGTCGGGCCCCGGAAACGGGCGAGCGTCTTGGTGAGGCTCTTCCAGGGAGAGGGGTCCTCCTTGGCCGTCGTCGACACCGCCGGCGCCGTGCGGGGCGCGCCGTCGCCGCCGGTCGCCTCGGCGAGGGCCTCCAGCGCCGACTCGGCCGCCTCCCGGTAGAGGTCGCAGGACGCGGTCATGGACTCGAGTGCCCTGGCGTACTGGGTGACCATGGCCCGTGCGTGGACCAGTTCCTCGTCGGGGGTGAGCAGGTGCCAGCCTTGGCGCAGCCGGGTCAGGACCGGTTCGGCGTCGGCCGGCAGCCGCTGGGGCAGCGAGGCGAACTCCTTGATCTTGTCCAGGAGTTCGGTGGGTTCCGTGCCGTCCAGGAAGACGTTGCGTACGGTGAAGCGTTCCGCGTGGTCATCGAGGGCGTGCGGGGCGGGCGGCAGGATGACGGCGCCGCCGCGCGGGATCCCGACACCCAGCTCGCGCTTCATCGCGAAGTCGGCGATCAGCGCCTGGTCCGGCGTGGCCCGGTGCTCGACCACCCGGTGCCGCAGGCTGGGCGGCAGGAACGCCGTGATCGGCCGGCGCCCCAGGGCGTCCGGCGTCATCGCCTCGTGCACCACGACATGGACGAACCAGCTCTGCCGGGTGCAGGCCCGCAGCAGCCGGCGCAACTCGCCGTCGTCCTGCGGCAGATGGTTCGTCGTCCGCAGGCGCACGTCCGGAACCGTCTCGTGGTCCCACGCGACCTGGTCGCTGTCGGGCCAGAACACGGTGGCCGGTGAGGGCCAGTCCGCGTCCCACGGCAGCTCGGCCTCGGCGGCGAGGAACCAGGGGACACCCTCGCCCTCCGCCCGGCGGGACTCGGGCTCGTACGTGGTCAGTTGGGCGCGCACGGTGACGCCGTCGGCGACGCGCCAGCGGGCCTCGAAGAGACGGCGGGCCGACGGCCCCGGGTCGGCGGACTCGTCCCGGGGGTACAGGTCGCTGGAACGGGCCGCCTCGACGGGGTCGAGGTCCAGGAAGTCGTCGATCACCCGGGCCGCCTTGAGGGCGAGCAGGTTGCGCCGGACGTCCCGCTCGGGCTCGGGCCCGAGGTGACGCCCGCGCCCGAGCCAGGCGGTGTCGGGGACGGTGGTCGATGCGGTGCTGTTCTTGGCCATGGAACCGTTCGGTCGGCGATCAGGGCCCGACCAGTATGGTCCGCGGCTCCGACGGGGGAAACCGCACCCCGTCCCGTACCCGTGACCACCCGGTGAACGCGGCGGGCCGGGGCCGGTGGCAGGACCACCGGTCCCGGCCGTTCCGGGTCCCGGCTCGCTACATCGGCTCGGGGAAGATGTCGCTGATGCTCCAGGCGACGCTGAAGCAGGGGACGAGCGCGTCGGCCTCCGGCTCGGTGTCCAGGGCCTGGAGCGCGAGGATCTGGCTCATGGATGATCTCCTCTTTCCTGTCGGGTTCGTGTCGTTCGGTCGCTGCGTACCCCGGCACGGAGGTGTTCGCCGCCGTGCCGAGGGGTTCGGGGGAGGCCCGTCCGGTGCCGTCAGACGGCTGCCGGGAGCCGGGGCGGAGCGGTGCGGGGACGCTCCTGTCGGGGTTCCGCCAGGACCGGGCCGGTCAGCAGGCGGTGCAGGGCCAGGAGGACACCGGCCCCGCCGGTGGACAGGTCGGCGGTGAACCGCTGCGACCCAGCTCCGAGGAAGCGGACCCCGCGCCGGTACGGGACGGCGTACTTCCACAGGCCGGTCGCGGCACGCACCGCGTCCCCGCGCGCCGCGTCCGTGCCGGTCAGCGCGGCGTGCTCGGTGAGGAACCAGGTCAGTCCGGCCAGCCCGCGGTACAGGCCCGCCTCCTTCGTGGCGCGGGAGACCCGGATGCCGGCGACCAGCCGCGGCAGTGCCGCGGCACAGCGCTCGTCCGGCGTGGTGGCCGCGTAGCGGGTGAGCACGGCCGCCAGGCCGGCCGCGCCCGTGGCCAGGTACGGCATGGCGCGGGTGAGCCGCGCGTCGTCGGAGAGCGACAGGGCGCCGTCGTCCAGCGGGAAGGTCCTGTCCAGCTCCTGGTGGAGCAGCAGGCGCCCCGCCTCCAGGAAGCGCTCCTCGCCGGTGGCACGGGCCAGGCGGTGGAGGAAGAGGGCGAGCCCGGAGCGGCCGTGCAGCAGGCCGCGGGCGTCGTGCTCGCCGAGAGCGGCCGGCAGATCGGGGGTGCGCAGCAGGCCTTCCCCCGCGGCGGCGGCCCGCTCCAGGTGGCTGCTCTCCCCGGTCAGCCGGTGCAGCGCGAGCCAGCCCAGGCCGACGCCGGCCCGCCCGCCGGCCAGTGTGGCGCAGGAGGCGGTGAGCGGGTGGCCGTCGGCGTCCTCCAGCAGCTCGACGGCCTCGTCCAGCCGGCCGAGCCCGGCCAGCACACGGGCGACGCCGGCCGAACCGACGAGCAGTCCGGGCGGCAGTGCTTCGCGCTGCGCCAGCGCGTCGCGGCGCAGCCGTTCGAGAACCTCCTCCGGCACCGCCGCCCCGACGCGGTGCAGGGCGTGCAGCACCCCGGCCGTGCCGTAGGCCAGGCACACGTTGTTGGTCCGGAACGCCTCGGGCGAGGGCGGGAAGGCCCACTCCGGCCTGCGGGCGTCGGCCATCTCCAGGAGCCCCCCGGCCACCTGCTCGGCCAGCCGGGTGAGACAGCCGCGCGGATCGCTGTCCAGCTCGGCGGGGGAGGGCGCGCGGCCGGACCCGTACGGCTCCTCCGCCCGGCCCTCCGTCCGGTGGAAGGCCGTCGCCCGCCGCCACAGGTCCTGCGGCGGAGCCACCTCCGCCAGATCGCGGCGCAGCAGGGCGAGGCGGGCGGGCGCGTGTTCGGCGACCTCGTGGAACGGCGCCAGGAAGGCGAGCGCGACCGCCGACGCGCCGTACCGGTCCTGCAGCAGCGGATCGGTGCCGGCCCGGCGCAGTCCCGGCGGTGGAGTGAACCCCGGCGTGCCCATCGGGGACGGGGCTGCGGACAGGGCCGAGGCCGCCTCGAAGTCCACGAGACGGACCTCGCCCGAGGGCGTGACCAGGACATTGCCCAGGCTGAGGTCGCCGAACCGGTATCCGGCGGCGTGCAGCCGCCCGAGGGAGGCGTCCAGCGAGGCCAGCAGCCGCCGGCACGCCTCGTAGTACGCGGCGACGGACGCGGCCGTGCGGTCGGCGCGGGCCAGCGGGGAGGACCGGCTGAGCCAGCCCACCAGGGGCTGCCCCGCGACGTACTCGGTGACGAGGAAGTCGTGCTCCCACTCCGTGAAGTGGTCCAGCGGCTCCGGACCCGCCCCGGGGGCCGCCGCGTGCAGCTCGCGCAGCACCTCGTACTCGTGCCGCAGGCGCTGCCGCGCGTCGGTCCCGTCGAAGAGCAGGCCGTTGTGCGCGCGGGCCTCCTTGAGGAAGACCGTGCGCCCGGTCCGCCGGTCACGGGCCCGGTAGGCGCCGCCGGCGTTGCTCAGGCGCACGGCGCCGGTCACCTCGTAGTCGCGGATCAGGATCGGGCCCGCGTGCGGCTCCTCCTCCTGCTCGACGAAGGGGTCCGTGATCCCCGCGGGCAGGTGGAAGGCGGGCACCCGCGCGTCCACGACCTCGCGGCCGGAGCCGTCCCGGACGAGCCCCTCCCGTGTGCCGTCGGCCCGCAGCCGGCTGCGGGCGCCGGTGAAGGAGCCGTACCGGTAGTGGACCGTCCGCGAGTCCCGGAAGCGCCGGTCGGTGAGGACGTACGGCCCCTCCTCCCCGTCGAGCGCGTCGCGCAGGCGCTCCAGAAGACGGCGGGCGGTCTCCGCGTCCGGGGGATAGACGGCGCAGAACTTGCCCGACTGGGCGCGTGGCGCGTGCTTGTGATGGAGGAGCAGGAAGAAGAGCCGGGCGCTCAGGTGCTTGAACGGCACGCCTTCGGAGAAGCAGATCCCGGCGACCGTGTCGAGCACGTGCTGGGCCCGGTCGAGGCGTGCCGACACGTGGATCTTCCAGCCCTCGTCGGCGAGCGCCGTGCGCGGACTGCCCCAGACCGTCCAGATGCCCTGGTCGGCACCGTGCAGGCCCGGCGGCACCTCGCCGGGTGCGAAGCGCGGCCCGGGGTCGGCCACGCCGGCCGGCGGCAGGTAGTACTCCCGGTCCGCGAGCGACTCGCCGAAGCCTTCGAGCACGGGAACTCCTCACAGGGGGATGGTGGGCCGTCCCCACGGTCTCGCGCGCCGGACACCGGGACCGGCAGCCGGGGCGGCGGTTCGGGCGGCGGTGTGCGCGGGGTTCCGGGCGGGAGTGCCTACGGGGCGGCCCTGGGGGGAGTCCTGCGGGGCGGCCCTACGGGCGCTCGAAGAACTGGAGGACGCCGCCGACGGAGAAGCACAGGGCGCCGGTGAGCGTGCCCCAGTTCGCGATGTCGATGTTCACCGGGCTGCCGGTGGAGAGCCGGGTGTACGCGGCGAGGGCCGAGACCATGAACAGGACGGAACCGAGCTGGTTCACCGCGACGATCCACCAGCCGAGGCTGCGCGGGAGCAGGCGGGGCCTGCCGTGGCAGACCTCGACCAGGGCGAGGTGGCCGGAGGCCAGGAACAGCACGCAGCCCACCACGTCGGGTACCCAGATCAGCCGGTTGACCTGGTGGACGTTCAGCCCCTGGAGGAAGGAGTCCAGCAGGTTGACGCCGAACACCAGGGTGCCGGTGAACAGCAGGAAGACGCTCAGCCAGTCCAGCCGCATCGGCTCGTAGCTCCACCACCGCCAGCGGCGGGTGACCAGTTCCCGGCCGCCGACCACGTGGCGGGGCGCGTTGATCACCTGGAGCAGCGAGGCATAGCCGCCGGTGTTGAAGAACAGGCCGCCGGCGAAGTAGATCGTGGCGAGCCGGGTGGCGTCCGCGGAGCCGAACTGGGCGACGCCGGCACCGGCCGCGAAGAAGGCCCCGCCGACGACGAAGGCCGTCGCGGCCACGGCGTTGAGCCTGCGCAGGCGGCGGAGCGCCACCGCGTCGGCACGAGCACGGTGTCGGGCCTCCGACCCCGGCGCCCGGACGGCGATGACTCCGCGGCGCCGGGCGAGGCGCGACTCCCAGACCGCCTCCCCGTCACCGGTGAGGCGCCAGGTGACCCGGGTGGTGAACGGTCCCGCGCCTTCGGTGCGCTGCTCGGCATGGCTCACGAGCCGAGACTAGAGCGCCGCCCAGGCCTTCCCCCGGTGCAACGCCGATCCGCACCGGGCCGGACGTGCGGGCCCGTGGCGGACGAGGATCACGGTGACGACCGGGGGAGAGAGATCCAGGGCTGGCGCCGCCGTCACCTGGTGCCACGATGGAGAGAAGCGGTCGCCAGGTGCTTCAGGGAGGCACTCATGAGCCGGGACCATCACTTTCACTGCGAGTACGCGGGCTGCTCGGTCACCGTGGACCTGCGGATGGGCGGGACGCGGGAGCTGGAGCTCCTGGTGGACGGGAAGGAGGTCGCCGCCGCCCGCGCCCATGGCCACCACGCCGGGACGACCGTGATGACCACGGTCCTTCCCACCGACCCGCCGCGCACCATCGAGGTCGAGGTGACGCTCCCCGGCGCGCTCGGCGGCGTTCCGGAGAGCACCCTGCTCGTGGGCGGGGAACGCAGGCCCATGCCCGCCCGGGAGGTGCCCCGACGGGCGCGGCCGGCGGAGGCCGACTGGTACGCCTGACCACGCAGGGACGCCCGGCTCGGCGTGCGGGCCGACGTCCCGCCGCCGGAGCGGACCACGGCGGGGCCCACCGCGGTCCGAGCCGCACGGAGCGCGTGCGCGTCGGCGCACGCGACGTCACGTCACCGTGGTTTCGGGTCTCCGTGCGCGCCGGCCCGCGCCGAGCCGGCCGGCGCCGGGCTGAGGCGCTTCGACACGACGTAGGCGACCACGACCGTGACGATGACGAGCGGCATGACGGTGATGCCCTGCGACCCCAGCAACAGCGTCGCCAGCAGCACCGAGGTCAGCGGGAGCCCGAGCATCGTGACCGACATGGCTCCGATCCCCATCGCGAACGCCGGGGTGAGGTCGAGACCCGGAAGGTGGGACAGCGCGATCCCGCCCGTCGCCCCCAGGAACATCGCCGGGAAGATCGGGCCGCCTCGGAAGGCGCTGAGCGAGGCGCAGTAGGCCAGTCCCTTGCACACGACGAGCAGGGTCAGCGCACCGACGGAGTATTCGGCGCTGTTCGCGAGCAGGGGGCCCAGGGCGGACTGGCCGGAGTACAGCACCTCGGTCGCGGCTCTCCCCGTGCCCTCCGCGAAGGCGATGGCGAGTCCCGCGACCACCAGGCCCATCAGCACGGTGGCGACGATCCGGTGCCGCTCCACACGGGGCTGTGCCAGGAGCGCGAGCCGCCGGATGCCCGTGCCGACGAGTGCCGCCACGAGTCCGATGACGAGGGCCCAGCCGAACTCGGCGACATCCGGTGTACTGGCGTGCGGGACCTCGGGAAGCGCCAGGGAGTACGTCCCGAGACCGGTCCAGCTGTCCAGGCCGATGAAGACGAGCGAGCCGATGCCGGCGGCGAGCAGGCCCGGAACCAGGACGACTCCGAGCATCGGCCCGCCGATTCCCGACGCCTCCATGAGGAGGAACGCCCCGGTGAGGGGTGACCCGAGCAGGGTGCTGACCGCGGCGAAGCTTCCGGCGGCGCCGACCACGGCCCCCACCTGTTCCGGGAGGTCCGGCTTGAGGAGGCGTACGAGCCAGATGGCCGTGCCGCTGCCGAGGGCGATGAGCGGTGCCTCGGGGCCGAGGACGGCACCGAGGGCCAGCGTGGCGACGGCCGCGACGAGGATGCCGGGCAGTTCGATCGCCTTCGGCGCGCCTGAGGTCGACAGTCCCTCGGCGGGCTTGTGGCCGCCGGTTCCGGGCAGGTAGCGGAGGGTCGCTCCGACGAGCAGGCCCGCGACGGCGAGCAGCGGCAGGGGCCACCAGGGCGGGGTCGCCTCGAAGCCCAGCGCCTTGGGCAGGTCGGTGTAGGTCCACGGCTGGAGCTCGTTGACCAGGGCGAGGAAGCCGTACGCGGCTGCGGAGATCGGTACTCCGAGCACGGCGGCCATGACCAGGAGCCCGACGTAGCCGCGGGTCCTGACCAGGGCGAAGGGATCCTGCGGCGGCTTGCCAGGCGCTCCGACGGGACTGTCGGCCGGCATTGCGCATCAGCTCCTTGGCTCGACCTTCGTCGGGATCGCGGCGGTTCACCGGTGTCGTCCTGACGTGGTACCACGGGTCGGGCGCCGCACGGGGTCGGGCACACCGCCACTGTGCGGCGTTGGAGTGACGGTCGTTCAGGCGCGCGGAGTCCCTCGCCGGGCGGCTCGCCCGGGTCCGCGCTCCCGGACATCAATACTGGACGAACTTAAATTTTCAACGGTACGTTGCGGCTGTGCTCCAGAGACAAGCCCGGCCGTTGGTGTCCGCCCCGGCCGAAACCGCCATCCTGAGCCTGCTCCTGGCGGAGAGCCCGCTCAGCCGGGTCGAGCTGGCCCGGCGCACCGGGCTGTCCTCGACCGCGGTGACCAAAGCGGCCCGCCCGTTGATCGACGGCGGCTACCTGCACGAACTCCCTCCGAAGCGGACCGCTCCGGGAGCGGGGCGCCCGGTCAACCCGCTGTCCGTCACCCCGGATCGCGAGTTCTTCGTGGGGGTGAAGATCAGTGCCGACGCCCTGTACGGCACGGTGTGCGACCTGCGGTCCCGTCCCCGGGTCCATGCGAGCCGCCCACTGGGCGACCGCGGCCCGGTCGCGGTGTGTGCCCTGATCGCCGAACTGGTCGACGAACTCCTCGACGCGGAGCCGGAGTTCCGCGCCCGGACCCGGCACCTGGGGATCGCCGTCTCCGGCGACGTCGACCGGCCTCGTGGGAGCGTGCGCTATTCGGTGCTCCCCGGGTGGCACGATGTGCCGCTCGCCGACATGGTGGCCCGTTCGACCGGATTGCACGTCACCGTGGATAACGATGTCAAGGCGTTGACCGTCGCCGAGCACTGGTTCGGCGAGGGCATCGGGACCGAGTACTTCGCACTCGTCACCATCGGCGCGGGCATCGGCTCCGGCATCGTCGTCAACGGTCAGCTGCTCGACGGCGCCTACGGGGTGGCCGGCGAGATGGGGCACATCAGCGTCGACCTGGCGGGTCCGCGCTGCCACTGCGGCGGGACCGGCTGCGTCGAGGCGATCGCGTCGAGCGACGCCGTCCTCGGCGCGATACGCCGGGGCACCGGCCGCGAGGACCTCGACTTCGACGGCGCGGTCCGCCTCGCCCGCGACGGGGACCCCGCCGCACGAGAGGCGTTCGTCCGGGCCGGCAGGGCCATCGGCGCCGGTATCGCCACCCTGGTGAGCCTCCTGGGCCCCGAACGCGTCGTCGTCACCGGAGAGGGGCTCGACACGTACGACCTCTTCGGCGCGCACATCAGGGAGACCTACGAGGCGCTCTGCTTCAAAGCGGCGGCGAAGTGCCCGCTGACCCTGCGCCCCCTGCCCTGGGAGGAGTGGGCCCGCGCCGCCGCCGTCGTCAGCGTTCAGGCGCTCTTCCCGTGAAGACGCGGCGGAACTCGACGTACCGCCGCCGGCCGCCGCGCGCGCCACAGCCCTACGGAGCCGATCAGGGCCAGCCAGGCGGTGGCGAACAGCCAGCCGGCGACGACGTCGGAGAACCAGTGCACACCGAGGTAGACGCGGGTCAGGCCGACCGACGCGGCCCATCCGCCGATGAGGACGAGCGGCAGCCGGGGGAGTCGTGACCCGCGCAGCGCCAGCGCGGCGATCACGAGCCCGGCGGCCATGGCGGCGGTGGTGGCATGGCCCGAGGGAAAGGACCAGCCCGAGGCGTGCGTCGCCCAGTCCCCGGCGGGCGGGCGTGGCCGGGAGACCAGGGACATCGCGGCGTACCGGAGTGCCTGGCCGGCGCCGAGGCACAGGCCGAACCCCGCGGCGGCGGTGAGGCGCCGCCGCCGGGTCCCGCCCACGGCCAGACCCGCCAGGACGACCAGGGCGTACGGAAGGAGCCCGGTGCCGGTGGCGGTGACGGCCCGGGCCACGGCCACGGCGACGGCGGGCCGGTGGGTCAGGGACCAGTCGTGCAGCGCGGCGTCGCCGGGCAGCAGCCCGTCCGGGGCGTGGAGCACCGCCGTGGCGAGCAGCGCGAAGAGCGCCGCCGCCGCCGCGCCCGCCCGCCCGAACCGGTGGGCGGCCGCCCCGCCGCCGGTCATCGCCCGGCCAGCAGGGGGCGCAGGGGACCGCGTACCAGTCGCTCGGGCAGGGAGGCCGGGGCGCGGCGCACGGCCCAGGTGGCGAGGAGCGCCACGGCGGCGCCCAGGAGGAACCCGGCGAGGGCGTCGTGCGGGTAGTGGGCCCCCACCCACACCCGGGAGAAGGCCATCAGGACCGCAGCCACCAGGCCGACCGCGCCCAGCCGTCGGGAGACGGACAGCAGGGCGACGGCCGCGGCCGCGGCGAGGGTGGCGTGGTTGCTGGGGAAGGACCAGTCGCCCGGGGCCGGGCATGCCTCCAGGACCGTCACGTGGAGGGACTGGCAGGGGCGGGCTTCGTGCACGGCGACCTTGAGCAGGCTGCTGACGGCGAACGCGGCGACGGTGATCAGCGGTACGGCCAGGGCCCGGACGGCCCGCTCCGGGCCCTGGCCGCGGGCCCGCCACCAGGCGACCAGCATGAGGACGGCGAACAGGGCCAGGCCGTAGGTGGAGTAGCCGCCGATGAGGTGGTCGAGCCAGGTGGGGGCGGCCTGTGCGCTGTGGACGACGTCGAGGTAGGCCGTCCCGTCGACGCCCGATCCGTCGAAGGCCTCGGTGGGGGCGGGGACGGCCGCCGCGGTGATCACTCCGGCCATCAGACGTTCCCGCCCGGCCGGCGCGCTCGCCGGGAGCGGGTGAGCTCCAGTGCGACGGGGATCAGGGAGACGGCGACGATCACGCCGATGATCGGCAGGAGGTAGTGGTCGACGTTCGGCACCGAGGCGCCGAGCGCGTATCCGGCCAGGACGAGACCGACCGTCCACAACAGGCCGCCGAGCACCTGCCACGTCGTGAAGGCGCGCGCCGGGACGCCGAGGGCACCGGCGAGAGGGTTGAGGACGGTTCGTACGATCGGCAGGAAGCGGGCCAGCACGATCGCCTTCGCGTACCCGTAGCGCCGCAGGATCTCGGCGGCCCGTTCGGCTCCCTCCGCGGTCTTCCGTGACTTCGAGCGGGCCAGGAACGCCGGACCCGCCTTGCGGCCGAGGAGGTAGCCGGTCTGTGCGCCGATCAGGGCCCCGGTGGCGGCGGCCACCAGGACCCAGGGGAGAGACAGGTGGCCGGGCTGGGTGGCCGAGCCGGCGCAGAGCAGGCCGGCGGTGAAGAGCAGGGAGTCGCCCGGCAGGAAGAAGCCGACGAGCAGGCCGGTCTCGGCGAAGAGGACGGCGGCGATGCCGAGCGTGCCGAAGGCGGCGAGCAGGGACTGGGCGTCGAGCACGTTCACGGCGAGGTGCACCTGTGACGCGGTTGTCAGCGCGGGGGTCATGGGCGAAGCCCCTTCTGGTGGGCGGGCACGGACGGGCCGAGCGGGAGACCGGGAGGGGCCGTGGGGCCACCTCCCTGTGCCCGACGGGCACGGATCGGCGCCGACGGCCTATCCTGTCTACAGGACAGTAGTCGGTCTACTTCACTGTAGACGCAATGTGGGTGGAAGGGGTTCCATGTCGGTCTCCGAAGGTGAGCGCAGGCCCGCCGGCGAGCTGGAGGCCAGCGTCCTCGCGGCTCTCTGGGCCGCCGGGGCACCCCAGACGGCCGCCCAGGTGAGGGCGTCGATATCCCAGGACCTGGCGCGCACTACGGTCGCCACGCTCCTGGCCCGGCTCCACGACAAGGGCGTGATCGGACGCCGTCCGGGCGGCCGGGGCTTCGTCTACTTCGCCGTGGAGGACTCCAGCGGCCTGACCGCCCGCCGCATGCACCGCGCACTCGACCAGGGCGGCGACGAACGCGGCCTCGTCCTGGCCCGCTTCGTCGAGGGGCTCAGCCCCGACGACGAGGCCGAGCTCCGCCGCCTCCTGCAGGAAGAGCGCCCGTGATCGCCCTCCTCCTCCTTCCCCTCCTGCTGCCCTGGGCCCTGCCGCCCCTGGCGCGCAGGACCGCCGAGCGCCTGCGCCCGGACATCGCCCTCGTGGCGATCACCGGCGCCGCCGCCGCACTGGCCGTCGGTGTCGTCGCCTGCCTCGGCGTCCTGCTGCTCCCGCTCGCACTCAGCCTTCCCGGCGCCGCCGCCCTCGTCCATCTGCTCCGGCCGCTCCAGGCCGGACCGCCCGTCTTCGTGCTGGCGATGTCCGCCGTGGCGGCCGGAGCGCTCGTGGTGGCGGCGACGGCCGCCGCGCGCGGGAGCCTGGCGGAAGCGGGGGCGGGGGGGGCCGGCCCCGCCCCCCGGGCGCGGGGCGCGCGGGCGCGGGGGGGGTGGGGGGGGGTCCGACCCCCCCCCCCCCCGGGGGCCCCGCCCG
>NZ_JBHWFF010000016.1:0-29044 GCF_042733785.1 Streptomyces sp. NPDC059695 | reverse complement strand
CCCGTGGGTGGGGGGCGCGCGCCGCGGGCGGCCCCCGGCGGGGGCGCCCGGGGCGCGGGCGCGCCCCCCCCGGGGGGGGCCCCCCGCCCCGGGCGCCGCCCCCCCCCCCCCCCCCGCCGGGTGGCCGGGGCTCCCGAGGCCGGGGGGATGTGCGTGCTCGACGACGACCGCCCGGACGCGTTCGCCCTGCCCGGAGGGCCCCGCGGCGCGGGGCGGATCGTGGTGACGGCGGGCATGCTCCGGGCGCTCGACGCCCGCGAACGCGAGGCGCTCCTCGGGCACGAACGCGCCCACCTGAGCTCCCGGCACCACCTGTTCCTCGCCGTCGCCGCCCTGGCCGGCTGGTGCCACCCGGCCCTGGCCGCCGTCGTCCCGCACGTCTCCTTCGCCGCGGAACGGGCGGCCGACGAGGCCGCCGCCCGGACCTGCGGGGACCGCCGCCTGGCCGCCCGGGCCGTCGGCCGCGCCGCCCTCGCGGCGAGCTCCCGTCCGGCCGGGCGGAAAGGCCCGGTCCTCGCGGCGGGCGGCACCACGGGCCCCGTCCCCGCCCGCGTCAGGGCGCTGCTCGCGCAGGCCCCCACCCGTCGCGTCGCCCCCGCCCTGCTGGCCATGATCCTGCTCTGCGGGGCCGCCGGCGTCTCCTCCTCCGCCGGGGCCGTCTGGCTGCACCGCGGGGTGGAGATCGCGCAGGGCGAGCACCCCTTCGAATAGCCGACGCCACCGCGGCGGCCGCCCGCCGGTGCCGGACGGAGGGAAGGCGGCATCGGCCGGGCATCCGGATCGGCCGTGCTCCCAGGCCCGGCCCGCGACCTCCGGCGCTCAGGCGCCGGCGTGCAGGTACGACGCCCAGAGGTACGGGTTGCGGGTGCGGTCGTAGGGGCCGGGGAGGTCCGTACCGTCCCGGATGCCCCGTACCGCCTGGTGGAGTGCCCACGCGGCCCGGTCGGTGTCGGGAGGAGCCGAGCCGGTGCGCAGGGCCGCGTAGAAGGCGTCGGCGAGCGTCGCGGCCGTGCGGTCGTCGATGTCCCACAGGGAGCCGACCACATGGGGGAAGCCGACCAGCTGGAAGGCGGACGCGAGGTGGATGGCCTCGTCCCGGAGCCCGCCGCCGACCGTCGCCGAAGCACTGCCGCACGCCGACAGGTAGGCCAGTCGCGCGCTGTCCAGCTCGGCGGGCAGCAGGTCCTGGACGGTCAGGGGGCTGTGCTGGTGGTCGTGCAGGAGGAGCCGGCTCTGCGAGGGGTCGGCGGCGGAGGCCGTGCCGTGACAGGCGAAGTGCGCGACCGTGACGCCGGAGAGTGAGGCGAGGACCTCGGAGCGGACGGCCGCGCCGTCCGCGGGCGGGTCGGTGGAGACCTCCGGATTGCACAGGAGGACGGCCTCGTCGAAGTGATCCCGGACCCGGGCGACCTCCTCCAGGGCCTGGGAGAGCGGTCCGCCGCCCGGCAGTCCGGGCGTCAGGGGCATCGCCACCAGGAGCGCGCGGTGCGCGACGGGCCCGGTGCCCTGCCGCCGTACCTGTTCGCGGGCGTGACGCAGCGCGCGCAGCGTGGGGGTGTACGAGCTGATCACGCGGTCCAGCACCCTGCGGCCCGTCGGCCCGGTGCGGTGTCCCGCGGCGTGCAGCGGCATCATCCCCAGCACCCCGCCCGGCGCCCACCACAGCCGCGGCCACGGCTCGCCGTCGCCGGGCTGCTCCGTGTGCCCCAGCGCCGTCAGCACGGGTTCGGCGACGCAGTCCCACAACCACTCCAGCACCGACGCCATGGTGTCCTGCGCGGTCGCCAGCTCCTCGAAGTCCTCGGTCGCGGCCACCGTGTCCACAGCCGTGCGGAAGGCCGACACGTTTTCACCGATGGCCTCCGGGACCAGCGCCGTGAGCTCCACGGACGTGATGTCCTCCCGGGTCAGCAGCAGCGCGTCGCTCCGGAGCGCGCTCACGTTCAGCATCACCACGGCGCCCTCGGCGGCCTCGGCGCGCGCCTCGTCGGGCGTCGGCGGCTTCCCGAAGCCGCCCAGGCGGGCCCTGACCTGCTGCGTGAGATCGGCGAGCTCCGCGGCTCGGCGGCGTTGCTCTCGGGCGGTGCGCGCCCTGCGGTCCGCCTCGGCCGCGAACTCCGAGCTCCCCACCGGGGGAAAGCCGCCAGGTGCGGGGTTCTCGACCCGGGCCCGCACGTCCTTGAACCGGGCGACCAGGCCGGGCTCGGTCCGGGAGAGCTCCGCCAGGTCGCCGCGGGTGTCCAGCGCATGGCCGAGCAGCACCGACCGTCCCGATTCGAGGACGAGGAAAGCGCGCTCCGCCCGCTGCCGGGCGGTTCCGCGCCGGGCGCCGAGCACGAGAGCGGCCGCCGTACCGGCCGATCCGCCCAGGCGCGACAGCATGGCCTGGCGGTCCGCCCGGTTCGCGTACAAGGAGGCGAGCCGCGGCAGCAGACCGATGGCGCCCTCGGCCAGCTCGGCCGCGCGGTCGGGGTCCTCGGCGGCCAGCATGCGGGCGACGACGAGCGCGGCGGTGATCCGGATGTCCGCGTCCGCACCCTCCTCCTCCCACGCCCTGACGCCCCAGAGGATCGCCCCCGCCCGGTCGTCCGCCGCTCCGCCGCGGGCGTGCCGGTCGCTCAGCACCCCCGCCAGGCTCGACGCCGAGGTGGCGACGGCGGGGCGCCCCGCGGGCAGCGCGTCCAGGACCGCCTCCAGGTGGTCGGCCGCCCGGTCCAGGTCCGCGTCCGCGGATTCCGCGCCGGGGCGCAGGGCCCGCGCGTGGAGGGCGGTCGCCAGGCCGGCCCGGGACGCGAGCCGGCTCATGCTCCCCGGGGCCGCCGTCCGGACCGCGGCGGTCAGCGCGGCGACCGCCCGGTCCAGATCCGCCGGCAGGCCCTGGGCGTCGTAACGGCGGTGCAGAGCGGCTCCGAGTTGATGGAGGGCGGCGGTCCGGTTCGTGCTGGCCGCCGCGGCCCGCTCCAGCAGGCCGATGCCGGTCTTCAGGAACTCGGGATTCCCGGTGCGCCGGTGGTAGTCGAGCATGAAGCCACCGAGATCGCACGCGCGATCGGGATGCGCGGGATCCGTCGACGGGGTCATCGTGAACGCGGTGTACGCGTATCCGCCCGCGGCCTCCAGGTCGGCACGCTCCTCCGTACGGCCGTAGCGCAGCCGCAGCGCCCAGGCGAGCCGCGCCAGCCGCCGGCCCTGCTCGGCGCCGCCGCCCGGCTCGTGGGCCACGGCCTCCGTGAGCCGCTCGACGGCGGTGTCGATGTCCTGGGGGCGCCCGGTGCATTCGTAGCGCGTCAGGAGGGCGGCGCCCAGGCCCTGGAGGAGCCGTCCGTGGTCCGGGCTGTCGACGGGGCAGTGCGCCGAGGCCGATTCGTACGCGGCCACGGAGGCCTCGGCGTCCTGTGCGTCGCCGGTCCTGAACGCGCGCAGCTCCAGCAGGCCTCCGAGCGAGATCAGCAGGCCGGTGCGTTCGGACGTGCCGTCCAGGGCGAGGAGCAGCGCCTCCTGGCAGCGCTCGACGGCGCGGTCCAGGTCGCTCAGGTCGCGGTGGGCCTGATAGCGGTGGCGCAGAGCGGAGCTCAGGAGCGTGAGGCGGCCCGAGCGGCCGGGGTCGTCCGGGGCCGTGGATCGGACGGCCTCGTCCAGGAGGGCCACGGCCTCGTCGAATTCGTCCGGCCGGCGGGACACGCCGGGCAGGGCCGGTCCGGCGCGCCCGGTTCGCGCTCCGGGCCCGTCCGGGGCGCCGCCGTCCGCGGGACCGCTCTGTCGTGGGCGGTCGTCCGTCACGACGCTCCGCTCGCGGCCGCGCCGCCGTCCGGAGGTGTGGGGGGACCGGAGGGCCCCCGCGCGGCGAGGGCGGTGCCGAGGAGCGAGAGCATGTCGGCCCGTCGCGGGTGGCCGGGCTCCGCCGTGGCCAGCGCGGCCCGGTAGTAGGCGATGGCCATGTCCAGCCAGTGCGTTCCCTCCGGATCGGGTTCCACCTGGCTGCGAAGCCGGCACATTCCGCCGACGCCCATGAGGGTGCTCGCGGGGTCGTCGTCGTTCTGCCCCGGGATCGGGCCGGGAACGGGCGGGATACGCTCGGTCATGAGCTGCAGGAGCTCCCGCGCTTCGTGGCCGCGGTCCCGTTCCTCCTGGGCCTTCGCCCGCAGGGAGGCGATCTGTTCCCGGCTCGCGTGGCCTTCGGGGGTGTGCGCGAGGGCCAGGTCGAGCTGGGCCATGGCCTCGTCCAGGTCGCTCATCAGGTGCGTACGGGCGGCCAGGTCCAGGAGCGCCGAGCCCAGGTTCGCGTGGATCGTGCCCCGCTCGTGGTGGTCCCGCGGCGCGACCCGGTCGGCGGTGCGCAGGCAGGCGAGGGCGTCGGTGAGGTTCGACGGGTCGCCGGTCGCGGCGAACCGCTCCCGCAGCGCGCTGCCCAGCAGGACCAGGATGGAGGGCGAGTCGGGTACCACGGCGGCCGCTTCCCGAATTGTGGCGATGGCCGCGTCCAGGTCGCTGCGCGTCCCGGTGAGGCGGTACCGGGTCAGCAGGATCTGCCCCAGGTTGGAGAGGTCGGCCGGGCTCGGGGCCCCCTCCTGCCGGGCCGCGGCGGCGGCCGTGAGCAGCTCGATCGCGGAGTCCAGGTCGGCGGCGTCGGCGTCGGGACCGGCGCGCATGGCGCGCTGGTGCAGGGCGCCCGCCAGGTTGGACAACCGCGTGGCGCGGTCGGGGGAGTCGAGCGGCGTGTCGGCGACGATGCGCTGCCAGAGCGTCACCGTGTGCGCGAGCAGCTCGGGTTCGTCGACGACGAAGACCTGTCGCAGCCGATCGATGGCCACGTCCTCGACGGCGTCGGCCAGGTGGCGGAGCAGCGGCTGGGGCAGGTGGGACACACCGTTCGCGTAGGGGTTGAGGAGGAGTTCGACGGCGCGCCGCATCCGGGGCTCGCGGGATCCCTCGGGATCCAGGTGGGCCCTGTACCAGGTCATCCACCCGAGGATCTGGCACACGTACAGGTCGGCGTAGTCGTGCTCGTCGAGCCAGGTCTCCAGCCTGGCCACGCGCTCCTCGGCCTCCGGCCGGCTCAGACCCGAAACGTCGTTGGTCTCCGCTATCACGCTCAGATCGTCCAGTACCGCGGACAGCAGTTCCTCCCGCAGTCCGTCCCCCGATTCCCCGTGCATGCCACCCCGCCCTCGATGGATCCAACTCACAGACACAGCAGTGGACTTACCTCATAATGTCACCAGAGAGCGAATGCTGTACACAGGGGGGCGAAGTGCCGCAATCCGCTACGGTCCGCCAGGCGATGACCCAGGCCGCGACCGCCGCCGTCTGTGAACGAGGAGACCGCTACCGCCCGTTCCTGGTGTCCCGGATCGGAACCGCGGACGTGCTGGACCGCGCGGTCGACGCCCTGCGCACCGGAGCGGACCCGGTGACGGCGCTCGACGAACTGGACGCCGCGCTCCAGGCGTCAGGGGACCCCCAGGGCCTGTACGGAGCCCTTCGTGGGGTGCGCGACGCCTCCACGGCCACCGGATTCGAGTCCTCGGCGCCGGGAGAGTCGGTGTACCTCTGCCCGACGGGCCGCTGTTCCCGCTTCTGGCTGCCCGACGACCTGGCCCCGGTGGCGCGGTGCGCCCTCTCCGAGGCGCCGCTGCGGCGCAGGAAGCTGTAGCGATGCTGACGGCCTTCGCGTCCGAACTGGGGAAGAAGCTGGCCGAACACTGGCTGTCCCTCCTGGTGCTGCCCGGCGCGCTCTACCTGGCCGTATCGGCGGCGGCCCGGGAACTGGGCCACGGGCACGCCCTGGACCTGCGGCGACTCGTGCCCTGGCTCGATTCCGTGGCCAGGTCCAAGGCCGCGGAGGGCGTCGGCGGGGTGACCGTGCTCGTCCTCGGCCTGCTCGCGGGCGCCGCGGTGGCCGGAATGGCCGCGCAGGGCCTTGGCACCGTACTCGAACGTGCCGCGCTGGCGGCGACGTGGCGACGACTGCCCGCCCGGCCGCGCCGCTGGGTCTCCCGACGGGTCGACGCCCGCAGGGAGAAGTGGAGGACCAGCGCCCGGGAATGGCACCGGCTCCGACAGGCGGCGGCCGTGGCCGCGGCGACCGGGCAGGCGCACGACCCCGCGGCCCGGCTCGAGGCGCTCAGGTCCATGCGCGACGTCGCCGAGGAGTATCCGGACCGCCCCACCTGGAGCGGCGACCGGCTGCACTCGACGGCCGTCCGCCTGGAACGGGACCTGGGGCTCGACCTCGCCGTGTCCTGGCCCTACGTGTGGCTGCTGCTCGCCGACGGCGAACGCGCCCAGCTCACCACCGTCCGCAACGATCTCGCCCGGGCCACGGCGCTGGGCGGCTGGGCCCTGCTGTACCTGCCGCTCGTCGTGTGGTGGTGGCCCGCCGTGCCGCTCGCGGTCGCGATCGCGGTCACCGCGTGGCGCCGGACCCGCACGGCCGCTGACGCCTGGGCCAGGGTGATGGATGCCACCTGCAGGCTCCACCTCCGCGAGGCGGCGGACCGGCTGGGGATCGACACCACCGCGGGCACGGCCCCGTACGCCCTCGGACAGGAGGTCACCCGCCTCCTGGAAGGCTCCCCGCCCCCACCGCCGCCGCCCTGACCTCCCGCCCCCGGGCGGGACGCGCACCCGTGCGGGGACCGTGCGGACGGGCCGAGCACGCTGCGGTCGCGGGCGCTCCGAAGGATGATGGGTCCATGGAAGGGCTACCTTTCACTCCCCCCGCCGGGGCGGACGAAGGCGGGCCCCTCGGTCCGCCTCCGCTCGCTCTCGCCCTGATCACCGCGGGCGGTGTGCTCGTCGGGTGGAGCCGTGAAGCCGAGGCCCTCCTGGGATACGCCGCTCCGCAGGTACTGGGGCGCCGGGCGGCGGAGCTGCTCGTGACCCCGCAGGCCGATCGCGACGGACCGGAGGAGCAGCGACCGGATCGGCGGCCGCGGTTCCGTGGGGCACACGGCGCCGTCGTGGACGTGCGCCACCGCGGTGGACACTCCGTACGGGTGGCGGTGACGCTGCGACGTCTGACCCCGGACTCCGCCGCGGGCCCCGCCGACCGGACCCCCTCCGCCGTCCTCATGGCGGCCGAACTGGACGGACTCCGCTGGTGGGAGACCCGACAGGCGATGCTGCAGGGACTCGTGAACCAGTCGCCGGTGACACTGACCATCTACGGACCCGGCGCGCGCCTCCTGTGGGCCAACGCGGCCAGCGTCCGGGAGCTCGGCGGTGACCTCACCGCATCGCTGGGCCGCTCCATGACCGAACTCTTTCCCGGCGACGTCCTCACCACCGAGCTTCCGGCGTCGGCCGAGGAGTTCGTCCAGCAGATCCTCGAGACCGGTGAGCCGGTCATCGACGTGCACTTCCGAGGGCGCGCCCCCGCCGACCCGCGGCGTGAGCGCGTCTGGTCCTCGTCCTACTTCCGGCTCGTCGACGGCCGGGGAGAGCCCATGGGCGTGTGCGAGCAGTCGATCGACGTCACCGACCACTACCGCGCCCAGCAGCGCCTCGCGCTCCTCGCGGAGGCCGGTGCGCGGATCGGGGCGACGCTCGACCCGTCCGCGACGGCGGCCGAGCTCGCCGAGGTCGCCGTCGAGCGGTTCGCCGACGCCGTGCTGGTCGACGTGGCGGCGGAGGTGCTCGAAGGAGAGGATCCGAAGCCCGGCACGGCATCGGAGCTGGTACGCGTGGCGGATTCCCGCGGCGGACCCTCCCGGGTGGGCGAGCGGGCCGCGTACGCCGCCGGATCGGCGCAGGCCGAGAGCCTGGCGGAGGGCCGTGCGACCACGGACGCCGCGGTCCCGCCGACACGGCTGTACGTCCCGCTGATCGTGCGGGGGTCGCCCCTGGGCCTGGTCACCTTCGTGCGAGACGTGGACTCGGAGCCCTTCGGCGACGGCGATCGCGCGGTGGCGGAGGAGCTGGCGTCGCGGACCGCCGTGTGCGTCGACAACGCCCGGCGGTACCGCCGGGAGCACACCGCCGCGTTCATGCTCCAGCGCAGCCTGCTGCCGCGCTCGCTGCCCGAGCTGAGCGCGGTCGAGGCGGCGAGCCGCTATCTGCCCGCCGACAGCCACCTCGGCTCCGGCGGCGACTGGTTCGACGTCATTCCGCTGTCCGGCGCACGGGTCGGACTGGTCGTAGGGGACGTCGTGGGCCACGGGCTGGAAGCCGCCGCCACCATGGGGCGCCTGCGCGCGATGGTGCGCACCCTGGCCGAGCTGGACCTCGCGCCCGACGAACTCCTGGCCCGTCTGAACGACCAGGTCGGCAGGGAGGCGCCGGAGCAGGACGGGCAGGGCCGAGGCGGCGGTGGCGCCGTCGGAGCGACGTGCGTCTACGGGATCTACGATCCGGCCTCCCGGACGAGCACCTGGGCGGCGGCGGGCCACCTGCCGCCGGCGGTGGTGCAGCCGCACGGCCCCGTGGGCTTCCCCCGTCTGCCACCGGGGGATCCGCTGGGCGTGGGACGGCTCCCGTACGAGAGCACGGAGGTGGCGCTCGCGGAGGGGAGCCTGCTCGTCCTGTTCACCGACGGCCTCGTGGAGGCCCGGGGGCAGGGCGCCGACGTGGGGCTGGGCCGCTTGGCGACGGTGATCGGCGACGAGCGGGGGGCGTCGTCCGAGCTGCTGTGCGCCCGGATCGTCGAAGAGCTCGTGCCGGACCACGTGCGGGACGACGCGACGCTCCTGGTCGTGCGCACCCGTGCGCTGGACGCACGCCAGGTGGCCGCCTGGGAGCTGTCCTCGGACCCCGCGCTCGTCGCACGCGCCCGTGCGATGGCCACGGAACAGCTGGGACGGTGGGGATTGGACGACCTCGCCTTCACCACGGAACTCGTGGTCAGCGAGCTGGTCACCAACGCGATCCGTCACGCCTCCGGCCCGATCGGACTGCGTCTGATCCGGGACCGTTCCCTCATCTGCGAGGTCTCCGACGCGCAGCACACCTCACCGCACGCCCGCTCCGCGGGCAACGACGAGGAGGGCGGACGCGGACTGTTCATGGTCGCCCAGCTCACCGAGCACTGGGGTACGCGCTATCTGCCGACGGGCAAGACGATCTGGGCGGAACAGGCCCTGCCCGCCCCGTGACGGCCCCGCGCCGTCGGCCGTCGCGGGCGGGCACGGCTCACGGCGTGCGCAGGCGTACGGCCAGGGCGGCGATGTCGTCGTCGAGGCTGCCCCTGCTGTGCCGGAGCAGGTCGTGGTGCAGGGCCGTGAGCAGATCACGGGGAGGGGTGGGGGGCTGCCGCCGCATCCACGCGGTCAACGGGAAGAACTCACCGTCCCGGGCGCGGGTCTCCGCGATCCCGTCCGTGTACAGGAGGAGGAGTTCGCCCGGAACGAAGTCGAAGGCGTCCGCACGGTACTGGTCGCCGATCAGTTCGGCGAGGCTGAGCAGAGGGGAGGGGACGGACGGTTCGAGGACGCGCACGCGCCGGCGGCTGTGGACCAGGGGCGGGGGGTGCCCGCAGTTGACGATGCTGATGCGGCCGCCCCGCTCCGGGATCTCGACGAGCAGCGCGGTGGCGAAGCGTTCCATCGGCGCCTCGGGCGGATGGGCGGCGTTGTGCCGGGCGCAGCTGGCGTCGAGCCTGCGGGCGACGTCGGTCAGGGACGCCTCGCCGTGCGCCGCCTCCCGGAAGGCGTTGACGATCGCCGCGGCCGCTCCGACGGCGGGCAGGCCCTTGCCCCGCACGTCGCCGATGAGCAGCCGCACCCCGTACGGGGTGTCGATCACCTCGTAGAAGTCGCCGCCGATCCGGGCCTCCGCGGCGGCCGCGAGGTACAGCGACTCGATCTCGACGTTCCGGAAGCGGTGCGGCAGGGGCCGCAGCACCACCTGCTGGGCCGCGTCGGCGACGAGCCGCACCTGGAACAGCGTGCGCTCCCGCTGGAGCCGGACGTGGCTCCCGTACGCGGCGGCGACGGTGACCGCGACGATCCCCCCGCACGTCCACCAGGTTCCGAGATCGGGGAAGACGAGGCTGAGGCCGATCATCAGAAGGAGGCAGACGGTCCCGAGGAGGACGGTCGGGAGGACCGGCCACATGGAGGCGGCCAGAGCGGGTGCCGCCGGCAGGAGGCGGCTGAAGGCCAGCTCCGGCGGAGTGGCGTAGGCCAGCCCGGCGATCACGACGGTCAGAATCACCGGCGACAGCCGCACGAGCCTGCCGTAGCCGTAGCTCCGAAGGCGCCAGGGCCGTCCGGACTCGATCATGAATCCCAGCGTATCCGTGAGAGGCCCGCTCAGCGATGTGACATCGCAGGAGGAGGGCGGTCACGGAGCGTGCCGTCGAGCGTCCGTGCCGAGGAGGCAGGGAGATCCGGGACGCGCCCCGCCGCCCGTCACCGCTGCGCGCGGCGGCGGGCGATGAACAGGCCGAGGACGATGCCGACGAGGAGAGTGACGGTGAGGACGATCCAGAGGGGGAGCGTGACCGTCGGCACCCACAGTCTGATGGTCACGGACCCGGTGTTCACCGCGATGAACCAGATCGCCAGGGCGGCCAGGACCAGGAAGGCGAGGGTGCGCAGCCGCAAGTCCCGACCCTTGACCGTCACCGTGGACGGACCGTATGCCTTGTCTGCGGTATTTCGGGGCATGTCACCCATTATCGGTGCGCGGGGTCGTGCGGTCGACCGGGGCCTCGGCGCTGCCCCCGACCCGAGACGTCAGGGCGAGCAGGGCGGGCAGGTCCGCGAAGGAATCGAGGACATGGTCGGGTGCGCCGGGGGCGGCGCGGTGCGTCTCCGGCAGGTACTTGCCCGTCCTGACCAGCACACCGGTGATGCCGGACCGCTGCGCGGCCAGGACGTCGGATGCGATGTCGTCGCCGATCATCAGCGTCTCGGCCGCGTCGACGCCGAGATGGGCGAGGGCGCTCGCGAAGAACGCGGGGTCCGGTTTGCCCGTCACCTCGGCGCGGGTGCGGGCCGCCTTCTCGAGCCCCTCCAGGAAGGCCCCGGTGTCCAGGTCGAGACCCCCTTCGGTGGCCCAGTACAGATTGCGGTGCATCGCCACCAGCCGTGCCCCCCGCTGCAGTTGACGGAAGACCCGGTTGAGGGCGTCGTAACCGAAGTCGGTCCCGGCGCCGCCGAGGACGACGACGTCGGCGTCCCCCTCCTCGACGAGCGTGACGCCCGTCAGGTCGTCCCGTACGTCACCGCTGTTGAGCAGGAGGCAGCGCGCACCGGGAAACCGCTCGCGCAGATACGCAGCCGTGGCCGCCGGGGCGGTCAGGATGTCGCCCGCCCCGACGGGGAAGCCCAGACCGGCCAGGCGTGAGGCGATGACGGCCCTGGTGCGGGACGTGTTGTTGGTGACCAGCGCGACGCCGAGCCCCGCGTCCCGCAGCTCTTCCATGGCCGCGACCGCTCCCGGGAGGGCCTTCCAGGAGACGGTGAGGACACCGTCGATGTCGACTAGGACCGCTCGGATTCGTTCCATGCGACCGACGCTAGCCGCGGGGCCGGGCACCCGCCCTCGCCGCGCCGGGCGTCCCCGTGCCTGCGCCGGACGGGGTACTTCGGCGCCGTCGTCGCCCGCTGCGCACGCCGTTGTTCCGGGGACTCGGTAGCGTCGTGACCGGGTGCCCTCGCGCAAGGGCGCCCATCGGCGCCCCCTCCCGGGGCCTGTCGACGATGGCCCGAGGCGAGGAGAGCGGCATGTCCCGACCCGTCACCGTGGGAGTGGACGGCTCTGAAGGCAGCGTGGCGGCGGTGGACTGGGCCGCCGACGAGGCGGCGCTGCGCGGAGAGGGCCTGCGACTGGTGTACGCCACACGATGGGCGGAGCATCAGCTGGGGGCGATGAAGGTGTCGCACGACGATCGTGCCGGCGCGGCGGAAGGCGTGCTGGCCGAGACCGAGCGGCGCGTCGGGTCCCGGCAGCCGGGGCTCGCCCTGACCGCCGACGAGGTCGAGGACGCGCCCGTGAGCGTGCTGCTAGCCGCCGCCGCCGAGGCGGAGCTGCTCGTCGTGGGCTCCCACGGCCTGGGCAGCGTCCGCGGCTTCCTCATCGGTTCGGTGGGGCAGGAGGTCATCGCGGAAGCGGCGCGGCCGGTGGTCCTCGTCCGCCCCGGATCCGAGAAGGACGGCCCCGCGCCCGGGAGGAACGCCCCCGGGAAGGTGGTGCTCGGTCTGGACGTGAACGAGGCGAAGGACGAGCTCCTGCACTTCGCGTTCGACTTCGCCGGGCGTCACGCCGTCCCGCTGGAGATCGTGCACACGTGGCACGACTCCTTCGTCCACCACGCAGGCGCGGCCGCGAAGCAGGAGAGGGCGGCGGCGCTCGCCGACGCGGTGCGACCGTTCCGGGAGAGGTTCCCGGCGACGGAGGTGGCGGAGGTCTCCGCTCCGGGACGGGCGGCCGAGCACCTCATCGATGCCGCGTCGGACGCGCGCCTCGTGGTCGTCGGCCGGCGCAGGGCCGCCCGGGGCGCTCACATCGGATCGGTCACCCACGCCGTCATCCACCACGCCCCGTGTCCCGTCGCGGTCGTGCCGCACTCCTGACGGACGGGGACGCCGTACGTTCGGGTCGTCGAGCGTGATCCAGCAGCGATCAGGTCAGGCGCCGGAGTTGTCGACGAGCCCCACGACGTCGAGGAATTCGACGGTGGGCGGGACGCCGTAGATCCCGGTCACCTTCTCGACGATCTCCTCGGTGAAGAAGGCGCGGCCTTTTTCTTCGTCGTCCCAGAGGTAGAAGTTCCGTGCCCGGACTCCGTCCTCGTCGAGCATGAAGCTCTTGAAGCGGAGGCCGGCCATTCCCTCGAAGGGTTCGCGGAGCTCGTCGGCGATCTTCGCGAGAGCTGAGCGATCGAACGTGTCGGTCTGCGTGAAGGTGACGAGTACGCCGATCATCAGGATTCCCATCTGTCAGGAGCGAATGGGGGGACCGATGGATTCTTTTCGGCGGCGGATCTCCATTATATGGGACCGGAATTCCCGGCGATCGGGCCGAGAGCCGAACCCGCCTGTCAGCCGACGCGTTCCCTCGTACGAGCTCGACCTCATGACGGCGGGCGGGCAGCGCACCGGCCTGGACGCGGCATCGTCCGCGGTCGGGCCTGGTGGGGAGGGGCGGGCGTCGCATCGGCGGCCGCACGGACCCCGTCCTGCCCGTGCGGCCCGGGACGCCTGTGCGCACCGCCCTGCCGCGCCGCCCGGCCCTGTGCCCCGCGCACAGGGCCGGACGGGCCGCGGCGTCTAGGGTGCCGCCACTCCTCACGTCGGGGAATGCGTAGCCTGTGTCGAGGCCCGGAAGGACAGTCGATGAGCGCCATGAGAGAAACAGTTCCGAGAGCCGGGGAGCGCCCGCCCGGAGCGGGGGAGCAGGCCCGGACCGTCGGGTACTGGTTCGAGGCCATGCCCTTCCGGAAGGTCCACCTGCTGGCCGCCACCGCCCTCTTCATGGCCTTCGTCATCGAGTCGTGGGAGCAGCTCGCGCTGGTCTACGTCTCCGGGGACCTCGGTTCCGCGTTCGGCATCGACGAGGGGGCCATCGGCTGGGCCCTGTCCGCCGTGGCGCTCGGCATGATCCCGGGCAGCCTGGTCTGGGGTCCGGTGTCGGACCGGGTCGGCCGACGCGCGGTGTGCCTCTGGTCACTGGCGGCGTACGGCGTCATCGCCCTGGTCAGCGCCTTCTCCCCGAACTTCACCGTGCTCATGGTGACCCGGTTCCTGTCCGGTCTCGCGCTGGCCGGCATCTACACGGTGACCTTCCCCTACTTCCTGGAGCTGCTGCCCTCGCGGCTGCGCGGCCGGGCGGCGGTCTATCTGTCCATCGGCTGGCCGATCGGCGTGCTGCTCGCCGTCGCGGTCACCCAGCTCGTGGGCGGTCTCGGCTGGCACGTCGTCGCCGTCGCCAGCGGCCTGGCCGGCGCCTGGGTGTTCGCGATCCGCGCCTGGGTCCCCGAGTCGCCGTACTGGCTGGCCGAGCGCGGCCGCCACGCCGAGGCGGTGGCGGTGCTGCGCAGGCTGGGCGCCGACGTCCCCGAGGGCACGGTCTTCGCCTCCGCCGCGGACACCGGCACGGTGCGCGCGGGTCGTCCGCTCGACCTGTTCCGGGGCCGTCTGCTCCGCGTGACCGTCCTGATGCTGGTGGTGAACTTCGCCTTCAACTGGGGGTACTGGGGGCTGCAGACCTGGCTCCCGACCCTCCTCCAGGACAAGGGCCTCAGCATGTCGGCCAGCCTCGGGTTCGTCGCCCTCAGCGCGGTCTTCATGATCCCCGGCTATGTCTCCGCCTCCCTCCTGACCGGCCGCTACGGCCGCCGTAAGGTCTTCCTGCCGTACGTCGCGCTCGCGGCCGTCTCCGGAGTGGCCTTCGCCTACGCCGACTCGCTGACCAGCATGTACGTGGCGAACTTCGCCCTGTCGTTCTTCTGCCTCGGCGCCTGGGGCGTCTGGAACACCTGGAACGGCGAGTTCTACCCGACGGCCCTGCGCGCCACGGGCTACTCCTGGGCGACGGCGGCCCAGCTCGGCGCCACCTCCCTCGCCCCCTCCGTGGTCGGCTACCTGCTGGCCCGGGCCACCGGCTACTCCTCGACGATCCTCTTCATCATGGCCTTCCTCGGCGTGGCCCTGCTCTGCGCGGCCCCGCTGCCGGAGACCGAGGGCAAGGACCTCGAGTAGCCGTGAACGCCGCCGGTGGAAGGATGGGGGCGTGAGGCTCGGAATCGACGTGGGGCACGCCACCAGCACGGCGGTGCTCCTGGACCCGGCCGGCCGGGTGCTCGCGGAGGCCGTCGTCGACAGCGTGCCCCGCACCGACGACTGCCTCCGGCGGGCGCTCGTCGCGCTCGGCCCGGTCCCGGGACCGGTCGGGTCCGTCGCGGTCGTCACCGACCTGGCCCGCCGGCCGCCCCGGCCCCGTCCCGTCGCCGTCCTCCGGCTCGCCTCCGAGAGCCATGCCGCGCTCGCCCCCCTGGCCGACTGGCCCCTCCCGGCACGGGAGGCCCTCGGAGGACTCACGGCCGTCGTCACCGGCGGCAGCGCCGTCACCGGAAGCCCGCTCGGCCCGCTCGACCGGGAGGCCGTCAGGGCGTTCGCCACCCGGGCGCGGCAGGCGGGTGTCCGGGTCTTCGCCCTGTGCGCGGCCGGCGCCCCGGCGGGCCCCGGGCCCGAGCTGGAGGCGGCGGCGATCGTCACGGCCACGATTCCCGGCGCGGCGCTGAGCCTCTCGTACGAGATCGGTTCGGCCGGCCTGCGTGAACGCGAGACCGCCACCGCCGTCAACGCCGCGCTGGGCGGCTGGGCCGAGGAGCTCGTCACCGACTGCAGGGCCGTGCTCCGCTCCCTGCGGATCACGGCGCCCGTGTTCTTCGCCCGGGACGACGGCGGCCTCGTCTCGGGCGACTACTTCCTCCGCCATCCCGTGGTCGGCACCGCCCCCGCGTCGGGCTGCGCCGCCCGCGGCGCCCTGACCCGCACCGGCGTGGACCGTGCCGTGGTCGTCGACGCGGGCGCCCGGTCCGTCCGCTGCCTCGTCGTGCGCGACGGCGAACCGGAACGGTCCTCCCGACCCGTCCCGGGACCCTTCGGGGTGCGGCTCGCGCTCGGCGCCCCGGACGTCGTGGAGTCGGACGGCCGGGAGGCCGCCCGGTCGGTCTCCCGCCTGCTCGAACGGATCCCCGGCGCCGAGGTCCTGTACACCGGCGGCCGCGCCGAGGAGTGCGGAGCCCCGGCCGAGGCGGACGGACCACGGGACGGTTCCCCCGCCCCGTACGGCCGCGCGCCCCGGCTCACCGACGCCGCCCGCTACGCCGCCGGGGCGGACTGCCGCGTCGAGCTGGAGCAGGTGGTCTCCGCGGCGGGCCGCGCCGAGCTCGACCAGTCGCTCTCGGCCGTCCGCGACCACGCGCTCTCGCGCTGCGTCGCCGCCGGAGCGGCTCCGGGATCCGTACGGATCGAGGGCCTGGCCCACGCCCCCGTCGCGTACCTGCCCGCAGGTGTGCACCGCGTGACCGCGCGGGCCGTGGGCGCTCCGGCGTCGGGGGCCGCACGGTGACGGCGCGGGTGGCCGACGAGCCGGACCGGGCGCTGGACGTCGGCGACCTGGAACACCTCGCCGTCGGTGCGCGCGTCCTCGCCGCCGGGACCGAGGAGTCCGCCTACCGGGTGGCGCTCGACTGGGCCGCCGCGGAGCTCACCGCCCACGGTCCCGTCCGGCTGCTGTCCGCGGACCTGCTGCCCGGCACCGGGCTCTGCGTCGCGGTCACGCTGGCCGGGGCCTCGGCCGCCCTCTCCGAGCAGTTGCCCTCGGGGGAGGAGCCGGTCCGCGCCGTGCGTGCCGTCGAGCGGGTCGTGGGCCGGGCGGCGGAGGCCGTCGTGCCGCTCAACGCCGCGGCGGAGAACGCGCTCATCGCCCTGGTCACGGCAGCCCGCTGCGGTCTGCCGCTCGTCGACGGGGACGGGTGCGGCAGGGTGCTCCCCCTCCTGGAGCAGACCCTGTTCACCCTCGCCGGGGTCGCGCCCACTCCGCTCGCCCTCGCCACCCCCAGCGGCGACGTCGTGGCCGTGGAGTCCCCGAGGGGCCGCGTCGAGGACCTCGTCCGTCCCCTCGTGTTCGCCTCCGGCGGCTGGGCCGTGGCCGCGGCCTACCCGATGGACGGCGACCGGCTGGCCTCCTGCCTCGTTCCCGGGACCGTGAGCAGAGCGCTCGCCGCCGGGGCGGCCACCGGCCGGACGCGCTTCGCCCCCTGGCGCCCCCGCACGCTGTGCCGCGGGCGGATCACGGCGGTGGAGCAGTCGGCCGGCGCGTACGAGCACTTCGAGAGCCCCGCCGCCGGTGCGATGCCCCTGGTACCGCACGGCATCTCCCTGCCGTCCCGTCCGACGAGCGTGCTCGTCGAGGAGGACGAGGGGCTGCGGAGGCGGTTCCGCCTGGAGGCCCACAACGAGATCCTGCTGGCGCTCGCGGACGGCGCGCCGACGGCCTCGCTGCCCGACCAGATCCTCATGCTCTCCGCCGGTGACCGCACGGTCCTGGACGTGGAGCGCGCCCTGCCGGGCACCGCCGTCGAAGTCGTCGTCATCGCGGCGGCGGAGGCCTGGTACACCCCTGAAGGACGGGCCCTCGCCCGTACGGGAAGCGGAGGAACCGGATGAGCGGGACCGACGCGGGCTTCCGCCCCCTGACCCTCACCGAGCTCCTCCAGGACGGACCGCTCGCGGACATCGAGGTGTACGGTCCGGCCGACGCCGCGACACCGGTCACGGCGGTGCGGATCGTCGACCGGCTCGCCGCCCTGGACGAGGTGCGTCCGCGGAGCGCCGTCGTGCTCACCGCCGGTGCCGTGTCCGCCGCCTGGACGGTGGAGATGGCGCTGCGCAAGGCCTGGGAGCAGGCCGCCGCCTGCGTGGTGGTGTCGCGCGAGGCCGGTCTGCCCGGCTCGGTCGCCGAGCTCGCGGCGCGTCTCGACGTCCCGCTCCTCGTCGTGCCCGGCGATCCGCTGGACGCGGCCGTCCGGATCGCCTCGGCCGTCGCCCGGCCCGAGGCCGGCCGCACAGCCCTGGTCGCGGGCGCCGCCCGCAGGATCGCCGGCGCCGGGACCCGACCCGTACGGCTCGTCTCCGCGCTCCACGCGGTCCTGCCGTCCACCGACGTGGCCCTCACCACCCCGTCGGGCGACCTCGTCGCGGGCCGCGCCGGGGCACTGGACACCACGGGCCGGACCGCGCGGGTGTCCGTGGAGGTGCCCGGCCCCGACGGGGCACCCCTGGCCGTCCTCACGGCGGGATTCCGCGCCCGGCCCAGCGGCTGGGAGGCCACCGTCCGCGAGGTCCTCGGTCTCGCGGTCGCGCCGCTGACCGCCTGGGCGGCGACCGAACGCCTGGCGGCCGAACGCGCGGAACACCACGCCTCGGGTCTGCTGGACGAGCTCCTGGCCCGGTTCGGGAATCCGGCCGCCGAAGCCCCCGGTCCCGGCCGGGTGCCCGACGGGCCCGGTGGAGGAGAGGAGCCGGAGGAGGGCACGCACGATCCGCTGGTCGCCGCCGCGCTCGCCCTCGGCTGGCCGTTGCGGGGACCGTTCGTGGTGTACGCCGTCCGGCCGGACGGCCCGCCGGAGCCGGAGCGCCTGCTCGTCACCCGCTGGGCCCGTGCCGCCACGGGTGCCGGACCCCTGGTCCGGCACCGGGGCGTGTGGGTGGCCTGGGAGTCCGTGGCGGAGGAGGACGGGCCCGAGCGCGACCCGGTGGACAGGGCCGTGCGCCTGCTGCGGGCCGCCTGCGCGGAACCCGGTCTGCTGCCGCCGTCGGCCGGCGCGGTCGCGGGGCCGGTGTCCTCGCTCGACGGCCTCGGCCGGACCCTCGCCGACGCGGTGGCCGCGGTCGGCGTCGCCCGGACGGGCCGTGTCGTGCGCGCCGACCGGGTGGGCCCGGCCCAGCTGCTCACCGCGCTGCCCCGGGAGACGCTCAGGGGTCCGGCGCGGGCCCTGCTGGCACCCCTGCTCGACGCGGACCGGGACGGGGTGCTGCTGCGCACCCTGGCCGTCCTGCTCGACACGGGTGGTGCGCCCTCGATCGCGGCGGGCCGGCTCGGAGTCCACCGCAACACCGTGGCCGCGAGGCTGGACCGGCTGAGAGCACTGGGCTGCGATCCCGACGACCCGGGGCTCCGCCTGCCGCTGCACCTGGCGTGCCGGGTGCTGCTCGGCGAGACGGAGCCCGGGGCGTCGGAGGATCAGCGGTTCCAGGACGGGTAGTCGGCACCGGCGCGGCCGGGGCTCAGGACGCCCTGCCGGACGTCCTCGGCGACGGCCGAGGGATCCCGGTCGGCGGCGGGGCCGAAGCCGCCGCCACCGCCGCTCTCGCAGCGGAGCACATCGCCCTCCCGGACGGGCAGCGCGTTCACCTTCAGCAGCGCACGCGCGTCGGGGCGGCCCG
This sequence comes from Streptomyces sp. NPDC059695, assembly GCF_042733785.1. Taxonomy (NCBI): domain Bacteria; kingdom Bacillati; phylum Actinomycetota; class Actinomycetes; order Kitasatosporales; family Streptomycetaceae; genus Streptomyces; species Streptomyces sp. NPDC059695. The sequence continues at coordinate 10,145 of NZ_JBHWFF010000016.1, read as the reverse complement.
GGTTGAGGGTGACCCGGGGCGGGGCTCCGGCCTCGCCGCCGAAGAGGCCCCACGCCGGGGTGTCCGACCGCTCCCACCACAGCGAGAGGTCCTGGTCGGCGGTGAAGCGGTACTGGCGCACCACGCCGTTCCCGCCCCGGGTGCGGCCGGCCCCGGCGGAGTCGGTCCGCATGGCGTACTCGTCGACCCGCACGGGGAAGAGGGTCTCCAGGACCTCGACGGGCATGTCGCGGAGCGAGCCGTTGACGTTGTTGATGAGACAGGACTCGCCGTCGCCGGCCGCCCAGGCGCCCCACCCTCCGACGGTCGCCTCCTGGGAGACGAACAGCTTGCCGGTGCGCGGGTCGAGACCGGTGAACTGCACGATCATCGAGTCGCCGTACGAGGCCGCGGCGGCCCGTTCGGGCACCGCGGGGGCGAGGGCGCGGACGACGAGGTCGATGACGAGACCGAGGTGGGAGTAGTAGTACTGGCAGGCGGCGGGTTCGATCGCGGCGAGCATGGAACCGGGCCGGGTGACCACGTCGAGCGGCTTGAACGAGCCTCCGTTCAGGGGCACGTCGCCGCTGACGAGAAGCTTGTAGCCGACCCGGCAGGCCGCGACGGTCTGCGCGGCGCCGCAGTTGACCGGTCCGGTCGCCTGGTCGGCGCACTCGGTCAGGTCCACGGTCATGCGGTCGCCGTCGATGGTGACGCGGACGGTGACGGAGAGCGGGGTTCCGAGATCGATGCCGTCGTTGTCGAGCCGACCGGTGGCCTCGTACACACCGTCGGGGACGGCGGCGATCTGCTCGCGCTCCAGACGCTCGGTCTGTTCGAAGATCGCGTCCCGGGCGGCGAGCAGGGTGTCCGTGCCCCACCGCTCGACGATCTCGGCGAGGCGGCGGGCGCCGGTCAGCGCACAGGCGACCTGGGCCCGCATGTCACCGAGCGTGGGCTGGGGGAACCGCACCTGGCGGGCGATCAGGTCATGGACGAGGACGCAGGGTTCGCCGCCCTCGTAGATCCTGAGGGGCCCCATGCGCAGGCCCTCCTGGTGGATCGAGGTGGAGTCCATGGAACCCCCGGGGTCCTTGGAGCCCATGTCGATCCAGTGGGCACGCGAGGCGGCGAAGCCCACGAGGTCGCCCCGGACGTGGATCGGGGCGTAGACGGTGACGTCGTTGAGGTGGGTGCCGCCGATGTACGAGTCGTTGAGGACCCAGACGTCTCCCTCGCGCCACACGTCCGTGCCGTACATGCGTTCCGTGGCACGGGTGCACTCCTCCAGGTTGCCGAGGAAGATCGGCAGCCCGGAGGACTGGCCGAGGACGTGGTGGTCGCGGTCGAGGAGGGCGACCGCGCAGTCCTTGGCCTCGTAGATCGTCGGCGTGTACGCCGAGCGGATCAGGGTGGTGTTCATGTCCTCCGCCGCCTGGAGCAGGGCGCAGCGGATGATCTCCGTGGTGACCGGGTCGACGGTGGGCCGGGACGCCGGGGTGGGGACGCTCATGCGGTGCCTCCGAGCTTGATGACGAGGAAGCCGTGCACGTCGACGGCGACGTGGGCGTCCGGCGGGACCACGGTGGTGGAGGTGGCTTCGACGATGATCGCCGGACCGTTGAACTCCGCCCCGGTGGGCAGGTGTTCGCGGCGCAGGACCGGCGTCTCGTGGCTGACGCCGCCGAAGAAGACCGGCTTGACGCGACCGGCCCACGGGTTCTCCCCGGGATCTGGCGCGTAACCGGCCGGGGTGCTGTCCGGCGAGGCTCCCAGAGCGGTGGTCCGCAGCGTGACGAACTCGACCGGGGCACCCGGAGTGGCGTGCCCGTAGCGGCGCTCGTGCTGAGCGGCGAACCGCGCGGACACCTCGGCGAGGAAGCCCTCGCCGGCCGGTTCGTCGACGCCGGACAGCGGCACGGTCAGGGTGTAGTCCTGGCCCTCGTAGCGCATGTCCACGGCGTGCTCGACCCGGCGCCGTTCCACGGGGACGCCCTGCTCGCCGAGGGCGGTGACGCCCCGCTCGGCCAGGGCGGCGAGCTCGGCCGACATCGCGGCTCCGTCGAGCGCGTCACCCGAGGTGAAGAACTGGCGGGTGAGGTCGCGGCGGACCTCGGTGCCGAGCATGCCCCAGGCGGAGAAGGCGCCGGGGAAGCGGGGGACGACGACTTCGCCGACGCCCAGCTCGCGGGCGATCTCCACCGCGTGCATGGGACCCGCGCCGCCGAAGGCGAGCAGGGTGAACTCGCGCGGTTCCCGTCCGTGCTCCACGGTGAGGGTACGGATCGCCTGGGCCATCTTCGCGTTGGCGACGTCGCAGATGCCACCGGCCAGCCCGACGGCGGTCAGCCCCAGCTCGGTGGCCAGTCCGCCCACCGCGCGGTGGGCGGCGGAGGGGTCCAGGGTCATGTGGCCGCCGGCGAACCACTCGGGGTCGACCCGGCCGAGCACCGCGTTGGCGTCCGTGACCGTCGGACGTTCGCCGCCCCGGCCGTAGCAGGCCGGGCCGGGGACGGCACCGGCGGACTCGGGACCCACCCGCAGGCCGCCCGCCTCCGCGTACGCGATCGAGCCGCCGCCCGCACCGATGGTGTGCAGGTTGACCAGTGGCATCAGGACCGGGAACCCGTCCGCCGTACCCTCGTTGGAGATGTCGGGGCGCCCGTCGAGGACCAGGGACACGTCGAAGGACGTGCCGCCCATGTCGACACAGATGGCGTTCGGCCGTCCGAGCAGCTCGGCCGCCGCGACCCCGCCCATGGTGCCGCCCACGGGTCCCGACAGCAGGGTCTGCAGCGGGTGGCGACGGGCGAACGAGGCGTTGACCACCCCGCCCGAGGACTGCATGACCTGCACCGGCACGCCCAGGCCGCGCTCGCCGAACCGCTGCTCGATCCGCCCGAGGTAGCGGCGGACGACCGGGCCGGTGTACGCGTCGAGGACGGCCGAAGAGGTCCGCTCGTACTCGCGCCACTCCCCGGCGACCCGGTGCGAGAGGACGATCATGACGTCCTCGCCGAGCTCCTCGGCGAGGATGTCCCCGGCCCGGGTCTCGTGCGCGGGATTGACGTAGCTGAAGAGGAACGAGACGGCGACCGCCGTGAATCCCTCCTCCTTCACGCGCCGGGCCACGGCCCGCACGGCGTCCTCGTCGAGCGGGCGGAGCTCCTCGCCGCGCCAGTCGAGCCGGCCCCCCGCCTCGGCGGTGTCCCGCCGCTCCACCAGCGGCAGCGGCTTGCGGTAGTGGAGGTCGAACATGCGGTCACGGTTGCCGCGGGCGATGTGGTAGACGTCCCGCATGCCCTCCGACATCAGCAGCAGGACCCGTGCGCCCTTGCGCTCCAGGAGGGCGTTGAGGCCCTGGGTCGTGCCGTGGACGAAGAAGGAGATCGCCGCGGGGTCGGACACCACCCGCTCCAGGGAGGCGAAGACGCCCTCCGCCAGATCACCAGGCGTCGTCGGCGCCTTCGCGGCCCGGTAGGCACCGCTCGTCTCGTCATAGGCGACGACATCGGTGAACGTCCCACCGATGTCCATGGCCACCCGGTATGTCATGCCGCCTCCCGGCTGTCTCGGGGAATGCCCGGACGCTAACGGCAGGCGGCGGAGCGGCGGCCGTGCGCGGCGCACAGGTGGGGGGCGCCCCTCGTGCGCGGTGCACACTCCGGCCGGTCAGGCCGGCACCCCGCCCGTCTGCCGGACGTCCTCGTGGAGGTGCACGATCCGCCAGGCGCCGTCGGCGCCACGCCGCAGGACCGCCGTGTTGCGGACCAGCTCCGGCCGCGTGTCCCGGCCCTCGGCGTCCGGGGCGAAGTCCACGCGCAGCAGGTAGCGCAGCACGGCCAGGTCGCCGAAGACGTCCACGACCGGCTCGGACGCGTGCAGTCCGCTCTCCTCGGGTCCTTCGCCCGCGGCGGGCCGTTCCTCCCGGATCCGGTCGAGGTCCCGCTTGCCGTGGAGCAGCGGCTCGGCGGCCGAGTCCCAGACGGTCGCCTCGGGGTCGAGGCGCGCGTCGATCCGGGCCCGGTCGCCCGCCTCGTACGCCTCGTACATCCCGGTGATGACCGCCCAGACGGCATCGGCGTCGGCGGCCGAGGCGCCGGGACGGGCCGTGGAAGGGAGTGGGGTGGACGCATCGGACACGGGGGACCTCCGGGGTCGGACTGGATTCCGGCGCGTCACTCTAGACGGTGCGCGACGTCGCCCCGACGGCCTCGTCCACTCCTCGGGTGATGGGCTTTTCGGATGAACGTCCCTTATCGTCCGTCACGACCGTGAAGCGCGGATTGTCACACGAGTATGACAACAGCGCATCAGATTCTTCCCCGTCAGATCGGCCACACCGCGACACGGATCCCGACGCGGCGCCCGGGGGAGCTGCCCGAACCGGGCGAGCGGCGCCGTCTGCGGGAGCAGTGGGGCCTGTCGACCCGTCAGGTGGCCCTCGCCTTCGGCGTGACACCCGCGACGGTGCGGTCCTGGGAGTCCGGCCGGTCCACGCCACGCGGCCGCCGCAAGGAGGCCTACGGCCGGTTCCTGGCGGGCTTGGCGCAACCCGGCGCCACCACCACCGCGCGGGGCCGGGGCCGGGACGGACGTCCGGCGGCAGAGGTCAGGAGTCCGTCCGTCACACCGGCCGGGGGAGCGGCACGCACGGTGCCGGGGACCGCTCCCGCGCCGTCGCCGTCCGCTGTCCCACGCCCGGCCGCTCCCCGTGCGCTTCACGTGGTCCACGTCGCCGGGCACGGGCCCGACCCGGTCGCGCCCGAGCGGATCCGCCGCCTTCGGCTGTGCGCCGTCGCGGCGTGCGTGTGGTCCCTCGCCCTGTGGGTCCTTCTCACCTGTCCGGCACCGCTGTAGCGGTGCCGGACAGGGCATGTGAACGCGGGTCAGACGATGCCGGTGACGGTCACCCGCACCACCTCCGGTGCCGCGGCGGCGGCCCCCGCGGCCGCCGCGCGGACGGCTTGGGCGGTGCGGGCGGCCTGCCGCTCGGCGCGGACCACGATCCGGATGTGCATCCCGGTCACCCTCCCCTGGGAGTCCCAGGTGATGCGCACCGCGGAGTCGGGTTCCGCGGCACCGAGGGCTGCGGGCGGCCGCACGCCGGAGGAGTGCAGCAGGGAACGCAGCCCCGGCCGCAGGCACGCCACGCCGGGAACGGCGAGGACGGCCTCGGTGACCGTGCGCGCGAGGGCCTGCGCCCGTCCGTTGCTCATGCTGTGGCCTTCCGAGGCTGGTCCGGCGGGTCGTGGAGATCGGTGACGGCGACATCGACCGCGGACACGGCCAGCCCGAGACGCTCGCGGGCGGCGTGCGCGAGGCGGTCGCGCACCGCGTCGGAGACGGTGCGCAGGTCGAGTCCGTACGCGACGCTGATCGCGACCCGGACGGCGACCGGTCCGCGTGCGGCATCGGCACGGCTGCCGGGCGGGGTGATGCGGCAGCTTCCGGCGCGGACCCCCGGCACCTCCTCCGCGGCCGCGCGCAGCGCCCGGGCCGCGACGGACTCGTAGATCCAGGTGTCCTCGTCCACCTCGCCGAGAGGCAGGTCCCGGCCGGGACGCAGTTCCATCCTGACCACGTCCATGACCCGGCGGACCAGGGCGGCCGAGTCGATCTCGGCGGGTGGCGCGGAGGTCGCGGGAAGGGCGGCGGCGCGGAGCCGCTCCAGGTCCTCCACCGCCTGCCGGCAGGACGGGCAGCCGGCGGTGTGCGGGTCGGGGTCCGGCCGGCCGGTCGTCTCCCACACCGAGGCCAGGTCCCTCCCGCACGCCAGGAGTTCGAGGCCGTCGTCCTCGGGAACGCGGTCGTCGTCCTCGGGAACGCGGTTGGTGTCCTCGGGAACGTTGCTGTCGTTCTCGGGAACATGGTCGTCGTCCTCGGGAACGCGGTCGTGAGGAGTGTTCATCGCCATGCGGCCATCGCCTCCGTCAGCATGCGCCGGGCCCGGAACACACGTGCCCGCACCGCCTCGGGACTGATCCCCACGGTCCGCGCGATCGTGTCGTAGGGCTGGGCCTCGATCTCCCTGAGCACCCAGCAGACGCGCTGCTCCGCGGACAGCGACCGCATCGCCCGGGCGAGATCGCGCACCGCCGCGTGCGACTCGGCGGCGCGGGCGGGTGAGGACTGGTGCTCCGGTGCGGCCGGCTCGGCGACCGCGTCGAGGTCGGCGGCGGGTCTGCGGGCGCGCAGCAGGTTCAGGCACCGGTTGGTGACGATGCGGTGCAGCCAGGTGCCGAACCCCGCCTCGCCCCGGTACTCGGGGAGACTGCGCCAGGCGCTGACGAAGGCGTCCTGGACGGCGTCCTCGGCTTCGGCGCGGTTGCCCAGGAGCCGCGTGGCGAGCTGGATCATGGGCAGGGAATGCCGGTGTACGAGCACCTCGAACGCCTCCTCGTCCCCTTCCGCCGCTCTGACGGCGAGCAGTCGGACATCGACCCGGGCCGCGTCCTCGCCCTCATGGTCGTCCGGGCCTCGACGCGCACTCAATCCGGGCTCCTTCCAGCCTCCGGTTCTTTGACACCGCGTGCCCCGGTTTCGTTACGCCGCACGCATCCGCACGTTCGTTCACCCGCGGAGGTCCGCCCGCGACAGCCCGGCACGGCGGGGACGGCCGAGTTCGGCGGTGAACTGCGCGCCCGCGAGGAGCGAGACGTTCGACAGCCAGAGCCAGATGAGGAAGACGACGAATCCGCCCAGCGAACCGTAGAGACGGCTGTAGGTGCCCAGTACGGCGGTGTACAGGGCGAATCCGGCCGACGCGCACAGCCACAGGACCGCGGCCAGGGTGCCACCGGGCAGGCTGTGGCGCCGGAGACGGGCGGAGGGGGGACCGGTCCGGAAGAGGACCACGACCAGGACCGCGACGAGGAAGAGCAGCAGCGGCCATCGGACGAGCGTCCAGACGAGGGAGACGCTGTCGTCGAGGTGGAGCGCGCTTCCGACGCTCTTGGCCACGGGGCCGCTGAGGATCAGGACGAGCGCGCCGACGACCAGGAGGACGAGCAGCACCAGGGCCGTCACGAGGATGCGGTGGGCCCTGCGCCAGGTGGAGCGGCGGTCCGGGACGCGGTGCATGGCGTGCAGGGCCCGGCGGAAGACGGCCAGGTAGCTGCAGGAGGACCACAGGGCGCTCGCGGCGCCCGCCGCGAGGAGGGTCCAGGCGGCGGAGCGCCGGTCCAGCGCCCGGCCGAGGAGCTCGTGCAGTTCGGCGCCGGACTCGCCCGGGGCGTAGTGCGTGACGTGGGCGGTGAACTGCTCGGCGGTGCCCGGGCTGACGAACGCGAAGGCCAGCACGGTGACGAGGAGCGCCGGGAGGATCGCCAGGATCGCGTAGTAGGTCAGGGCGGCGGCGGCATCGGTGACGTCGTCCTTCCACAGGGTCGCGGGGGTGCGGCGCAGCGCCTGCCACCAGTCGCGTGAGGTGGACGGGGCGGCGGCCGGGTGCCCGGGGGCGGACGGCCGGGTGTCAGCGGACATGCGGCGTCCGCCGGGTGAGGTGGCTGATGCGCACGCGGGTGCCGATCTCGTAGGGGGCGGCCGCCCGCGCGGCCTCGGCCGTGAGCGCCAGGAGTTCGGGGACGACCCGGTCCGGACCGGCTCCCGGCTCCAGCCACACCCGGAGCCGCAGGTGCAGGCGGCGTCCGCGGGTGTGGACGCGCGGCCGGCAGCGGCCGATTCCGGCGATGGTCAGCGCGCGCTGGGCGAGGGCCGTCTCCAGGGCCCGCCTGCTGAGGGCGCCGCCCGCTTGGGGCAGCGGGACCCGGGACCTCCGGCGGACGACGATCCGGCCCACTGCCCACCGGGCGAGAAGGAGCGTGACGAGGGTCCCGGCCGCGACGACGGCGGGGGTCCACCACCCGTGCTCGCGCAGCCCGGCCGTCGTCCGTGCTCCGAGGAAGGCGGAGCCGGGAGCAGGCCACCCCGACGGGAACCGTTGGGCGAGTGCCGTCCCGGCGCCGGCCAGCCAGGTTCCCCCCAGCAGGAGGGCGAGCCCGAAGACCGCGAGGACGGTGCGGTTGACGACCGTACGGGACTCTCTCACGCGGTCGCACCCTCCGGCTCGCCCGTCGCCGGGCCGGCCGGAGCCCGGCCGGCCCCGGAACCGTACGGAGGCACCGGGCCGGACGGAGCCCGGCCGGCCCCGGAACCGTACGGAGGCAGGGGCGGCTGCCAGGTGGCCTCGGGGACCAGGACCACCCTGCACCGCAGGGGGCGGCGCAGCCGACAGCGCTCCAGAGCGCGGTCGGCCGCGGCGACGGCCTGACGAAGGACGTCGTCCCGCTCCCCGAAGGCCAGCCGGGCGCGGGCGAGGACGCGGCGGCGGCGCACGCGGACGCGCACCGCGCCGAGGCCGTTCACCTCGCCGACCGCGTCCCGGACCAGCGCGGCCACCGCCGTCCGGTCCACCGCGACCCGCACGTCGGACGCGGTGGTGACGAGGGTCAGCCGCCGACGCCTGCCCGGGGTCACGGCGAGCGCGAGCAGCCACACCCCCAGGGCGACGGCGACCAGGGACCCGGTGGTGACGGCCGGATCACCGGGGCCGTGTCCGGACAGCCAGTCGACGGCGCGCAGCCGCCACGCCGCCGGACGGTGGTCCAGGACGTGGACCCGGAGGACGTCGGCGGTCAGCGTCGCGCCGACCGCCGTCCCCACGAGCAGCAGGAGGGCCGTCGGGACACGTCGAGCCGACCACCGGTACCGAGGTCCGGGACCCACCGCCTCGGGCGGCGGCACCGGCGCCGGCGCGGGAGCGCCGACCGCGAGCCGACTCACCGTCAGCCGGGGCGCAGGGACGTCCAGCCCGGTCAGCTCCCGGGTGCGGTCCGCGACGTGCTCCCGCACCTGACGGGCCGTCTCCGAGAGAGGAGCGGGATAGGGCAGCGCCACGCGCAGGGCCACACCGGCCCTGCGGCCGCGGACCGTCGCCGAGCCGCGCACCGCGCCCGCCAGCGAGGGAGGCAGCACCTCCCCGGCCGCCCGCTGCGCGATCTTCCGTACGGCCTTGTCCGCGATCGTGGTCGACCCCCGGTCGGCCGCCGCGGTCACCGCCTGCCCCGATTGAGCAACTCCCGCAGCTCCTGCGGCCGTCCGCCGCCGTCGAGCCACGCCCCCGCCCCGTATCCGGCCGCGCCGAGGACGGCGACCAGGACGAAGGCGGTGAAGCCGCCGAAGTATCCGGCGAACGCCAGGGCCATTCCGGCGATCATTCCGATGAACGCCCTACTCATGTTCTCCGCCTCTCTGCCGCGGGCCGCCCGGGGGACGGGCGCGTTCCCTCAACGCCTCACCGCCGGCTCCGTCACGCGACGCGGGAGTCGGCGGGCAGCTCCGGATCGTCGTCCTCGGGCAGACGCACGTCGATGACGGAGATGTTGACCTCGACGACCTCCAGACCGGTGATCCGCTCGACGGCCGCGATGACGTTCTCCCGCACGGCGGCGGCGACCTCGGTGATCGCGACGCCGTACTCGACCACCAGGTCCAGGTCGACCGCGGTCTGACACTCGCCGACCTCCACCTTCACGCCCCGGCCGACGTTCGGACGACCGCCCGGGACGCGGTCGCGGACGGCGCCGATGGTGCGGGACAGACCACCGCCCATGTCGTACACACCCGGGATCTCCCGTGCGGCGATGCCGGCGACCTTCACGACGACGACGTCGGCGATCGAGGTCTTCCCCCGGGTGGCGGCGGGCTCGTCCGCCCCGGTCGCGCCGAGGAACACCTCGGTCGTCCCGGCCGCCGGCCTCTCGGTCCTCGGGGAGGCGAGCGGCTTCGACACGGGGACCTGCTGCTGGACGGTCATGGTGTACGTCCCTTTCTCGGGGCTGATCGGCACTTCCCTCGTTGGACACCGCCGATCGACGGCTGTGACGCGCCTGCCCCGAGAAATCCCGTCGATCCGCCGCGGCCCTCCCCGACGTCGTCGCGCACCTCACCGGAGCGGCGGCGAGGAGTGCCGCCCGCCGACGGAGTCTTGCGCTCCCTCCGCCGGAGCGGGTAGATCTCAAGCATGAGCATGCCAACTCGAAAAGGCGATCCGTCCGGTCCTCCGGGACGCCCCCGCCCGCCCGCGGCCCCGGGGGCCCCGCCGGACCGCGGCGTGCTCGGCCAGCTGGGGAGCCTCGTCCGTATCCCCGCCCCCGCCCGTCGCC
>NZ_JBHWFF010000015.1:156899-201142 GCF_042733785.1 Streptomyces sp. NPDC059695 | reverse complement strand
GCAACCCGGTACGACAAGACCGCCGAGTCCTACGAAGCGGCCGTCACTCTCGCATCACTCCTGATGTGGGCGTGACATTTGACGACAGAACCTAGTAGAGGCCCCCTCGCTCCCCCGCCCTGCGCCCGCGCTCATCGGGGGCTGTGACGGGAGCGTCACCATAGGTGTAGGCGGTTCTGACGTGCCCGTCGCGGGCGTGGACGACGACCTGCGCGGGGGTGTGCTCCCTGGCGTGCCGGCGTGCGGACTCCAGCGCGTCCTTCTGCGTCTTGTGGGGTTCGTGCAGCAGTCGGCGGCCTTCTCGGCCTTCGACCTGCCACTTCACCCCCGCGGCCGACGCACGCTCACCGGAGGGCGCGACGTGGTAGACCGTCCGTTTGGCAGCCATGGCTCTTCTCCTCGCCTTGTCGGCGGACGTCCGGCACCGGAACGTCGCCGCTTGGATGACGTATGAAGCCGGTCTCGTGGCCGGAGCCTTCCTCGCACCTGCCTCCTTCGTCGGTCCTGGCGCGTCAGGCCCGGGATGCGCTCGTGATCCGCGCGCAGTGGGTGACCACCGCGGCGAGACCGCCGTGGTCGTGCAGGAGCTCGCGCTGGATGCGGGCACCGTTGCCCCGTGTCAGCAGGGCGGAGATGCCTTCGCGGACCCGTTCGTCGTCGCCGCTCTCGACCAAGGCCTCCCGGACATGGGCGTACAGCGCCTGGACGACCTCCGCCGCCGGCGCCCCCCGCATGGTTTCGGGGTGGAGGAGCGGGCCGTCCACACCGGACCGGCCTGCCTGCCATGACGCCAGCCGCAGCAGGTCCGTGCTGACGCGGGAGGCCGGATCCCCCACGCGCCAGGCGCCGGCGGCGGTCTCGACGAGGGCGCGCACCAGGGAGGCGAGGAGCACGGGCGTGGACGCTTCAAGACACACGTCCGCCACTCTGACCTCCACCGTGGGGTAGGCCGCGGACAGCCGGGCGTCGAAGTAGATCATCGCTTCGTCCCGCAGCACGCCGGTGTCGAGCATCGCGCGCACCTGTTCGTGGTAGCGATCGGCCGAGCCGAAGACGTCCCGCGGCCCTGCCGACGGAAGCCTGTTCCACACCCGGCTGCGGTAGCTCGCGTACTTGCTGTCCTGCCCTTGCCAGAAGGGCGAGTTCGCGCTCATCGCGGTCAGCACGGAGAGCCAGGGCCGGATCCTGTCCAGTACGGCGACGCCTTCCTCGTCCGACTCGACCGAGACGTGGATGTGGCAGCCGCAGGTCAGTTGCTCCTGCGCGGTCAGGCCGAACTGTTCGCTCAGCCAGGCGTAGCGTGTGCCCGCGTTCAGCGAGGGCCGGGCGGGCAGCGGCGAGGTGGCGAGGGCAGCCACGAGGGCGCCCGCGGACGCGGCGTGCCGGCCGGCCTCGGCGCGGCACCGGGTGATCTCATCGGCGAGTTCGCCCATTTCCGTGACCGGTTCGGTCGCGAACTCCAATTGTTCCTTCTGCAGTTCCTTCTCGAAGGCGTGTCCCGGCACGCCCTCACCGCGCGGCCTCTGCTTTTCCGAGCGGTCCGCGGCCGCAAGGACGGCGCCGGCCAGGGCGAGAGGCTCCCCCGTGCGCGCATGCACGAGGAGCAGCTCTTCTTCCACGCCCACGCTTCTCACACGCCCACCTCCTCTGCGGTCGTGGGCGCAGGGGGCTTCGTCGGCCCAACGCGCCCGGTCAGCTCTTGAACACGTCCTTGATCTTCTCCTTGGCCTGGCGGGCGTTGCCCTTGGCCTTCTCGGCGCGTCCCTCCGCGGTCATGCGTTCGTTGCCGACCGCGCGGCCCGCCGTCTCCTTGAGCTTCCCTTTGGCCTGCTCGGCCTTGGCCCGGCCCTTCTCCTTGTCCGACACGACTCACCACTCCTTGACAAATAGTTCTTACTGGTACATGTGGCTACTGACCAGGATTTTGACCGCTAAACCTGCGGAAGGCCTTTGCAACACGCTACGGTCGCCTCTTCAGTGCGCTCGTCACCCGGGGCAGTTCGCTGACGATCAGACGACCGGTGAGCGACCCCCCGAACACGACCACGCCGACGGCGACGAGCCAGGTCTGGATGACGAGGAACGCGCCGAAGGGGCCGTACGTGACGGCACTGGACGCGATCAGCGGAGAGAAGACGAGCCGGGAGAAGATCCTCAGCCCGAGCAGTCCGAGCACGGTGGCCACGGCGCCGGGCAGCAGGGCGATCCACCTGACGCGGCCGCCGAGGAGCAGTCTCTGCGACCACCAGAAGAACAGGACCCCACAGACCAGGCTCACCACACCGCTGGCCGGGTTCTGACGCCAGAAGGGAGACACCGCGAACACGTAGAGGACTCCGATGAGCACGGCCAGCCACACCACATGCCGCCACCGGGCCCACCAGCGCGCGGCCGGCAGACCCCAGACCTTCTCGTACCCGCTCTGCACCACCGTGCCGAACGACAGGCCGAACACGGCGAGCAGGGCGAGCCCGAAGGCCGTCGTGGTCCGCCGCACCTGACCGGGCAGCGCGAACAGCCGCTCGATCTCCGCCCTGGCCGCCTCCGACACTCCGATGCCGTCTCCGAGCCACTGCGCGAACCCCTTCCCGCCACCCGCGCCCGCCGCGGACACCACGATGAGCAGGGGCACCAGCGTGAGCAGTCCCAGCGCCGCGAAACCCAGCGCACGCTGCCAGAGATCGAGTTCGATGATCATCCCCCATCGGTGCCCCGCCCGCATGCGACGGAACGCGCTGCGTGATCGACCGAACAGAGACCATCGCCCCGCACGGTGTGCGGTCATCAGCCCACCGACGTCCCGGCGGCCCACGGCAGCGCTTGCACGCCGACGCTGCACGGGCATTCGAGCATGGCGCGCTCCAGGGGACTGATGCTCTCTCCACGGTAGAACCAACGGGCGTCGACGACGACCGCGCAGGGGACCCGGACCTGCTGCGTCTGCGACGGGAGGCAGAGAACCTGTCCCCGCTCCCGTAACCGAAGGGGGGCCGAACCCGTCCCGGAGGCCGCGCCTGGGAGGCAGACCTACGCTGAAGGAGAGGGCAGCGGGATGCTGCCGCAGGCTCCGCCGTCGAAGGCGATCACGGCGCTGCACGGCCGTGCCCGCGCCCTGTGTGCACGACCCCGTGGAGGAGTGTGGCGGCGCAGTGTCGACATCGAGCCGGGAGATCGCGGGAGCCCCGTGCTGGGTCAGCCTGATGGCCCGTGACACGGCCGCCTCGCAGCGCTTCTACAGTGACCTGCTGGACTGGGAGTTCAGGCCGAGCCGCCTCGGAGTGGGGTTCTCGGTCGCCTTTCACGAAGGTGCTCCGGTGGCGGGTATAGGAGCACTCACCGAGGACATCGACGTCCCTGTCGCGTGGACCCCGTACTTCGCCGTCGACGACGCAGACGTCACCGCCGCACGGATCGTCGAACGGGGAGCCACCATGGCCGTGGGGCCCCTCGCCTTCGGGATCGGTCGGGCCGGCCTGGCGGCCGACCCCGCCGGGGCCGTGTTCGGCTTCTGGCAGGGCTCCGTGATTCCGGACTGGTCGGTGGGCCGGGGCAGCGCCCCGGCCTGGCTGGAGCTGCGTACGCGCGATGTCCTGGCGGCCTCGACCTTCTACGGGCAGGTCTTCGACTGGGCCGGGGACCGACCCGGGGCCTGCGTCGCGTCCTTCGAACACGATCGCGTCGTACTGCGCCATGGCTCCGCCACTGTCGCCCGTGTCAGCGGCGAAGCACTCGAAGGGGCGTCCGATGACGCGGCACGCCCGAGGTGGCAGGTCCATTTTCCAGTACCCGACCTGGACGAGGCGATCGGGATAGCCAACCGGACGGGGGGCGGGACAGCGTCTCCCGTCCATGTGTCCCGCACGAGCAGATGGGTCGACCTCGTCGACGCCGAGGGGGCCCGGTTCGCCGTGGTCACGCCGCAGGACCGGTCGGCCTGACCGATCGAGTCCCCGTTCTCCGCGGTCGAGCTCCGGACCTCGGTGACGTGCAGGGAAGGCTCCCTGACCGCGGCTCCGGCCAGGTGTTCACGCTGGTCCGGTCGACCCGGGCCCGTCGGCGCGGATCGGCGAGTCCACCGGGTCACCCTGGACGGCTCTGGCGTGAGGTGCGAGAACGGCGTCCTGGCCGAGCGTGAACGGGCCGTCCCTGCCTGCGTTGCCGCGCCGGCCGAAAGCCAGAGGTCAGGACGCCGCGGTCAGCAACCCTCAGGGCTGTCGCGATGTTGTGCGCCAGGTCGGTCACGCTGTCCAGGACCCGTCGGTCATCGGCCCACGGCGCGGCGGATCGGCCCGTCCTCGTCCTCCCGAGCCGGTGGCTCCGCGCCGACGCCCACACCTTCGCAGCCCGCCATGGGCTGACCGGAGAGGGACTCGACCCCGTACGGGGACAGCGTGTTCCCCCCGTACCGCCGGCGCAACGGCTGCTGAAACGCGCAGCACCCGGACTGGCTGCGTCCGGAGACCTGGGCTTCGTCTCAGGGCTTTCGACCGTGTACGGCGCTCGGGCGGCGCCGCTTTCCCGGTGCCGTTCCCCGGTCCGCGCCTCTCGCCACGCCAAGCCTCCCTTCAGGATGAGGGGGGCATGGTCGTGTGGTCAGGGTGCTGCGGGGTGTGGCGCGACGCCTTGAGACGGGCCTCCAGAAGATGGTCCCGCCCGCCGGCCACCTCCTCGACGATGTCGCGCTCGACCGCGGCGAAGGGCTGGTAGTACGTGGCGTTGTAGGCCTCGATGATCTGGAAAGTCCAGTGCCCCGGGATGACGTTGCGGCCCACGATCTCGCGCTCGACCCGTGCGGCCTGCTCCTCGTGTCCCGCCTCCCTCAGGAGTCGCACCGCGTCGCCGAGCTCGAAGTCAGCTGTCCCGGTCAGCTGGTGGAACCCGTAGAGGTGGCCACGGGCCCGCTCCGTGGTTTCCAGTGCCTTCGAAAGCGCACCCAGAGCACGCACCGTCTTGTCGCTCAAGCCGTCCGGAACCCCATGAGCCGGATCCTTCTCGTGGTCGCTGTCCATGCAGGATGTCCTGCCCGAAAGACACGTCTCCGAGCGGCCGATTCGGCCAAGCAGCGTAAGGAGGATATTGCGGGTGCGGCCGCGCAGACGACGCTCCGAAGGAGAGGCCTCGCGCTGTAGTGGACGAGCCCCACTCCATCGCGACGAGGCTCCCTCACGAGCGCGAGGCCCGGACCAGTCCTGGACCGGGCCCGGCGGATGACGCGGGGCCGCCGGCCCGCGTCAGGTCTTCAGAAGGCGGTTGAAGAACGACCGGTAGTGCTGCAACGCCAGCCGCAGGTCTTCGGTCGCGACCTGTTCGCCCTGGCCCCACTGCTCCTCCAGTCCCTGCTTGTGGGCGGAGAAGGACCGCGCAAGGGTCTGCATCACCTCGGCCACCACGGCGTCCGCCGACCTGACCGCCTCCTGCGGGTCGTCGACGAACCGGCCCTGTATCTCGCCCCACTTCTGCCGGTACTTCGCGGTGTCGTCGGCCCCGAGCAGCGGCTCATCGGCATCGGACCGCGCCGCTCCCGCACCGCCGCCCTCCGGTAGCCCTTCCCCGCTTCCGCGGGTGTCCTGCTCCTCTGCGCCCGTGTCCGCGGTGGCCTCCCCCGGGTACACGGGCCTCGTCCGCCCGTCGCCCTGCGCGGTGCCGGACTCCGCATGCGTGTCGGTGCGGGTACCGGCCTCCGAGGGCGACGCCGAATGGGCGATGTCCTCGGTCGTGATGCCGGCGTCGCCCACTCGCTCGTTCCTGCCTCCGTGATTCTGCATCTCACCGGCTCCTCTGGTCGGTCAGGAGGTCGTCGAACAGGGCGCGGTAGTGCACCATCGCCCCGCGGAGTTCCTCGGTTGTCGTCTCGTGACCGGCGCTGCGCACCTTGACGTCGTGTGCGGTCCGGTAGTGTTCCAGGGTTCGGCCGTGTTCGACCGAAAGATCACGCAGCTGACCGTGGTAGTCCTCTGTCGGGTAGCCCCGCTCCCGCATGAGTCGCGACACCAGTTCGTCGGCTTCCTCCACGGAGCCTTCAGGCCGGTCCACGAAGTGCTCCTGGACGCTGTTCCATTCGACGGCGTACTGCTCTCGCCGTTCAGGTGGCAGCTCCTTGATCTCGAGCTCGTCGTGGCGTTCCTCGCGGGCGCGCAGCTCGCGTTCGGCGGCCTTGCGGCCGCCCTAGGTCTCGATCGTGCGGTCGTACTCGGGGCCGAACTTGTTCTGCAGACGTCGGCGGCGCGCCGCCATCCACAGTGCGACCGCGACGGTGATCACTACGACGGCTGCGATGGCAATGCCGATGATGATCGTGCTGGTTGACATGGTTGGCCTCCGTCCTGGGGCCTCGTCCGAGTTCGATGATGCGGTTGCCCTCTCGCCCCGTCGGGACCAGCTGTGGGGCCCGAGTCCTGGTCCGACTCCTCAGGGCATCGTCGGGAATGCCGCGGGCACCGGTTCTCGGGGCTCGCTGTCGGGCCCTCGCCGGGTGTCGGTCCGTAGATTCGGCACGGCCGGCCGCGCGGTGGGAGACGGCAGGTCGGCACGGGTCCGGCCCGTCCCCCCGGGGGGTTACGGGGTGGGTGCGGTGAGCGGCGTGTCTCCGGAGCGTGTGCGAGGCCTTCGAACACGGTTCCGTGGACCGTTCCGCGCAGCTCACGTCGTCGAGCTGAGCGTTTCGTACGCCCGGCGTCTACCCAGCCGGTCACGGCTCAAGCAGTGGCAGCGGCGGCGACCGGCCTGGTGTCGACGTGTACGAGCAGACCAGCGGGATGCCGACGGAGGGGGCGAGCCCCGGACTCATCGGGGGGGGCACCGCAGGAGGCCGCCGGAGAACAGCCCCACACCTGCGACGTCGGCGTCGACGAACCGCCTGTGACCGCCGCGAGCCCTCGGCCAGGGGCAGGCGGATTCTCGGTTCTGTCGCCTGACGACAAGAGGCACGGCGGCGTCCGCTCCGCACGACCGGTCGCACCCGGCCGACCGTTCTACGATGCTGCTGAGACAGACCTCGGGGCAGCGAGACCGGAGGACGGATGGCGCGACGGGACCGGGACTCGGGAACCGCGGTCCACGGCGCGCGGCGGCGGGCCCTGCAGCTGACCGGGCTCTCGGCCTCCCCTGACTCCGGGATGGACCGGTCGGCCCGGCTGGCGTCACGGCTGCTCCACGCACCCGCGGCATTCGTCGCGCTTGCCGAGGACGGCCGGCAGATCCTGCCCGGCATGTTCGGCCTGTCCCGTCCCTGGGCGGAACGACGGGCACTGCCGGGGTCCCGCACTCCCTTCCGGACCGTGGTGTCCTCGGGGCGGCCCCTCGTCGTGTCCGACCTCCGTACAGACGAGCGACTGGGCAACGGTCCGGCCGTCGCAGACCCGGGCATGGTCGCATTCGCCGGAACGCCGCTCACCGACAGCGACGGCCTGGTCCTGGGCGCCCTCTACGTGATCGATCACGCACCACGCACCTGGACCCCCGACGAGCTGGCCGACCTCGAGGATCTGGCCGCAGCCTGCTCGGCCGAACTGCGCCTGCGGATCCTCTCGGCGCAGCGGCGCTCCGCGCAGAAGGCGGTGGAAGCCGCACGCACCGCCGCCGAGCGGGCCAGGGGCGAGGCGGAGCGCCTGGAACGTGAGGCCCAGACCGGTCTGGACCACGCCGAGCTGCTGTTGAAGGCCTCGGAGGAGCTGGCCCGGGCCTCAGGGGTGGAGGACGTACGACGCAGGCTCCACGACCTCCTCGGCGGTCTGGGGAAGCCCTCGTACGTCGGCCTGCTCGTCGGTGACGAGAACGAGCTCCACAGGATCCCGGACCCGGACGACAAGGGCTCCTTGGATCACGAGAGCCTCACAGTGCCGGCGGACGCTGTGTTTCCGAGCGCCGCGGCCATGCGGGAGCGGCGCATGGTGTTCGTGCCTGATCGCGGGGCGCTCGTCACCGGCTACGGCCGCGACGCCGTTCGCTTCTTCGACCGTCTCGGCCTCGCGACAGTGATGTGCCTGCCGCTCTGGGGCAGCCGCGCGGTGCTGGGCGTGCTCGTCGTCGGCTGGGCCAAGCGGCACGAGGTGGGCATCACCGAGCGAGCGACGCTGACCGCCGCCTCCGGCTACATTGCGCAGGCGGTGGAGCGCGCCCAGTACCTGGACGAGCGGATCTCCGTCGCCCGGGAGCTCCAGGAGGCCATGCTCACCGATCTCCCGCTGGCCGACAGCGTCGAGATCAACGCCCTCTACCAGCCGGCCGCCGACGACCACATGATCGGCGGTGACTGGTACGACGCCTACCATCTGCCGTCCGCCGCACCCGGCGCGGGCGCCCCGCTGATGATCACGGTGGGGGACATCACCGGGCACGACATGCACGCCGCCACCGTGATGGGCCAGGTGCGCAGCATGCTGCGGCAGGCCACACTCGACCATCCCCCGTACAGCCCGGAGACGGCTCTGACCGCCCTCGACGCCGCTTGTGCCGTCCTGCCCATCGAGGCAGGCGGCACGCTGGTCCACGCCCGCCTCGATCCCGCCCCGCCCGGCCGTCCCTGGTCCCTGACCTGGTCCAACGCCGGCCATCCACCACCGCTCCTGCGCACCCCCGACGGCCTGGTGACCCTCCTGGACGAGCACGACATGCTCTTCCACCAGGGCCTGAAGGACGTTGCCCGGACCAAGCACCGACGCGAGCTGCCTCCCGGCTCGGCCCTGCTGCTCTACACCGACGGCCTCGTCGAACGACGCGGGCAGGACATCGACGCCGCCGTCACACAGCTCGCGGGCCTGCTGGCCCGGCACGGAAACGACCCGCTGCCCGAACTGCTCCGGCGGATCAGCAGCCGGATGGCCGACCCGCCTCCCGAGGACGATGTCGTCCTGCTGGCGCTTCGCGTTCCCTGACCGCGCCGCCGACGGTTCACCCGGCCGGATTCAGGCGCGCATCCTCTCCCACGCCATGGGTCACACCTCGGGCAGGGGTGTGCGCAGCGCGGTGCGGCCTTGATCCCAGGCCCGGCGGACATGAGCCGTGAAGCGGTCTTCCAGGAGGACCGTGGCCGCGCAGCCGAAGGCGATGTCCGCCTCCAGGGCGGGTTCGTCGGCGAGGAGCCCACCGATGACCTCACTGCGTACGACCTGCTCGTGGACGGCGTCCGCCTCCACGTGTTCGGCGTAGAAGCGTTCGGCCGAAGGACCGGCCGCGCAGCGCCGCATGGCCTTGGCCATGCGGCGGGAACCGGGCGAAGAGGTGACCTCGACGCACGCGAAGTGGCCGACGAGAGCTCCGCGCAGGGACCGGTGGAGCCCGAGAAGGGACATCAGGTTCACGGTCGCGAGCAGGGGCGCCGGTGCGCGGTCGAGGTAGCGGCCGTACTCCGGATCCAGATCCAGGTCGGCCATGAGGTTCGCGAAGAGCTGCGCGTGGATGCGTTCGGCGCGGCCCGCCCCGAACTCGTCGTACTCGACGGCGACCATCGCGGCCTTGGCGCGGCCGGTGATCCGGGGAATCACCCAGACGTGCGGGTCCGCCTCCTTGAGGTGGTAGAGCGAACGCAGCGCCGCGTACTCGCGCAGCTGCCACAACTCGCCCTCGGTCTCCAGGTAGTGGCTGACGCTGCCGGAGGGGTCGGCGGGTTCGACGAGGAGCGGGGCGAACACGGCTTCCACCGACCCCGGGCCGTCGCGCAATGCGTCCCGCAGGGCGTGCAGGAAGCGGTCCTCCACGGCCCGGCGCAGCCGCAGCAGGTCAGGGTCCCATTCGCGGGCGTCGTCGACGTCCTCGAAACCGCGGTAGTGCAGCTCGTACAGCAGATACAGCGCGAGCTGAAGGTCCTCCTCCCACGGGTCGGCCCTGATCACCGCTCCCGGGTCGTACAACGGCGGACCCCCGGATCGAAGGGCGCCGGTCACCGCGGCGGACAGCTCGCCCCTCCCCTCGACCAGGCGCGGGCCGAAGGCCGCCGCCGTCCCACCGGGGCCGGGAGGGCTCATCACCGGCCCCCATCCTCAGGCGGCGCCACGGCCCGCACGCGGCGGCGATGGCTGGTGTCGCACCACGGATACGTACGGCTGCGTCGGCAGGTGCACACCGCGACCATGAAGCGGTCGGAGCGGACCACGGTCCCGTCGTCCAGGGCGATCTCCACCGGGCCTTCGACCAGGACCGGGCCCTGCGGATCGACGAGCACACGGCGTGGCACGGGGTCCGGCGGGGGCGCCGGGTCCGTGGCACTCGTGCGGGCTGATTCAGGGACGGCGTGCACGGATGATCACCAACTCTTCCCACTGGTCGGTCTCAGCCGCGAGCCCCCGGCTCTCCAGCCAGGCCCGCCGCGAGCGCAGTACAGGGCCCCACGGAACGGACGTCGTCGCCGTGACCTCTGCGGCGAGCCGCGCCCCGGCCAGACGATCGACGGTCTGGGGGGCTCCGCACATCCCCGAATGAACGAGGAGCAGCACGCCCCCGGGACGCAACAGGGCCGGGGCGGCCGAGCAGATGCGGTCGATGACCGTACGCCCGTCCGGACCGGCATCCCAGGCCCGCTCCGGCCCGTGCGACGGCGGTCGAGCCCGCGGGGACGGGACGTACGGCGGATTCGCGACGACCAGGTCGAACCGGCGACGTGCGGCACACGCCGCGAAGTCGCCGTGCAGCACCCGCAGGGGAAGCCGCCTGCGCCGGGCGTTCAGGCGTGCCGTGACCACCGCCGACCAGGCCACATCGACCGCCGTGACGCGCGCACCCCGGCCGGCCGCGTGCAGGGCCAAGGCACCTGTGCCGGTACCGATCTCCAACATCTCGGTCCGGGGCCCCACGTCCTCGTCGCCGAGCGCCGCCGCGAGGAAGCGCGTGTCGGCCTGCGGCCGGTAGACACCCGGCAGCGCGATCAGGCCGGTACCCAGCTCGTCCTCACCCAGAACGGAACAGGACACGCCACACCTCCTCGACCGACCGGCAGGCCCGCCATGACGCTTCGCGGCAGCCCGTGAATCCCGAGACCTCGCGTCTGCCCCGTCTACGGCTCAGCATCCGACATCCGGCCGATCTTAGGATCATCAGACGAAAACACAGACACCTCGGGGGGATGTACGGAGCGGCGTGCCCTGCGGTCTTGCGGCGGCAACCTCAGCCTCCTCCGAGTCCGGCCGTGCGGGCTGTACGGCCGTACGGCTCCAGCATCCGCGTACATCTGCTCCTCGCGGCCGTTGCCGGTGCGCCACGATCACTCGCCACCCGAAGGGCACCCGGCCCGAGGCAACGGCCTTCCGCAAGGCACGGCGCGGCACGCGGCCCGTGACGAACACATCTAGGCTGGAAGAAGCCGCACCCCGAAATCGGAGGACGTCATGATCGTCCTTGGTGTGATTCTTCTGGTCGTCGGCTTCGTCACCGGAATCAGCGTCCTGTGGACCATCGGCATCATCCTCGTTGTCATCGGAGCCATCCTCTGGATCCTGGGCGCCCTCGGACGCTCCGTGGGCGGACGCAAGCACTACTGGTAGCGGGAACATCTCCCCACCACTGGTAGCGGGACATCTCCGCAGCGCCCCTGGATCCGCCCGGCGGCCACAGCGCTGGGCCGACCCCGCACCGGCACCCGCTGTGGACGTCCCGCCGGGCGGGACACGCTCCCCGCACAGAGATGTGACGGCTTCGCCGGGAGCAGGAGGCCCGGTCGCGAGGCAGAGCGACACACCACCCGCAGAGCCCCTCCACCAAGCAACGTGCTCAGGCGAGCGGGACAGTGGCCGTTTTTCCTCTCGCGCCTCCGCCCCCCACACAAGGACTTCTCCCATGGCTGTCCGGCACCAGTTGATCCGGCGTCCCCCGCAGGTGGTGTGGGCGGTGCTCACGGATCCGAACGCGTACAGCGAGTGGGTGGTGGGGCCCACCGAACCCGTCCATCACGTCTTGGCCCGTCGTGCCGCCGCGCTCCCGCGCCGGCCAGGCGAGCTGCTGTTCCAGCGGGTGCGCGTCCAGCGTGGGCTCTCCCACGTACACCTCGAACGGCACCTGGCGGTCCGGACCGAAGGAACACGGCACGGTGAAAGGCCTCATGTGCCCAAACTAACCGCCTGTGCGCCGTCTTCGGCATGCTGCTTCGGCAAGCCCGACAAGCAGGCGCTCCGCCGGGCGTTGTCCTGAATCGTTCGCGCGGGCGCTCTCCCGACGCGTTCGCGCGGATCGTGTCCGGACCGGTCCGGTCCGGGGCCGGGTGCTCTACCCTGCCCCGCATGCGACCCCCGCTGCTGCACCGGCGCTGCCCCGAACTGACCGGCTCGCTCCCCTTCCTGCGGCTGGGTGCGGCGCCCACGCCCGTGCGACCGCTGCCCGCGACGGGCACGCGGGCCGAGCTGTGGGTCAAGGACGAGGGCGGGTACGGCGACGGCGGCTGGGGCGGGAACAAGGTCCGCAAGCTGGAGTGGCTGCTGCCGGAGGCCCGTCGGCGCGGCGCGCGGACCCTCCTCACGGTCGGGGGCCTCGGCACCAACTGGGGCCTCGCCGCCGCCCGGTACGCACGGGAGCAGGGCCTGGAGGTCGCCCTCGGTCTGATCGACCACCCGGTCGACGCGCACGTGCGGGACCAGCTGGAGCGGCTGCGCGCCTCCGGCGCCTCGCTGCACCTCCTGCACACGAAGTCCCGGCTGGTCCTGGCCGCGCCCTGGCTCTTCGCCCGGCATGCCCACGGCTTCAGGCTGCCGTACTACCTGCCGGCGGGCGGGTCCTCGCCGCTCGGCACGCTCGGTGCGGTGGAGACCGCACTGGAGCTGGGTGCCCAGGTCGAGTCCGGGGAGCTTCCGGAGCCGGCGTGGCTGGTCACCGCCGTCGGCTCCGGCGGCACCACCGCGGGGCTGGCCCTCGGACTGCGGCTCGCCGGGCTGCGCACCCGTGTCCTCGCCGTCGTGGTCAACGACACCCTGAGGCTGGACTCCCGCTCCCTCCTCGGGCTGGCCCGCCGCTCCGCGTCCCTGCTCCGGGCGCGGGGCGCCGACGTGACCGGCGCGGTGCCCGGTCCCGACGCGCTCCGTGTGGAGACCGCGTGGCTGGGCGACGGGTACGCCCATCCGACCCGGGCCGGTGACCGTGCTCTCGCCCTGGCCTCGGAGCGGGCCGGTCTGTCCCTGGAACGCACCTACACCGCCAAGGCGTTCGCCGCTCTCCTCGATCTCGACGCGGGCGGCGGACTGGGCGGCGGCCCGGTGGTCTTCCTGCAGACCCATGGGCCGCGATGACACGGCATCGGGGCGAGGGCCGGGCCGCCGTCGCCGTGGACGGCCACGGTGGATCCGGGGCGACGGTCGGCCCTACGCCTCCCCCTCCTCCGGCTCGGCATCCCATGCGTCGGCACGGACGGCGAGCGCGGAGAGGGAACGGTCCGCCGGCAGGCCGATCAGTTCGGGGTGCACGAAGAACCCCTTCTCCCGCGCCGGTTTCGTCTCGTCGGGGGTCAGGGGGTTGGCCCTGGCCCATGCGTCGCGGCGGACGCCGGTGATCTGCCAGCAGACCTCCAGGCCGGCCCCGCCCCCCGCGATCGCGAAGGTGTGGTCGGCGAGGGCGCGGCTGATGTGCAGATCGGGGGCCGGGGCGCCGACGGCGGTGAGCTGGTAGCGGAAGGACTCGTTCAGCGACTCGAACCACTCGGGCAGTTCGACCGTGGCGCGGCCGTCCCCGTCGAGGACGGCCGTGCCGTCGTAGACGTTCTTCAGCTCGGAGGAGCCGACGCCCGCGTGGACCAGGTAGCGGTCCTCGGGGTCGATCGGGTGATCGATCCGCATGATGCCGACGCCGTGGGACAGCTTTCCGGTGATCACGACGTCGCCGTCCAGGAAGGCCGCCCGTTCCGTCCCCTTCGCGTACAGGCCGACGGCTCCCTCGGCCCTGACGCCGTAGCTCTGGTTGCTGTTCCCGTAGACGCCCGGGCCGAAGGTGCAGGTGCCCTCGACGCCGGCGTGCTCACCGCCGCCCTTGCCCTTCACCCCGGGGTTGTCCGCGCTGCTGCCGAGGACACCGGGGTTCTGGCCGCCGCCGGTGCCGGACACCCCTACACCGGCCTCGCTCGTGCCGGAGACGCCGGTGCCCTGCTTGCTCGACGCCGACACACCCGCGCCCTTGTCGCTCCTGGCGAGGATGCCCGCGCCGGTGGTACTGGTGCCCGAGATCCCCGCGCCGCCCGTGCCGGTGCCGATGACGCCGATGCTGGACTCACCGCCGGTCCCCGTGACCCCGGCGCCGCCCGTGCTCGTGCCGGACACGCCCGGACCCGTCGCGCCGGTTCCCCGCACGCCCGCGCCGGCTCCGCCGCCGGTGCCGGTGACGCCCGCGCCGTTCGTGCTCGTGCCGGAGACCCCGGCGCCGTCCGTGCTCGTCCCGGAGACACCCGCGCCGGCCGTACCGACGCCTTCGACTCCGGCGGAGCTCCCTCCCCCGGTGCCACGGAGGCCGGCGCCCTCGGTGCTGGTGCCCAGCACCCCCGGGCCGGAGGCCGCGCTGCCCCGGACGCCCGCGCCCTGCCCTCCTCCCTCGCCGGTGACGCCGTCGCCTTTCGTGCTGGTGCCGGAGACACCGGCGCCCTCGGCGCTCTCGCCCGACACTCCGGGTCCGGTCGGAGCCCTGCCCCGCACTCCCGGCGCCGTGCCGCCGCCCTGTGCGTCCACGCCGGGACCCTGGTCACTCGTACCCGAGAGTCCCGCTCCGGTGGTCGCGGTACCGAGGACACCCGCGCCCGACCCGCCGCCCTCGCCCGTGACCCCGTCGCCGTTCGTGCTCGTCCCCCGGACCCCCGGGCCGTCGACACCCGAGCCCACGACGCCCGCGGCGGAGCCGCCTCCCTGACCGGAGACGCCCGTGCCGTCGGTGCTCGTGCCCCTCACCCCGATGCCTTCCTTCGAGGCCCCGAGCAGACCGGCTCCGGAGCTCTCGGCGATGCCGGACACACCCGCGCCGTCCGTGCTCCTGCCCTCGACTCCGGGACCGTCGGTGCCGGTGCCGGTCACTCCGGGGCTGCCGGGCGCGCCCGTGCCCTTCACCCCCGGGCCTTCGGCGCTCGTGCCCTCCACGCCCGGGCCCTCGGTCCCGCTGCCCAGCACGCCGGCGCCCGTTCCCCTGCTGAGGCCCGAGACGCCGACCCCGGCCCTGCTGATCCCCGCGACGCCCGTGCCCCCCAGGGCGTCCTGGGCTCGGCCCACGACCCCGACGCCCTTGTTCTGCTTCGTGTCGCCGAGCACGCCGGCGACCGGCGCGTCCGTGGTGCCCGTGTTCCCGGTGGTGCCGATGACACCGCTGCCCGCGGAGCTGTCCCCCCACACCCCGAACACCGGCGGGGTCGGGAACGAGCTGGACACATCCTGTCCTACGACCTTGGGCATGGCCGTCTCCTCTCGCCGGACGAAGGGCCGTCCGGACGGTCACTGATAGGCGAGCTGGACGCAGAAGACCGTCACCGACTTGTCCGCTTCCGCCCCTTCGACGTCGACGGTCAGGTAGTAGCGGTGCGAGTCGTTCGAGATCTTCACCTCGCTCTGCGGTTCCACCGGGGTGCCCAGGGTCGTGGACTCGACGAGGAAGCCGGTGCCTCCCCCGATTCTGATGTCGACGCCGACGAGGGCCACCCTGAGCGTGCCCGTGCCGGACAGGTTGCTGCCGGTCACGAGCAGCGACTGCACGAGTGCACCGTCCGGCAGCACCACGTTCATGAATCCGTGTGCCTGTTGCGCGCCGGTCGGCTTCGCGACCGTGTCGATGCGCTGCGACCAGGGCGGCACCTCGGTCCCGGCATCGGTGTAGGACACCAGGGCCGGGGTGAGCGTGAGGTGGCTCGTCGGCGTGCCCAACGACGCGATGATCGGGTTGATCTGCTTCTCCGCCAGCCCGGCGAACTCCGCCTCCAGCAGGTGGAACCGGCGGTTGAGACCGTCCTCACCACCCGCCTGCACGCGGTCCTGGTTGTCGATCCAGTCCTTGTGGGTGAACTGCGGCTTGTAGGTCTCAATCATGACGGTCGTCCTTGCGGAGACGGATGAAGGGGGACGAGAAGGGGTCCCTGACGTGGTACGTCGGGTACGTGTACAGCCGAGGCCGTTCCGTCTCCTCGGGGTCGAGACCGGCCAGGGCCCTCAGGCGATCGGTGCGGCATTCCACGCCGAGGGGGTGGAACCAGTTGAGGACGTTGAGGATCAGGTCGTACTGCTCCTTCGTGACGGCCGCGTCGGGCGACGCCTCCAGCGCGGGCTTGAGCCCGACCTCGCACTGGTAGGGCCTGAGCCCTTCGGCGGGGAGGTACGTCGCCCGGATCGTGACGCGTCCGGGTGCGAGGCCGACGACCTCGCACACGGGGGCGTCGGGCGTGAGCGGTTCCGCGGCGCCGTGTCCGTTCGGGAGGGCGGACCACACGAGGGCCTCTCCCCTGCCGGTGCCCAGCGGAAGCTCGGTGTCGAGCCGCGGCGGGGCGGGCGGTACCCCGGCGAGCGGTGCGGGGTCGGCGAGGAGCACGGTGCCGCCGTGACGCGGAGCCATGACGAGGCAGGGCGGGTACGGGGCACCGCCGGGGCTCGCGGCGAGCGCGGGCCCGCCGCGTCCCGGGCTGAACACCTGCGGCAGGCGCACGTCGGTGGCCACGTCGACGAGGTGCACCCGGCCGACCGCCGAGGACGAGCCTTCCGTCGCCACGTACAGCAGCTTCCCGTCGCCGCTGAGGCTCAGGGCCACCGGCGCCGCACCCGCGGGGAAGCCGCTGACGACGGCCGTCGGGCTGGTGCCCGGCGGGCGGTAGGCGCGGATCTGGCCGCCGTCGGCCGGATCGGCTCCGGGGCAGATCACGTAGAGCTTCTTCCCGTCCGCGGTGACGGCGACGGAGTGGGCGTTCGGATCGCCCGTGTCGACCGTCTCGCGCGGGGTGAGCGTCGCGCGCTCCACACGGCACCACCGCCCGTCGTCGAGGACGGCGAACAGGGAGGGGCTGCCCGCGGCGACGGCGAGGGACCTCGGCGCGGCGGGCAGGGGCAGCGGCGGCGCCTGCGCACCGGTCGTCAGGGCGAAGGCGCGCAACGTCCCGTCGCCGCACCCGGCGTAGAGCCGGTCGGCGTCGGTCGCCAGCGCCGCGGGACCGGGACAGGTGAGGTCCGCAGGGGTGACGGACGGCGACAGGTCCGCCGGGTTCAGGACCGAGATCCGGCCGAGCCGTTCATGCGCCGCGAAGAGGCGTCCGCCGCCGAAGGCGAGGGCGCCGGGGAAGGGGGCGACCCTGCGTGAGGACCCCCGGCGCATCCGGCGGACGGGGTGCTGAGCTTCGTCCACGAGCGTGAAGGAGGTGATCCGGTGCGTGCCCGGCTCGGCGAGGAAGACGCGCGAGCCGTCGGCGGCGAAGCAGGCCGCGGCGGGCTCGGCGGCGGGCTCGACCTCGACCTGGACGGAGTCCTCCACCTCGACCTCGACCTGGACGGAGTCCTCCACCCCGACCTCGCCGGGTCCGGCGACCGTCAGGTCTTCGCCGGGGGCGACGGCGACGCGGACGGTCTCCGTTCCGTCCGGAGCGTCGGACGGGGGCGGGTCGACCCGGATGAGGTCGAAGCCCGCCGCGAAGGCCCGTGCCGCGAGGGCCGACGCGGTCAGTGCGGTGTGGCGGAGCCGCAGGGCCCGGCCCTCGGCGTGGAGGGCCGCGTCGGGGTCGGGTTCCGCGGCCTCGCCGGGGGGTGGTTCGCCCTCGGGCTTCGGGACGTACGACACCAGCACCTCGAGGGTGCCGGCCGTGCCCTTGAGCACGTCGAGCAGCCGGACGAGGGCGTCGGCGGTGACGCGCTGCATGAGCCGGTTCCCGGGCTCGTCCCCGTACGCGACGGGGCGCGGGGGCCGGTCCAGGTCGTCGGTGCGGACGCGCAGCGTGTCCGGGTCGAAGTCGTCGGCGGGCGGGCCGGCCGCGGACGCCTCGGTGGGGTCGCGGCGGCCGGTGCCGCTGATGCCGTGTCCGGCGGTGAGGGAGGTGTCGGCCAGGCCGATCCGGATCCGGCGGGTGCCGCCGCCGACGTGGCCCTGGCGTACGGCCTCGACGCGGACCGAGACGTCGCCGGCGGCGAGGGCCCGCAGGGTGCCGGGTCTGCGCGGCGGGAAGGCGGCGTCGCCGGCTCCCGAGCGGAGGACGGACCACCGGACTTCGGCGTCGGCGAACCGGGAGGGGTCGGGGTCGATGCCGAGGACGAGCGTGTCGCCTTCGGTGACGTCCGGCAGGCCGGCGGCGTCCGCGGGGGCCGGGGTGATCTCGAAGACCTCGCCGCGCGGTTGGGCGGCGAGGACGAGTCCGTCCCTGGTGTGGTGGACCCAGCCGAATCCGGCCGCGTGGGCGAGCGCTCCGAGCCGGGCGGGGGCGATGTCCGGCGTGTGGGTGAGCAGGACGGCGCGCCCGACGCGGTGCAGACCGGTGGAGGTGGCGTCGTACGCCTTGAGCACGTGCAGTGCGGCGTCCGCGGGGCGGTCCAGCGCCGCGAGGCGGAGCAGGAGGGCGTCCAGGGCGCGGGAGACGCCGAGTTGCATCCGGTGGCTGTCCTCGTCGTCCGCGAACGTCAGTCCCGCCTCGGCGGGGCGGCTGATCAGCCAGGCCGGGTCGAAGTCGGGTTCGTCGCGGGCGGCGCTGCCGACGGCGTCCTCCTCCGGTGTGCCGAAGTCGCCCTCGGCCGTGACGGACTGGCTCAGCGGGAGCGTCGCCGGGAGGACGCGCAGGGGCAGTCCGCCCCCGGCCACGGCCGCGTTCTGTTCCCGCACCACGAACGGCTCGGGGTCCTCCGGGGCGAGGGCGATCGCTCCGGCCGCCGTGTTGACCGCGGCCTGGAGCCGGTCGGGGGTGGGCAGGAGCCACGAGTGGAAGATCCGGAGCCGGCGGCGGTACTGCTCGTCGGGCTCGCCGGTGACCGGGGCGAACGTGCCGCGGGCCGTGCCGGAGAGCCGTACCTCTTCGATCAGGCCGGTGTACGGGGCGTCGAGGTCCTGGTTCCCCCGGGCCTCCGTTCCCCGGCCGATGACGAGCTGTGCGGCGCTGGTGAGGGCACCGAGGGATGCGTCCGCGGCGCGGTCCACCTCCTGCCCGTCGAGGTGGAGCAGGACGGTGGAGGTGCCTTCCTCGCGGGCGAGCACGCCGGCGACGTGGTGGAAGGCGCCGTCCGCGAGGTCGTGGTCGGCGTACAGGTCGACCACCGTGCTGCCGTCGGAGAGGGAGAAGCGGAGGTTGTGGTCGATGCCGCGGAAGGTGCCCACGGTCAGGGCCCAGCCCTTGTCCTCCGGGGTGTTGAGCCTCTTGCGCTTGGCGATGACGGCGCCCGTGTCCGTGGTGACCCGGTCGGGTCGCACGACCGCTTCGACGGTGAAGGAGGCGGAGGCCGGGAGGGCGAAGGCCGGGGCGTCGTCGACGCTGACGAAGCTCTCGTCCGGCCCCGAGCCGAAGCCGAAGGCGTACGCGAAGCGCCCCGTCCGGCCGCTGCGGGCACCGGTGTTCGTCCCGGGGCGGCCGGGTGCGGCGGCGTCGACGACGGTGGTCACCGGCGTGGCGAGGTCCTGGACTCCGTCCTCGTCCGGCGGGAGGACGTCGTCGAGGTGGAAGAGCGCGATCGTGGATGCGTCCACCGTGTGGGGCCGCGGCGGGAAGCGGGGGGCGCCCAGGTCGAGGCCGAGGAGGTCGAGGCTGACGCCGTGGGCGGTCTCGGTGTGGCGCTGAGCCGTCACGTCCTGGAGGTGGTCGGCGACGAGCTCGTGTTCCGCGCCGATGATCCAGAGCAGTTTGGCCAGGTTTCCGAGCAGCGCGGTGACGGCCCAGGTGACGGTGCCGAAGGTACGGGTGGGGGTGAAGGGGGCGAGGCCGACGAGCCGCAGCCGGTGGGTGACCTGGACCGCGCGGCCGGGGATCGGGACCGTCACGGCGCGTCCGGCGGGGTGGCCCGCCGGGAGGTGTACGTCGACGTGCTCCACGGCCATGCCCTCGTCCCGCCTGAAGGAGACCCGGACGGTGAGGGGCCGGGTGAGGTCCTGCCGGGGGGCGAGCAGGTAGCGGGGGGAGGCGGGCGGCCTGCCGTAGACGTGCTCGTAGCGCTCGAAGCCGTACGTCGGGACGGTGACCTTCTGGCTGCCCCGCTGGGGGACCACCGGAACGGACATGCGTTCCATGCCCCGGTCGTACGGGGCGGGGAGGGCGTCCCGCATGACGGCGAGGGCGCCGCCGGGCAGCGGGTCGCGCGGGCGGGGAGGTCCGCAGGCCGGTGTCGTGTTCATGTGACCACGACCTGGAGGTCGGCCATGGAGGTGTCCACGGAGAAGCGGGCGATCTCGTCGGGGGCGAGGTCCAGGTTCTCGCCCACGGACAGTTCCTGGGACCCGCCGTAGGTGCCGCCGCCGTAGGAGGTCTGCCCGAAGGCGGGGGCGAAGCGGCGCAGTCGCACGTTCTGCACGTCCACCACACCGGCGGCGGTGCGGGCGCCGAGGACGATGTCGGAGTGGAGCACGCCGTGTCCGAGCCGGAGACGGTTGACGGAGGCCCGTACGGCGTCGAGGATCGCGCCCTTGACCGACTCCTCGTCGTGGCCCGCCTCGACGACGAGGGTGGCGCGCAGCCCGACGTCGACCTGGTTGGCCGCGAGGATGTCGGGGAAGACGGACACGGGGCGCCACTGCCGTACGACGTCGAGCACCTCGTCGTACACGCCGGGGACGAGCGACTCCCCTTTGCGCCACGGCCAGCCGGGCTCCGCGGCGACGACGATGTCGAAGAAGTAGGGGGAGCCGGTCCGGCGCTCCGGGGAAAAGGCGCGGCTGCCGAAGCGGAAGGTTCCGTAGGTGCGACGGGTGGCCTCGACGCCGCCGAGCGGGTCGAAGATCGCCGCGTCCCGCACGCCGTTCACGTCGAGGACCTGGGCGAGCAGGGCCTCCTGCGTCCATACGGTCCGGGGGACGCCGAGCAGACGGGCCCGGTAGACGGCGTCGGACTCGCACACGTCACCGTCGTGGAAGGTCTCCTGTGCGACGGCCGTGACCTCGGCGGCCCCCAGGTCGAGGTTGTGCCGGGCCCATTCGGGGTCGAGGCTCATCTTCGTACCGCCGGGGATGTTCCCGTCCTCGCCGCGCGTGACGGCCTCGGCCTCGACGGTGGCGGTCTTCTCCTCCGCGGAGAGGACGACCGGTCCTGCGCTCCGGAAGGCCAGGAGGGGCTTGCCCGCCGCGGGCTCGGTCACGACGACCGTGCCTTGCGGGAGGGCGTAGCGGCGGCCGGGTTCCTCCTGCGCGATCGTGAGGAAGACGGTTCCGCGGGCCCGCAGTTCGCGGCGGCGCAGGCCCAGGTCGCAGCCGAGCAGGTCGAGACCGGGGCCTTCGGCGGTGGTGATGAAGGTGCCGTAGTACTGGGATTCGAGGGCCCGCCACAGGGCGTGGGTGTCGAGGGCCGCGGCGTCCAGGACCTTGCGCAGGGCGCTGCCCGACGTGAGGTCGACGTCGTCGCCGAACATGGCCCGGGCGCGGTTCTGCTGGTCGGCGATGATCCGGTCGATGCCCTTGACGACGAACCCGTCCTCGCCGACGCCGAACCGTTCCTCGGAGGTCATGGGGTGCCCCTTGCTCGGAGGGTGACTGCGGTGTCCGCGACGGTGTCGACGACGGCGTAGACCGCGTAGACGCGTGCCGCGTGCGCTGCGGCGACGTCCCGCCGGCGGGTCTCGTCGCCGAGTCCGGACAGCAGCTCCAGGTAGCGTGGTTCGTCGTCGAAGAACACCTCGCGCACGTCGGTGACCCGGAGGTCCGAGCTGAGGCAGCGGACGAGTTCCATCGTGAGGAACTGCTTGCGGGTGGGCAGGTCCTCGGCGTAGACGCCGATGGCCAGGCGGTCGAAGCCGAACACGGTGTTGAGCCGGTCGCTGCCCTTCTGGGTGGCGACGCCCAGCTCCAGCGCCTGGCTCAGGGCGTCGGCCCCGGCGACGAGGGCGAGGTCGTGGGTCCCCTCGTCGAGGACGAGGTCCCCCTCGTCGAGGGCGAGGCTGCGACCGAGGCTCGGGGCGCCTTGCGGAGGGGTGTCGCCGGAGCCGTACGGGCGCATCGCGACGGCGGCCGGTCCCGATCCGGCCGACGAGGCGCGGAAGGCGGTCGCGAGCGGCGGGGCGGGGGGTGCGGGACCGGCCCTCAGGGAGTCTCCGGTCTGTCCTCCGGGCCGGTCTCCGGGGCCGTGTTCAGGGCGGTCTCCGGCCTGGCCTCCAGGCCGGTCTCCGGGCCCGTGTTCAGGCCGGTCTCCGGGCCGGTCTCCAGGCCCGTCTTCAGGCCGGTCTCCAGGCGGGAGGCTGGCTGCTCCGCCGTCGGCGGGGAGGTCGTCGCGCGGTTCCAGCGGTTCGTTCCCGGGCATCAGAGACTCTCCAGCAGGTCCTGGCCGGCGTCTGCCACCGTCCACCGTGCCGGTCCCTGCGCGCTGGCGGTGATCCCGGAGGCCGTGGCCAGCAGGACGGGGCTGCCGCCGACGGTCAGCTTCTTCGTGGATCCGTCGGGGGTCGCCGGTGCGGTGATGAGACAGGCTTTCTCCACCCCGCCGGAATTCGCGGTGCAGGGCGTGACCATGCCCGGTACGGGGGCGGTCGCCGAGCCGAACTGGAGGCCGCTCTCCTGGCCGGCGAGGACGACTCCCCTGCCCCTGACGGTGACCCGGGGATCACCCGTGGCAAGCCTGAGCCTGCCCTGGTGGGTGCACTCGATGATCGCGCCTTCGACGAGTACGAGGGACATCAGCTGATCGCCACCTTTCCCTGGCCGACCGTGAGGGTCACTCCCCCGGATCTGAGCACCACGTCCTGCCCGCCCGCGTCGACGGTGACCCTTCCGTCCGAGTCGATCTGGACGGAGGTCCCCGACGCGTGGGTGATCAGGAGGACTTCGGCGTCCCCTTCGGTGGGGCGCTTCCCGACCCGTGAGCAGACCTCCTTGCCGATCCCGACCTTCAGCCCGGTCGCCTCCACGACCCGGCGGCCGTCGGCGGTGATCAGGTCGTTGGCGGTCCTGCCCGTGGGTCTGGGCGTGGTGCCGGGGGTGACCTCGGTGGGCAGACAGAGCCACCAGTCGCCCTCGTAGGACTTGGGACGTTCCATCTCGGGATCGTTGGCCCACACGAAGCCGGTCACCACACCGTCGTCGGGGTCGCCCCTGACCTGGTTGAGGATCGCGCGCATGCCCGGGTACACCGGGGCGCACAGACCGACGTCGTGCCAGGCGAAGGGTGACACGAGGGGCCTGTCGTACCGTTCTCCGCCCTCTCCGGTGACGGGCAGGTCCACGCTGGGCGACGCCTTGGCGTGGTCGGTCCGCTGGCCGACGGTCACGTTCGCCACCCGCCGCTCCGGTGTGGCCCTGTCGACCTGGCCGACCTCGACGGAGGGGGTGGCGGCGGCACGCTCCTGGGCCTTGCCGCCGATCAGTTCCGCGATCGAGTGCGGGGTCGCCTTGCGGGCGAGCTCACTGCGCCGGTGGTTGCCTCCCACACCGCTGTACTCCACGGCGCGGCCGGTGCAGGTGTAGCCGTTCTTCGGCGAGAACGTGTGGGTCAGCTGGAGGACGCGGAAGTTCATGACCGCCTTCTCGTACCCCTCCACTCCGGCGGCCACCATCTGGCCGGCCCGCAGGGAGGGGACGCCGAGCACCGTGAAGTCGAAGAGTTCCACCGCGTCCGGGGCCGGCTTGTCGGTGACCACGGCCGGCTGCTTGCCGACCGCCTCCAGCCGGGCGGGCTTGAACTCGGCCAGTCGGGCCACGGTCATCGTCCGGTACTCGACGAGGCAGTCCTCGGCGAGCATCGCGGCCGCGAGCAGGGCGTCTGGGGGGATGAAGGGGAACCTGCTCTCCGTCGGCGGATGGCTGA
This sequence comes from Streptomyces sp. NPDC059695, assembly GCF_042733785.1. NCBI lineage: Bacteria > Bacillati > Actinomycetota > Actinomycetes > Kitasatosporales > Streptomycetaceae > Streptomyces > Streptomyces sp. NPDC059695. The sequence goes on along the minus strand of NZ_JBHWFF010000015.1, from coordinate 177,312 downwards.
GGGTCAGTCCGCACTGGGCCTTGCCGTCCTGGACGAGGATCTCGTAACCGAAGTCGGAGGCCATGGCCTTGAGCAGCGTGAAGGAGTTCGTGCCGGACCTGTTGATCGGGCGGTCGGGGGCGTCGGGTTCCTCCGGGCCGACCAGGTCCACTCCGGCGAGTGCGGCGATGTGCTTCGCCGCGTCGTAGGGCGTCGTCTCCTTCTTCGAGACCGTGGCCACGGGCGGACTGCTGCCCGGGTCGGTGTGCTTGAGCAGCCGGTACGCGGCTTCCTCGAAACCGGTGAGGCGGATGCCGAGCGGAGGGAACCGGGTCGCCGACCTGATCGCGTCGACCCTGCCCGACAGGACCACCTCCTGCCCGGAGGGGTCGTCCAGGTATCCGAGGTGGATGTCGACGTCGACTCCGCCGTCCGGACCGGACCGCTCCGCGAGTGCGTCGGTCAGCACCTTGTGGACGGGGAGCGGCAGGTCCTCGAAGGCGATCTCGAACGTTCCCGGTTCACCGATCGCGTACGTGACCGTGACCTCGGCGTCGGCCAGCACCGACCCGCTGCGGACGTCATTCGAGATCTTCAGCCGGAGGATCGGGAAGTCGAGCTGGTACCAGAGGATCACTCCCATCGCCGTGCCACCCCGATCACGATCCGGGAGCCGTAGTGGCCCAGCCCGTTGAGGTTGCCCCTGGCGATCGTCGCCTCGACGAGCTTGACGGCCAGCGGGCCCGCCTCGTGCACGAGATCCGGCTCGGGAACCAGCTTGCGCAGGAGGAGGACGCGCGGACCGTCGGGGCCGGGGCCCTCCACCCTGAGCACCAGATGGCCGGGGGGTACGGGCTGCAGGGCGGGGTCCTTCGGCTGGGGCGCGCGGTTCCACGCCGCGAGGTCGTACAGCGTCTCGGGAGGATCGTCCTCGCCGCCGTCGAAGTTGGCGTACAGGGCGAAGTCGTAGGTGGTCTCGCCCACCGGACACCGGAAGACCTGCGGAAGGCCCGCGTCGGGCTCGACCGGCAGCCGGTGGAAGACCAGTTCGGCGCTCACAGCCCGCCCCCCAACTGGCGCGCCACGGAACGGGTCCTGCTCACGGTGGGGATCGCGGCGGAGCCGACGGCGAGCGCGAGGTCCAGGGCCTCCCCGAGGATCGCGGTCAGGCTGGAGCGGGGGACCTGTTCGAGGCTGATGGTGACGTCCACGGCGTCCCTCTTCTGGTTGGACTGGGTGAAGCGCAGGCTGGTGATCTGCATGTCGAGGCTGACGGTCATCCCGCAGACCACCGGAAGCCCCGCCAGCTTCATCAGGGGCGCCGTGGAGCCCGCCAGCGCACGTGAGGTCAGCGCCATCGTCTCCAGGCCCTTCTTCGACAACAGCCTTGTCTGGCCGACGAGTACGGCCTCCACGCTGATCGTTCTGGTCGTCGGGGCGGTGAGCTGGGTGAGCCGGCTGCCGGCGATCCTGGCCACCTGGTACCCCTCGCTGAGGGTCAGACTGGTGACCGTGAACAGCGGCACCGCGCCGATCAGGACGGGAACGTTGAAGCCGGCCGGCATGGTCCGCACCTTCCTTCCCTCGTCATGTCCCCGGGCCTCCCCGCCTGTGCGCGCGCTTCTTCTTCCGCTCCGGCTGCGGCGCTTCTCCCGGGCTCTCGCTCTCGTACAGCGGTTCGCCGACCACGTCCTCGCCGGCCTGGGGGGCGACGCGGGTGGGTGGAGCCGGGTCGACGCGGTAGCGCGGTTTCGGTCTGCGGGGCGAGGGGTCGACCCGCACGCGCCGGCCCGCCGCGGCGGCGGCCACCGGGTCGTCCTCGATGTCGATCCGCGGGCGCGCGTCCGGATCGGGCTCGGCGTCCGCCGTCGCCTCGGGCTTGGCCTCGACCTCGGGCTTGGCCTCTGGTTCGGGCTTGGCCTCTGCCATGGCCTCGGGCTTGGGTTCGGCCTCGGGCTTGGCCTCTGCCGTGGCCTCGGGCTTGGGTTCGGGCTTGGCCTTGGATTTCTTCTCCGTCTTGGACTTCGCCTTGGACTTGCCCTCCGCCTTTGCCACCTTCGCTTCGGCCTTGGCCCTGGCCTTGCCTTTGCTCTTGGCCCCGGGCACCGTCTCGGCCTCGGGCTTGAGCGCGGCCTCGGCCCCGGCCCCGGGACCGGCCTCGGCCTTCTGCCGGGGCGTGGGTTCGGCCGTGGGCTCGGGCTTCGTCCTGGCCTCCGGCCTGGCCTTCGCCGTCTCCGGGGGCCGCGGCTGCGGTCCCGCGTCGGCCGCCGTCCCCCTCGGACCCGCCCTCCGCGTGACCCTCGGCGCTCGCTTCCTCTGCTTCGCGGCCCTCAACCTGTCGAGCAGCTCCAGCTGCTCCGCGTCGGTCAGCCAGTCCAGGTTGTGCCGGTACTTGGCGAACCACTCGACGTAACTCTCATGGGGCACGCCCACGTCACGCGGCAGGTGCTTCCCGCTGAGGAGTTTCTCCTTGATCTCGGACAGCGCGCGGATCACCCCGTCCGCCCCGCCCTCCTTCCTCGCCTCGACCAGCGTCTGCGTGATCCACTTGTAGTAGTTGTCCGTGTGCAGCACCTCGTGACGCGTCCAGCCCTGGGGAACGATCTTCGGGTCGATGGAGGTCCTGGGCAGGTAGACACCGTTCAGCGGGTCGTCGGCGGGATTGATGCCCACCTCCTCCAGGATGGCCCTGGGCACTTCGGCACGCACGTCGCTCGCCGCGACCACGTGGTGGGCCGGGTTCCCGAAGTCCTGGTGCTGGCCGACGCGTTCCATGGACTCCTTCAACTCGTGCGAAGGAGAGCCGGCCACGCCGGTCTTCGACCTGAGTTCGTCGCGGGCGCCGAGCGCCTGCGCCGGCGCCTCCTCGGCCTCGTGGTGGAGGGCCTTGGCCTCGCGGGTCGCCTTTCCCTCCGCCTCCGCCATGATGTCGGCGACGTGCCCCTCGGTCGTGGCCTCGGCCCTGACCAGGTCCTCGAACTTGTCCAGCTGCTCCATGGCCTTCGCGGGGTCGGTCTCTGCCGTCCGCGCGATCTGCCGCAGCGCGTTCTCCATCGCCTTCGGGTTCTCGACCTCGCCCTTGGGGAACCGCTTGCGCAGTTCCTTGATCCGCTGCGTGACCGGGGCGCGTTCGGCGGCCGTCGCCTTGACGCGGGGCACCTTGGGCGGCCTGTCCACCCGCCGCCATGCCCCCTTCTTCCCCTGGCTGAGCTTCTCGACGAGCTCGGCGAACTCCACGGCCCTGCCGTCGGCCATGTGCTGCGCGCGCAACTTCTCGAGCTTCGCGAGCAGGGCGTCGAAGGCCTCCGCGCTCCCGCCGGAGCGGGCGTGCATCTGGCCCACGACGGCGATCCCGTACTGGTGGACGGCCTCCATGCGCCGGCTGTCCCCCGCCAGCAGTGCCAGCAGGTCGGCCTTCACCTGGGCCCGGGGCCCGATCCTGCCGAAGCCGATCTGCTCCAGCGTCTTGGCGAACCGTGCGCCCTCACCGTCCTGGAGCGCGTCGACGACCCTGGAGACCTCGGCGATCTCGAAGCCGTCCTTCCCCGTCAGGCGGGCGAAGGTCTGTGCCAGCTCCGGCGTGAGACCACCCGACTTGGCGCCCAGCACCCCGAGTACCTCGGCCTTCGGCCGGAGCTCGGCGAGCACGGGGCCGATCCGGGGATGCTCCATCAGCGCCGCCAGGTGGGTGCCCTGGGGTATGTCGACCTCCTGGAGTACGGCGCCGAGCCGGATGCCGTCCTCCTCGGGGAGCAGGAGCATCAGGTCCACGACCGCGTGCTCGTCCTTGAGCCCCCTCAGGACGGCGCTGCCCGCGTGCAGTGCCTCGGCCAGCCGGGTGAAGCGGGCGGCGATCCGCTCGCCTTCGAACGCCTTGACCATCTTGAGGAAACGCAGGATGGAGACGAGCTTCTCGATCTTGGCCAGTGCCTCGACGACGGCCTGGATCTCCGACATCCAGGTGAGCGCCTCGATGATCACGGCCCACTTGATCCTCGTGAGCGCACGCGGACCGACTCCGAAGATCGCGGCTCCGCGCAGCCCGTGGACGAGCGCCTTGCCGACGTGCGTCAGCAGATCGTTCAGCCGCCTCATCGACACCGGATCGCGGAATCGGGCCAGGTAGCAGGTCACCGCGAGTTCGTGGAGAGCCCAGAGCCCCGAAAGGATCTTCTCGGGCTGCGTCAGCATGATCTTCAGGGATTCGAGCGTGCCCAGGACGAATCCCATGACCGCTCGGACGGCCTCCTCGATCTCGATCGCCTGCTTGAGGCCGATGACGGCGGTCTGCTCGCCCTCCACGTTGTGGCCGAGGCCGGCGTCGTGGCGCATCGTCAGGTTCATGGCCTCGGCCACGAGATCGACGAACTCCCCCGTCGTCAGGGGCTTCTCGCCGCCGAACTTCTCGCCGACCGCCGTGAGGAGCTCCCAGAGTTCGCCTCCCATGTCGGCGAAGAGCTGTTCGTACAGGCCGGCCTGGATGAGGCGGTCGCGGACCGCCTGCAACTGGCTCAGGCCTTCCAGGGAGATCATGATCTGGATGATCGCGCGCCGGTGTTCCTCGAACGTCCAGGCCTTGACCAGGACTTCGAGGTACTTCTCCCTCGTCGCCTCGTCCACCAGGGCGAACGCCTTCGCGCTCATCTCGGCCAGCTGGGCGGCGGCCTTCTCCAGGTCCTCGTCGTTCCCGGCGAGGCCGGAGGTCACCAGGCGGTCGAGTTCCTGGAAGGTGAGGAGCTTCAACTCCTCTGCGGAGAGCCAGAATTCACGGGGCGACCGGCTCATCCGGATCCAGCGCCTGCCCTCGTCCGAGTCTCCCCACACCCAGCCGCGTTCCTTGGTCCACAGCAGGTTCACCGCGTACCGGTGGCCGTCCGTCGTGGAGATGAAGGGCAGGACGCGGAAGCCCGTGAAGGTGCTGATCTTCTGGCCCTCCAGCTCCCAGTTCGCCACCGGTCTGCCGACGGTCTCGTCGGTGACGGTGGGGGCCGTGGCCACGGCGAGGAAGTAGCTCTCGGACGTTCCGAGCGAACCCTCCAGGACGACGAAGGAGCGGGCTCCGAAGATGTGGTCGCCGAGTTGGACCGCGTGGATGAGGCTGCGCGAGCGTGCGTAGCGGGTCGCCTCCCCCAGCAGCACGAGCTGCGTGGCGCCGATGACCATCACGGCGCGTCCGTCGACCGGGCTCGGCCCTTCGACGACCTGGCTCTGCGGGTCCGTCACCACGGTGACGCCCGTCTCCCTTCGCGTGCGGCCGGTGGCGGCCAGGCTCACGTCCTCCGTCCCGCCCTCCTCGGCCGCGGCGGCCTCTTCCGGCGTCGTCCATGGGGCGCGGTCGGTGCCGGGGGCGGGCGCCGCGGGCTGCGGCGACGTCTGCTCGGGAGAGGGAGAGGTTCCGCTGGTGGGGGTGGTGCCGGCAGTCGGGGTGATGGTGGTGGGGGTGGGGGTGGTACTGGCAGCGGAGGTGGCCGGGGGGCTCGTGGCCGTGTCCTCGCCGGTGGCCGTCCCGGAGGTCCGGTCCTTGTGGGCCGGCGGCTCGCCGGGCTCCGCGGTCTCCCTCGTGTCCTGCGTCCCGGTCTCGCCCGGGCCGTCCCCGGCCGTCTCCCGACCGGCTCGCTCCTTTCCCTCCTCACCGGCTCCCGCCGCCCCTTCCCCTCCGTCCTCCGGTTCCGACACGGCCATGGCGAAGGTGAGGTGCCCGCGCGCGCTCAGAGCCGACTCCACCGGCGAGCCGGTCTCCGTCGTGCCGACGGCCGTCGGCCCGGTCGGGCGCGGACCGGCGATCCCCGCGTTCCGGTCGTCCTCGTCGACGGCCCGGGCGACCGCGCGGAGCAGCAGTTCTTCCAGCCTCGTGTCGTAGGCGGGGCGTTCGCCGGGTCCGGTGAACTCGACCGACGCCGGTGGATGCAGTCGCCGGTACGCCACGCCGCTCGCCGCCGTCTCCGCGGCGGTGACCGGCGTGACCTCGGTGGGTGCGTTCACGGCGTCGTCCGCCCCCGGTCGTCGGCGTCGGCGGAGACGATCTCGGGGAAGCCCGCGGCGGCGATCTTCGCCCGGGCGAACTCCAGGCGGGCGACCAGCGCCTGCTCGACCACCTCGCCCAGACGTTCCAGGCCGGCGGGCGACGGCGTCCCCGTGATCCTGACGGTGATGGGGAAGTGACAGGTGATCGTGGTGGGCATGTGAACTCTCCGGCACGTGCGCTCAGCCGAGGGCCTCGTACAGGGCCTCGTAGATGCCCGAGACGAGCTCCCGGCGGGTCTCCTCGGCGATGTCTCCCGCCAGGACCACTTCGATCGGGAAGTGGAAGTGGAGTTCCGCCCCCGGACCGGAGACCATGACGGGCTCCGGTCCCATGACCTCGGGCAGCGCCCCCGGCTGCTCGGTCTCCTGGTGCGACATGGGGTTCCTCCGTACGCGCGTCAGGTCGTGGTGGTGACTTCCAGGCAGACGCAGTTGAAGGTGGTGGTGGGCACGCCGTCGATGAGGACCGTGGTCGCGGCGGACGTGATGAAGCATTCGCTGAACAGGATCTGCTGGAACGTCCAGTCCTTGCCGGAAGCCTCCTGGAGCCCGATGTTGAAGCTCTCGTGGTGCAGGGCGATGTCGGTGAGCTTGGCGACCACCGGGCCGATCGCCTTCACCGCCATGGAGAAGGTGAACGCCTTGGGCTGGACGACGTGGGCGACGTTGTCGGCCTCCAATGAATGCAGGGGCTGCACCGGGCTGTTGAAGGTGGGGCTGAAGGAGTCGATGGGGGTGACCGCCGTGGTGCCGAGCATCACCGTCAACCGGGTGTCCCACTTGACCTCGGGCATCTCATCGCTCCTTAACCCTTGAGGACCAGCTTGACGGCGATCTGGTGGACCACGCCCGCGTAGACGACCGCGATGTCCATGTCGACGTTCCGGCCGCTCCGCCCGTTGCTGATCAGCTGGAGTTCCTCGGCGCTCAGGGTGGCGCGGTCGCGTTCCAGGAGCACGAGGAGCGGGATGTGGATGTCGTAGCTCTCGATCACGCCGCGGCTCACCAGGGGCGAGAGCGCGCCCTGGACGAGCGTGACGACCGTGCGCAGGCCCGGGCGGTCGATGCGGACGTCGCCGACCGCCTCGATCAGCGTCGCCTTGACCCGGAAGCTGATGTCGTCCAGGGTCCGCACGATGTCGATGTACTTCTTCGTGCCCGGGTTGGCGGTGAGTCCCTCCCCCAGGTACAGGCCGTGGCCGGGGAGCAGCACCGGGCTCGTCACCCAGTTGATCGAGGCCGCGTAGTAGGCATCGATCTCGGCGGCCGTGAAGAGGGTGGTCATGTCGATGGAGATCGGCTTGAGCAGGAGGGAGATGTGGGGTTCGTAGCCCGCGATCACTCCGGCCACCGCCGCCGCCACGTCGTCGTCGGACCGGTGGGCGACCAGGACCATCCGGTTGTTGCGGACCGCCCCCTTGTTCAGGGCGATCTGGTCGTCCTGCGACATGGTCCGGTCCAGCATGGCGACCCCGATGCGCTCGCTGCCGTCTCCGCCGCTGTTGGACACGCCGCTGACGTGCTTCGCCAGGAGGTCGACCGGGTGGTTGGTGGCCGGCGTCTCGTTCAGCGGGGTGTTGGCGAGGACCACGATCTGTGCCGGGACTTCCTTGGCCGCCGTGAACGCGTTGGCCCAGACGGGCGTGTCGAAGGCCACCTCGAGGCCCCAGACCTTGGTCGGGGGCGGGGTCTGGCGGAAGGCCAGGGAGATCGAGGCGGCGAGGTCGCTCAGACCGAGAGCGACCACCGGCTCGTCCGCCGCGTGGTTCTTCGTCAGGTTGTCGTCGAGGGTCCAGGTGGACTTGCCGCCCGTCACGTCGGTCGCGGCCGTGATCGTGCGGACCTCGACCGCGTCGTCCTTCCCGATGGCGACCTCCGTTCCGACCGGGTACTTCGACGCCGCCGTGGCGTTCTTGGTGGGGGCGTCGACCTTGTCCGCCAGCTTGGTGCTCCCCTTCGGGTAGGCCTTCTCGGCGTCGCCCGGGTACGTGAACGGCCGGGCGTCCGTGGCCACGCCTCCGATGGCTCCCTTGCCGATGACGAGGATGTCCCCGAAGGCTCTGGTGGCGGGCGCGAAGAGATCACTGCTCGCTGAGACGGTGATGTAGTTGAACGGCATCGACTGCTCCTCACCGTGTGTGCGCCCCGTCTCCGGGTAGGGGGCGCGGCCGGTGCCCGCCGGTCGCTCAGGGCGCCGTCTCGAAGACGGCGACGAATCCCTGGGTCGCCAGCAGATCGCCGACCAGTTGCTCGGTCGTCCGTGACGTCTCGTCGGTGGCGGTGGCGGGGAAGACCGCCAGCCACGCGCTGGAGGCGAGCAGGGCGCTGCCGTCGTGGGCATCCGGCCGCGGACTCGCCATGTCGACCGCCCGCTTGGCCTGGCTGAGCCGGCGCAGCGCGCCGACGGGGTCGAGGCGGTCGAAGATGAGCGTCGACACCCGCAGGGGGAGGCTGCGGGCCGGCGCTGAGGGATCGAAGGGGGGTGGATCCTCGTACTGGAGCCGGTAGGCCCGCTCGAACTCGTCGTGCGTCGCCCGGGCGGCGCCGGCCGCCGCCCAGGCATCCGCCTCCACCGACGAGAGGAGGCTGCCGACCGGTGCCGCCTTCACCGTGACCACGGTCTCCAGCGACATGTCGATCCAGTGCACCGGGGGTGTCGCCGGGATCTCGACGGTGGCGCGGGCCTGCTCCGTGGCGGGGATCGACTTGTCCCATGATCCGTGGACGGCGATCGTGGCGTGGACGGCGGTCTGGAACTCCGTGCGGTCGACCCGGACGGACTCGACCGATCTGATGTCGAGGCAGGCCGGATCGTAGACGGACACCAGCAGCGACCGCACGCGCTCGCGCTCCGGGTCGGCCGCCGGAAGCAACAGTGCCGCCACGTTCTCCGGTCGTAGATACCGGAGCATCAGACCGTCCGTGAAGGGAATCGTCGCTGCCATGGTGCTGTCCCCGTCAACCGGTGTTGAACTGGGGGAGGCAGAAGGCGCAGCCGTTGAAGCCGCGTACCTGCGCCTCCTGTATGCGCGCGTAAGGCTGCTTGTGCGCGGCGCCGATCCGGTTCCAGAGCGGACACGTCTCGATGTGCACCTCGCCTGTCTTCGGGTTGGCGAAGAACCACTCGTGCAGGTCCTTGATGGCGACGATCTCGAGCGTGATGCGTCCGGCCACCTCGAAGTCCTGGATCTGGGTGGCGATGAGGTCGTAGCTCTTGAGGTGCTCGGCCTCGTGGGAGAAGTCGACCGTGAGGACGGCGGAGACCTCGTCGTCGGCGTCGAGCCGGAAGCCGTCGACGAGCGCCTTGCTTCCGCCGGACATCTGCAGGGTGGAGCGGACCTCTCCGGACTCCGTCACCTCCACGTCGGTGAGGAGGGAGGGTGTGACGATGCGGCTCAGGGTCCGGATGGTGATCCGGGTGTCCGGTGGCATGCTCGTGGCGTCCAGCTCCCACGAGCCGTCCGTCGCGGTCGGCCCGCCCCGGAGAAAGAGGGTGAAGTCGCTCTGGCCGCCCAGGACGGACTTCTTCGGGTAGACGTTGCGCTGGCCCACGTTGTTGTCGTAGCGCACGAGCCGGTCGTGCGGCACCGGAGTCGCCGAGGTGGCCGTGACGGAGGGATCGTCCGAACCGTGCGCGATCGCGATCAGGCATTCGTGACCTTCGATGGTCGGCACCCAGGGGAACGGGCCGACGCGCACGGAGCCACCGGGCGGGATCGGTGAGTGGATCGTCTCCTTGCTGATCGACTTGAAGCTGGTCGGCCAGGTCATGCCGGTCCCCGGGTCGCACCGGAAGGTCTCGACGGTGAACCGCTCGGCCCCGGCCTCCACCGTCCCGCGGTTGTGCACGCGCACGTACAGGTAGTTCGTCTGGTTGACGATGGGATCCTGGGCCCCCGCCTCGGGGTCCTCCCCCGGGCCGATCTGGTTGCGGACCCAGATGTCGGGCGAGGTCCAGAACGGGTCCAGGTCACCACCGCTCGGTACGAGACCGGTGTCCTTGTCGGAGTCGGCGATGAACACGTCGACGTCCGGCCTGGGCCAGAGCCCCTGACGGACGAAGGCGTCGTTGAGCACGTTGCGGTGCAGACCGCCGTTGACGGTGACGTCCGCGGCGATCAGGCTCTCGCCCAGGCGGACGGCGTTCTTCCTGCTCTGCGGTGTGTCAGCGCCGAGGAGCGGGATCATCGTCAGGAGGGTCGTGACCATCTTGTCGGCGGCCTTCCTCCGCACGACGCCCTCCTTCGCCTTCCCTCCCATGCCGAGGTAGCACTGCCACAGCGCCGAGGCCAGCATGGAGTTGCGCTGTTCGGCGGAGTAGTCGTCGAAGTCCGCGTCGTCGAAGCGCTGCGTCAGGTCGAGCCGGCGTCCGGGGCTCCACTCGTCCTGCAGGTTGTTGTCGAAGGGGAACGTCTCGGTGCGCCGGTTCCCGGCCCGGTTGAACAGGTCCCGGTAGATGCCGGCCATGACGTCGCAGATGCTGTGCGCGTACTCCAGGGGGCCCGTGGCGCCGGGCCTGAGCCACTGGATGACCCCGTGCGTGTACTCGTGCACGATGACGCCGAGGTCGGCGGCCCCCGGCACGAGCTTCCTGGCGAGACGCATCCGCGGGGGGGTCGCGGTGCCGATCCACTCGCTCTGATCGGTGCTGTCGGGGCCCTGCGGGTCGATGTCGACCTTGACCATGCGGGCGTTGAGCACCGGGTTGCCCAGACCGCGGAGGTACCGGGCGAAGGAGTCGGTCCAGTAGTAGGCGTTCGCGCTGAGGAACGCGTTGTCCTTGGGGTGGTCGAACACGAAGGAGGCGGAGTCCGAATCCGGCTGGACGAACCCGGAGTCGTCCCCGTCGACGCAGCGGCACCAATCGCCGTCGAGGTGGAACCTGCCGTGGGCGTCGGGGGGCGCGATCTGGGTCTGGACCTCGTGGGCGAACGGCATCAGGGCCTCGTCGGTGGACCGGGAACTCAGCGTGCCGTCGTCCGATTCCGTCACGGGGTCGGGTACGTAGACCTTGAGCGTCGCCGTCACGTAGTGGCCCGCGATCTCGATCCAGAGCAGCTTGCCCGCGACGGCGTCGACGACGACGCGGAAGTGCTCGAAGGGGCCGGTGGTCTCGACGATGAGGTCGTGGACGAGGTGCAGCCTGCCGTCGGGGCGCCGCTTCCCCTGCTTCAGAAGCGCGGCCGAGGCGGTGGGGCGGTCCGCCTCCGGCAGCGGGGGCCTGGACGTGTCCCGGAGGTAGACCAGGTCGTCGCGGACGACGGTGGCGGCCTCGTACCCCTCGCGGAAGGGCGCGAGCGCGCTCTTCTCCACGAGGTCGGGGGCCTGTGCCTCGCTCACGTCGGGGGCGTCCGAGACATCGGCATCCGTCGTGTTCTCGACCTGTACGACGGCCGCCTGCCCCGTGTCGGCCACCAGCTGGAGCGTGGCGCCCAGGATGGGAACGTCCTGGTGGAACTGCTGGTAGCGGACGTCGAGCGTGCCCGGGGCCTCGTCCTCGCTCACCCGACGGAGATCCGTGCCGTCCGTCCCGAGCTCCTCCGCGCGCTCCCGTACGAAGGTGTGGACGGCCCGCTGGGCGGTCGGCGCGCGGAAGAGGGTCGCGCCGGGGTCGAAGTACCGGCGCAGGACGCCCCCGGTGTCCCGGTGCTCCCCGACCCCGGGGACCAGCCTCAGAGGCAGGCCGGGCTGCGGGCCCGGGTCGTTCCTGTGCCTGCGTTCCTCGTTCCGGCCCATGATGTGCTCCTCTGCGCACACGGATCCCGCCCCCTGGCGGCCCGCCCCTCGATGGTGGGCGTCGCCGCACGGACCGCGGTCGGCCGACCGCTGCGGTGCGGTGCGGACGGCGCCGGGTTCGTCAAGCGGCCTCCGCGGACGTGGGGGCCGGGACGCGCCTGTGGCGTCCGGCGCCTCCCGCGGCCTGGGGGGCCACGGGGCCGACGCCGTCGGGGAGCGCGCGGGGCGGGGTGGTGCGGGGCGCCGGCATCGCGTGGCCGTCGGCGGCGTCCGCCGTACGGATCACGAGGGTGCTGCGGTGCTGTCCGCCGCTCATGGCTCCTGCTCCCATCACCTGCGGCCGCGTCCCCTTCAACAGCTTAGACACGTGTGCGCCGGGCGGCCACGCAGCCGGTCCGGCCGAAGCCCCTTTGGTCACCGACCGTGTTGATCGGCCGTCACTGTTCACCGACAGTGCTGATCGTCCGTCACCGTTCCCGGGCGTCACCGTGTCAGGCGCTGTTGGCGTCCAGGAGGCTGCGGGTGCGGTCGCTCGCTCCGCTGAGGGCGAGGGGGACGCCGAGTCCCGCGCACATGCGGTGGGCGCGGGCGAGGGCGCTGAGGGTGGCCGGGCTGGGGTCGGCCGCCGGGAGCACGATGACCACGCGGGCGGGCCGGTGCTCCTGGACGAGGGACTGGATCTGGAGGGCGGCCGCGGCGCGGTTGGTGACGTCCAGGTCGTGGTGGAGCGTCACGTGCAGGGCATCGTGACGCACGGCGTGGCTGATGATCAAGAGTGCCTCCGCACGGAAGACGAGGAAGGCCCACAGGGGGACGTCGGTGTGGGCGGTTCGTCCGAGGATGTCACGAGTGGAGGCTCTGTGCCGCTCTCGTGGCGTTCATGGCGCGGAGTGTTGAAGGGCCGGAGCCCGGGCCGCGCAGCGGGCCCGGGCTCCGGCGGGTGCACGTGAGCCGTACACCGGCGTGACGGCCCGCCTCCCGGACGGGCGTCACGCGCGTGAGTTTCAGTGCCAGTACTTCATGGTCGAACCTCCTCCCCCGCTCGTGGGCGCAGGGTGACCTCGAAGCGGTCGAGACCGCGGAGGGTCAGATTGCGCCGGTGGTCCGGTTCCGCGACGGCCCGTGCGTCCGGGTAGTCCCTGGCCAGGGCCCCGAGGACCGATCCGGCGAGCCGGATCGCCATGGACGCGCCCAGACAGGCATGGGCCCCGCGTCCGAACCCGAGGTGCGGGTTCGGGGCGCGGTCGAGTCGCAGTTCTGTGGGGTGGTCGAACCGCAGCGGGTCGTGGTTGGCCGCGCCCAGGAAGAGCGTGACCGGATCACCCGCCTTCATGGTGACGCCACCCAGTTCGGTGTCGGCGACGCAGACCCGGGCGTCCGCCTGGACCGGTGCGTCGTACCGGATGAGTTCGTCCACGGCCGCGGCCGGGCTCGCCCGGAACGCGCCGAGCGCGCCGGGGGTGGTGAGGAGGGCGGCCGCCGCGTTGCCGAGGAGCCGCGAGGCGGATTCGTAGCCCGCGTGGAGGACGGCACGCAGACTGTTCCGAAGAACCGTTTCTGCCACGCCGCTGTCCGCCGCGTGCTCCGCCACGTACGCGATGAGCCCGTCCTCGGGCGGATCCGCGAGCCACCCGCCGGCGTACTCCGCGAGCCGCGCGCGGGCCGCGACGGCGGGCTCGTGCTTCTCGGGCCACAGCCCGGCGTCCATGCCGTCGACGACGGTACGGGACATGGGCACGAACCAGTCGAGCCCGGGTGCGGGGACGCCGAGGAAGGCGGTGACGAAGCGGAGGGCGACCGGTTCGGCCAGCTCCCCGACGAAGTCGAAGGAGGGCCGCCGGGACAGCTCGGCGAGCAGGTCCGCGATCTCGCGCTCCAGGCCTTCGTGCAGGGCCCGGCGGTCCTGGGCGCGGAAGCCGTCGAGCAGCAGGTGCCGGATGGCGGTGTGCTCCGGCGGATCGAGGGTCTGGACGCTCAGCAGCGGCGCGGGGATGTCCTCCCCGGCGCGGCGCCAGTCGGAGGCGAACCGGTTGCTGTCCGTGAGCACCGCGAGGCAGTCGGCGTGCCGGGTGAGGACCCAGGAACCGAGCAGTTCGTGCCAGAAGACCGGCGTGGTCTCCCGCAGCCGGGCGTAGGCGGGGTAGGGGTTCCGCAGGATCGACGGACGGGCCAGATCCAGAATCGGGTCCACGGCTGCCGCTTGCTCCACGAAACGTCTCCCCCTGTGCATCGGGCCTGGTCGAGGCCTTGGCTGCCTGCAAGTCGAGCGGTGCGAGACGCCGGATCACCGGTGGGTGGAACGCCTCGTCAGTGCTTCACCGGCGGTTCGCCGGTCCTTCCCCGTACATCATCCGAGCCGAGCGCCGGTGACGCTACCACGCAACTGGGGTGGCTGGTATGACTACCTGCCTCAGATCTTTCACAAAGCTTCGGGGAGTTACGGAAGATGACCGGTCAAGACCAGACAATCGTTCACGATGTCCCGGTAAACGTTGCTCAACAGCCCAACCCCTACCCGCTCTTCGAACGCATCCGTGAGCACGGTGTCGTCCAGCGCGTGCGGCTGAATCCCACTCTTGAAGTCTGGATGGTCACGGGCTACGACGAGGCCGCCGCCGCCCTCACCGACCCGCGCCTCAGCAGCAGTCCCGTCGGGGTCAACGGGCTCGAGGAGGAGATGGCCCACCAGGAGCGCACCAACGTCCTGATGGCCAGCATGCTGGTGGCCAACGGCGAGGACCACACCCGGCTGCGCAACCTCGTCTCGAAGGCCTTCACCTTCCGCCGCGTGGAGGCGCTCGCCCCCCGCGTCCAGGCGCACACCGACGCCTTCCTCGACGCGATCGCGCAGCGCGGATCCGCCGACCTGGTCTCCGAGTTCGCCCTGCCGCTTCCCATGGCGGTGCTCAGTGAGCTCATCGGCATCCCCGCCGAGGGGCAGCCCGACTTCGCCCGGCTCGCCGTCGGTCTGATCATGCCGCCCAACACGCCCGAGCGGCTCGCCAAGGGAGCGCGGGCGCGCGCCGAACTCACCGAGTTCTTCGAACCGTTGATCGCCGCCCGCAAGGCGGACCCGAAGGACGACCTGCTGAGCGCGCTCTGTGCCGCGCAGGCCGAGGAGAAGATCAGCGACCGCGAGCTGACGGCCATGGCCATCCTGCTCACGCTCGCCGGCCACGAGACGACGGCGAGCCTCATCGCGAACGGCGTCCACGCCCTGCTGCGCCACCCGGAGCAGTTCGCCGCGCTGCGCGACGACCCCTCGCTGCTGCCCGGCGCGATCGAGGAACTCCTGCGCTTCGAGGGCCCGGTGAGCCGGGGGGTCGCGCGCTTCACGGTCGACCCGTACGAGATCGGCGGCGTCACCGTCCCGCCCGGCGAGATGATCATCATCGGACTCGCCGCGGCCAACCGCGACCCGGCGCGCTACGACCGTGCCGACATCCTCGACGTCGCACGCCGCGAGGTGCCGCAACAGCTTGCTTTCGGCCATGGTGTGCATTTCTGCCTGGGTGCTCCGCTGGCCCGCGCCGAGGCCAGGATCGCCATCGGCACCCTGCTGCGGCGCTTCCCCGACCTCCGGCTCGCCGACCCGGACGCCGACCTGAGCCGCCGCGAGGGCATCCTGCGCGGCATGGCGACGCTGCCCGTCACCTTCACGCCCGAGGCCTGACCGGCGGCGACGGACGAAAGGACACAGGCACATGGGATCGGCTTCCGCCACCGCGGAGTTCGACGAGATCGCCCCGGAGTACGACGAGTCGCGCGGCGGTACGGAACGGGCGGCGGGCTTCGCGTCGATGCTGGCGCCGCTGCTCGACCCGGCCCGCCCGGTGCTGGACATCGGCGTGGGCACCGGCATCGTCGCGGCCGAACTGGCCGCGCGCGGGCACACGGTCCACGGGCTCGACCTCTCGCCGGGGATGCTCGCCCGGGCGCGGGCCCGGCTGGGTGCGCGGGTGGCGGTGGCCGACGCCTGCCGCCTGCCGGTGCGGACCGGGTCGGTGGACCAGGCGATGTCGACCTGGCTGCTCCACGCGGGACCGGACAACCGGGCCGTCATGGCCGAAGTCGCGCGGGTCCTGCGGCCGGGCGGCCGCTACCTGGTGATCCCGGCGGGCGGGACACGGCCGACGGACGACGTCGGCGTCCTCGTCGGGGAGTTGGAGGACGCCCTCGATCCGGACGGCAGCCGCCGGGACGACCCGGAGCGGCTGGCCCCGATCGCCGCGGCCCACGGCCTCGTCTACGGGGGAACGGCCTCGGAGCGGCCCACGTCGTTCGAGGTGTCGCCGCGGGCGATGGCCGCGTCGCTGACGCGCGGTCTGTTCACCGGCGCGTGGGCGGTGGGGGGCGAGGCGACCCGTCTGGTCGACGAGACCAGGGCGCGGCTGCTCGCCCTCCCGAACCCGGACGTGCCCCGCCCGAGGCGGGGGGCGGACGTCGTCCTGACCTTCACCCGGTCGACCTGACGCCGACTGTGGGGCCGCGCCGGGGCTGCGCCGCGCCGTTGTGGGCCGCGCCCCGCCGTTCCGTTGTGGGCAATCGTTCCGCTGGGGCGGCGCCCACCTGCGTTGTGGGCAGGCGTTCCGCAAGGGGCGGAACGGGTGGGCACAACGGACGGCGCCCTTGCCGGCGCCAGAGGCTGCTGAGCCTGAACCCGCACCGCCGGTGACGGCGCCCTGGTGGGTGCGGGCCAGGGCACGGAACGCGGAGGCGCCGCGAGAAGGCGCCGTCCCGTGTGCCCACCCGTCCCGCCCTGCGGGACAATTGCCCACACGGGCAGCGGGCGAGGGCCCACCGGGCGTGGGCGCGGGCCCACACGGGCGTGGGCGAACGCCCGTCAGGCCGGGCCGCGCAGTGCCGCCGCGTAGGCCTCGTCCGGGTCCAGGCGGCGCAGCTCCTCGGCGATCAGTTCCGCCGTGGTGCGGACCTTCAGCGCGAGGACCCGGTGGGGCTGGCCGGGGATGGCGAGGCGCGCGACCGGGCCCTCGGGCCGGTCGATGCGGATCTCGCCGTCGGCGGTGCCCATCCGCACGGCCGTGACGACGGGGCCGTCGGTGACGACCCGGTCGACGGTGACGCCGAGCCGGACCTCGAACCAGCGGGCGAGGAGCTCGGCGCTGGGGTTCTCCGCCTCGCTCTCGACGGCCGCGGAGGTGACGGTGAGCGGGGCCTGGTCGAGGGCGGCGGCCAGCATCGAGCGCCACGGGGTCAGCCGGGTCCAGGCGAGGTCGGTGTCGCCGGGGGCGTACGAGGCGGAGCGCTTCTCCAGGGCGGCGAGGGGGTCCTCGACCGCGTACATGTCGGTGATGCGGCGCTGCGCGAGCGAGCCGAGCGGGTCCAGGGACGGCACTTCGGGGGCGTCGACGGGCCACCAGACGACGACGGGCGCGTCCGGCAGGAGCAGCGGCAGGACCACGGAGTCGGCGCGGGCGCCGAGTTCGCCGTAGAGCCGGAGCAGCACCGTCTCGCCCGAGCCGGCGTCGGTGCCGAGCCGGACCTCGGCGTCGAGGCGGGTCTCGTTCCGCTCGCGGGGGGTGCGGGCGTGCCGCTTGATGACGACGAGGGTGCGGGAGGGGTGTTCCCGGGAGGCCTCGTTGGCCGCCTTGACGGAGTCGTACGCGTTCTCCTCGTCGGTGACGACGATGAGGGTGAGCACGGCGCCGACGGCGGGGGTGCCGACGGCCCGGCGACCCTGCAGAATCGCTTTGTTGATCTTGCTGGAGTCGGTGTCCGTCAGATCGATCTTCATGTGCGGCGCCCGTCCCTTCCTCTGCGGCGAGCCTAACCCTCCCGCGCGCCTCGCGCGTGCGGGTCCCCCCTCGCTCGGACTACTCCGGTTCGGGGGCGGCCTGTTCCCGGGCGCGGCGGCCGACGACGGCCGCGGCGGCGATCGCCGTGCCGAGGAAGGCGGTGGCCACCACCCAGGGGCGGTCGAGGACGTGGCCGGTGGCGTGGTCCAGGGAGTAGCGTCCGGCGCCGGCGATGCCGATCGCGGCGGCCGTGAAGCCGAGGAAGGCCGGGTACTCGTAGCCGCCGCCCTGGGCGAAGAAGCCGGCCGGGGCGTGCACGGCGACGGCCCCCGCCATGGCACCGGCCGCGGCGGCGCCGGCGGCCGGGGTGGCGAGGCCGAGGGCGAGGAGGACGCCGCCGCCCGCCTCGCCGAGTCCGGCGGCGATCGCGCTCTCCCGGGGCGGGTGGAAGCCCATGGCCTCCATCCCCTTGGCGGTGCCCTCGATGCCACCGCCCCCGAACCAGCCGAGGAGCTTCTGCGTGCCGTGCGCGGCGAGCACGGCACCGGTGCCGACCCTGAGCACGAGCAGCCCGAGATCGCGTCGGTTGGGGTGGGCCATGAGGTCTCCAGGTGCCGTCGGCGGGGCGTACGGGGTCCACTCTCGCCCGGACCACGCACGGGCGCCCTGCGGAACATCGCTTGATTCGTCCATCTGAGTCATGTTTTGCGGCGATTGCCCACTGTTGCTTGACTGAGTGGGCTTTCGTCCCCGAGGGAAGTGGGTACGCATGTCCGCCGAGACCGCCGCGCTGCGGGAGAAGGTCCGGGCGCTGATGCCCCGGGCGAAGGAGGACCTGACCGCGCTCGTGGCGATGCGCTCGGTCGCCGACCCGCGCCAGTTTCCGCCCGAGGAGTGCGCCAGGACCGCCGACTTCCTCGTCCGGGCGTTCACGGAGGCCGGACTCCGTGACATGCGGCGGGTGACGACCCCGGACGGCACGGACGCGGTGGTGGGCCACGCGCCGGGGCCCGAGGGGGCACCTACGGTCCTGCTCTACTGCCACTACGACGTGCAGCCGCCCCTCGACGACGCCGCCTGGCGGACCCCTCCCTTCGAGCTGACCGAGCGCGACGGGCGGTGGTACGGGCGCGGTGCCGCGGACTGTAAGGGCAACATCGCCATGCACCTGACGGCGCTGCGGGCACTCGGCGGCCCGGAGGGCCGGGGCTTCCCGGTGAACATCAAGTTCGTCGCGGAGGGTTCGGAGGAGCAGGGGACGGGCGGCCTGGAGCAGCTGGTGCCGCTGCAGCCCGAACTCTTCGCCGCGGACACCCTGCTGGTCTGCGACACCGGCAACTTCGCGCTCGGCCTGCCCACCGCCACCACCTCCCTGCGCGGACTCACGAACGTCGTCGTGACCGTCTCCACCCTCAAGGGCGAGATGCACTCCGGGATGTTCGGCGGCCCGGCGCCGGACGCGCTGGCGGCGCTCGTCCGGATCCTCGACGGCCTCCGCGACGAGCACGGCAACACGGCGGTCGAGGGACTCGCGGGCGACGGCGTCTGGGACGGCGTCGCCTACCCGGCCGAGCAGTTCCGTACCGACGCGGGCGTCCTGGACGGGGTGTCCCTCGTCGGCACGGGCTCGGTCGCCGACGAGCTGTGGGCCCGGCCCGCCGTCACGGTCCTCGGCATCGACTGCCCGCCGGTGGTGGGCTCCTCGGCCGCGATCCAGGCGAAGGTGCGGGCCAGGATCAGCCTGCGCGTCCCGCCGGGGATCGACACGGACGACGCCCTGCGCGCCCTCACCGGCCATCTGACCGCCTCCGCCCCGTGGGGCGCCCGGGTGGAGGTGGAGCCGGAGAGCGGCGGTCAGCCCTTCCGTGCCCGCACCGACGGGCCCGCCTACAAGGCACTGGGGGCGGCGCTCCGCGAGGCGTACGGGAAGGACATGGTCCAGTCGGGGCAGGGCGGGTCGATCCCGCTGTGCAACGTGCTCGCCGCGCACTTCCCGGAGGCGGAGATCGCGCTGATCGGCGTCGAGGAGCCGGGCTGTCTCATCCACGCGCCGAACGAGAGCGTGGCTCCCTCGGAGATCGAGCACATGGCGCTGGCCGAGGCCCTCTTCCTGAGCTCCTACGCGGCCTCGCGCTGAACCGCCCCCCGCGACGAAAGGACCGGTTCCGTCCCATGACACAGACCCACGGCAGTCCGTACGACCGCTCCACCCGGGCGGAGGTGCCACCCGGTCCGCTGGGGATGCTGGCGGGCTTCGCCTGGCAGGCCCTGCTCGTCGCCGGGCTCGTCTCCCTGGTCCTCGGCGTGCTGGTCCTGGCCTGGCCGGAGGCCACCCTGAAGGTGGTGGGAGTGCTCTTCGGCGTCTACCTGCTGCTCAGCGGCGTGGTGCAACTCGTCGCCGCCTTCGGCACGCACGCCACCACCGCGCTGCGGGTCATGGCCTTCATCAGCGGCGCGCTGTCGATCCTGCTCGGTCTCTTCTGCTTCCGGGGCGCGGCGCAGTCGATCCTGCTGCTCGCGCTGTGGATCGGGATCGGCTGGCTCTTCCGCGGCATCATGCAGACGGTGGCGGCCGCCTCGGACCCCACGGCGCCGGCGCGCGGCTGGCAGGTCTTCCTGGGCATCGTCAGCGCGCTCGCCGGAATCGTGCTGATCGTGTCCCCGCTGGAGTCCGCGGCGGTGCTGACCGTCCTCGGCGGCATCTGGCTGCTCGTCGTCGGCGTGACCGAGATCGTCACGGCCTTCATGGTCCGCTCCCGCGCCAAGGACCTCCCGGCGGGTGCCTGACCCGCTCCTTCCCGGCCGGACCGCCCGCCGCCCCCCCCCGGGGCACGCCGGGGGGGGGGGGGGTCGCCGCCGGGGCGGCCTGTTTTCGGTGCGTGAGCACCACGCCCCCCCAGACGCCCCCCCCCCCGCCC
>NZ_JBHWFF010000015.1:93221-156889 GCF_042733785.1 Streptomyces sp. NPDC059695 | reverse complement strand
CCGTCGCCGCTAGCCGGGGCGGGGGCGGGGCCCTGCGCGCCCGCCCGGCCGCCCGCGCCCGCGCCCGGCCCGCGGCGCGCGGCCCCGCGCGGGGCCGTTCTCGACGCGTGCGCTACATTTTGCCGGTCCTTGACCACCGATCCCCACGATCGCGACCCTCCGGAGCCGGCACCTCATGAGCGACATCGTCAACGGCCTCGGCCGGGCCGCCGCCTACGGCGCCCTCGGCGTGGTCCTGCTGATCCTGGGGATCGTGCTGGTGGATCTGCTGACCCCCGGCAAGCTCGGACGGCAGATCTGGGAGGACCGGAACCGCAACGCCGCGACGCTGCTCAGCTCGGCGCTCCTGGGCGTCGGCGGCATCGTCTTCACCTCGATCTGGACGACGTACGACGACTTCGGCAAGGGGCTCGTGTCGACGGCCGCGTTCGGTCTTCTCGGCCTGGTGATGATGGCGGTGGCCTTCCTCGTCGTCGACCTGGTCACGCCGGGGAAGCTGGGCGCCACGCTCGTCGACCCCGAACCCCACCCGGCGGTCTGGGTGACGGCCTCCTGCAACCTCGCGGTCTCGGCGGTCGTCTCCGCGTCGATCGCCTGATCCCCGTCCCGCGTCCGGCCCTTCAGGAGTCCAGGGGCTCCACGGGCTCCACCTCCAGGAAGCGGCGGCCGCGCGGCCCCTTGTAGAGGAGGGCGTCCCAGCCGAGCCGCGCCAGGACCGGCACGCACGCCCCGAGCGCCGCCGCCTCCTCCTGGGCCGCGCCCGCCCCGGGCGCGCCGAGCCACTCGACCACGGCCGTGCCCGGCCGCTCCCCCGCCGTGACGCGGTACCCGGTGGAGAGCCGCGCCCCGGAGGGGTCCAGGGACGAGGGCGTGACCCCGCCGGACTCCAGGGCGAGGGCCACCGCCCGGACCGGCCGGCCGCGCTCCCATGCGGCGGGCACGGTCCTCGGGTCGCCGCCCCGGCGCAGGGTCAGCCGTCTGATCTGGAGCAGCCCCTCGACGGCCGCGCGGATCTCCCGCGACCGCTGATCGGACCCGTCCGGGGGCAGCGGCGGCCCGTCGCCCGTGGCCGCCTCGAACACGCCCGGGCCGCTCCCCGCGCCGGTCGTCACAGCAGCCGCCGGATGTCGCCGCGCACCCGGTAGAACCCGCCGGCCGCCGGATGCAGGGCGTCCACCACGTACCGCGCGCCGGGCTGCCGGATCGCGCGCGGGAACTGCACGTTCCACGCGGAGTCGTAGCCCTGCGAGACGACGCGCACCCGGGTCCTGCCCGCCTCGGTCACGCACTCCACGACCACCGAACCGGCCGGGGCGTCGCTGACGGCGGCCACGGCGGCCACGGTCGTCGCCGGCTCGTACACCGGCAGGGCGGCGGCGAGCTTGATGTCACGGGCGACCGGGACGGTGCCGCCCTGAGCGGCCTCGATCGCCGCCTCGCCGGCGTCCACGCAGACGAGGGAGCCGTCGGTGGTCACCAGGTAGAGGCGCTCGTCGCGGTACTGCATGGAGAGCGCCGAGCCGCCGCCGGTGCCGAGCTTCCAGAGCCGGGTGCCGTCCTCGGCGAAGCAGTAGACCGAGGAGGACGAGTCACCCGCGAAGACGAACCGGCCGCCGGGCGAGGTGGCGCAGGAGTACACCGGGCTGTCGCAGGAGTACACCGCCTCCACGCGCCCGTCCTTCTTCGCGAGCCGCTGCACCTTCTTGCGGGACGTGCCCGCGTACACCGCGGTGTCCTCCTGCCAGCCGAAGAGGACGCCGCCCTCGGTCGCCGTGTGCCACAGCTCGCCGCCGCCGTCCGGCGCGTGGGCGGCGACGCCCCGGGTGTCGCCGTAGTAGACGGCGTCCCCGTCGGCGCGGACCATCCAGGCGTGCTCGCCCGCGCCGGAGCGCGCCCACTGGTGCTCGTCCTCGTGGTCGATGACGGTGAGCCGGCCGGAGCGGTCGGCGACGTTCAGGACGCCCTCGTGGATGTCGAGCCAGAAGATGTCGACGTCGGTGGCGATGTCGTACGCGGCGAACGGAAGCTTGGACGACAGGTCGTACACCTTGCCGTCGTCGCAGCCCGCGTAGATCCAGAAGTCGTCGGCGACCAGGCACTTGACGCCGTCCGGCAGGCTGAAGCGGGCCTGGACCTCGCCGGCGCGGTCGAGCGTGAACACGTCCCCCGCCTGGTTTCCGACCCAGCAGCGCTCCTCGTCGACGTGGATGCCGAAGGCGGCCGAACCGGTGCGGAAGCGCCACAGGACGGGGGCGACGGCCCGCGCGGTGGAGGGCGCCGAGGTGACCTCGCGGCGGGTCACGGGCCGCGCGGCGCGCTGCCCCGGGACCGCCGGGGCGTATCCCTTGCGGACCTTCTCGCCGATCTTCTTCGCCGCGGCGGCCTGGGCCTTCGCCGCCGTCGGGAACGCGGAGCGCTGGGTCTGGCCGTCCGAGCCGATCCGGCCGTAACGGACCGACACCGCCAGGCCCTCGACGGTCACTTCGTAGAACTTGTGGGCACCGCCGCCGTCCTGCGACAGCTCCAGATAGGTCGTCGTCATGGTGAAAACGGTAGGGGCCACCACTGACAACGGCCTGCGGTGAGGTCCTGGCCGAGGGACCAAGGGCCCGGACGATCGGGACCTTCGTCGCGGCATTCCGGACATTCACCCCTGTGATCATGGTGCATGAAGATCATCCGACGAGCCGTCACCCCACGAACGGCCGGAAGGGCCTCATGACCGAGCTGCAGAAACGGCCCCTGCCCGTCCGCGTCCGCCGGCACCCGGACGGCATACCGATGAACGACCTCTTCCGGCCCGCCCCGTCCCGGCCCGCCCCGACGCCGCCCCCTACCCCGCGCCGTACGGGCGGGGAGACGACAGGTTCCCCCGCCGCGTCCGTCCCCCCGCCCCATCGGCCGGCGCCCGACGAACCCGACCTGACGGAGCGTCCCGGCCCCGCCCTCTCCGGCTGGGTCGCCGTCGTCACCGGCCTCACCGCACTCGCGGGCGTCGCGTCCGTCCTCTGGCGGCTCCGTCCGCTGCGCACGGCCGAGCCGGCGCCGTGGCAGTGGGCCGCGCTCGCCGGCTGCGTCGTCGTCGCCGTCGTCTCCTTCGGCGGCCTGACCCGGGGCCGGACCGGATCCGCCTGGGTGCTCTCGCTCTTCGGCCGCTACCGGGGCAGCGTCCGGCGCACCGGTCTCGTCTGGATCAGCCCCTTCGTCCTGCGCCGCCGGATCGACGTACGGCTGCGGCACTGGCGCGGCGAGCCGATCGCCGTGGTCGACGCGGAGGGTTCGGCGCTGCGTGTGGTCGTGCTGGTCGTGTGGTCGGTGCGGGACACCGCCCGCGCGCTGCTCACGGTCGACGACCACCTCGGCTATCTGCGCGAGCAGGTGGAGGCGGCGACCGCGCGCGTGCTCTCGCAGCTGCCGGCGGACGCCTTCCGGGGCGGGGCGCCGACCCTGCGGGACGCCGAGGCGGTCGGCGACGCCCTGACCCGGATGCTCGCGGCCGAGTGCCGGCCGGTCGGCATCGCCGTCTTCTCCGCGCAGCCCACCCGGATCGAGTACGCGCCCGAGGTCGCCGCCGCCATGCGCCGTCGGCAGATCGCCGTCCTCGACGCCAAGCACCGGGACTCCGTCCTGACGGGTGTGATCGACGCCGTGGACGACACGGTCACGCGGCTGACCACGCGGGGGCTCGTCGAGCTGGACGACTTCGAACGCCAGGCCCTGGTCAAGGATCTGACCGTGGCCTTCTACACCCGGAGCGGCGGCCCGGCCGCACCGGACGAGGAGTGACGACGACCATGGACCCGAGCAACCGCAGCACCTGGTTCGACGTGCCCTCCTTCGCCGACGAGACGCCCCGGGACTGCGCGTGCGCGGGCTGCGCGGACGCGGCCCGCTCCCTCCGGACCCCGGGGGTGCGGCGCGCCCGGCACGGGGTGCGCCACGCGGTCGTCGCGACCGTCGGCGTGGTCGCCCTGACCGGCGCGGGCGCCGGCACGGCCGCCGCCGGACCGGCCCCCGCGCACGCCGGCTGGGACGGCTCGAAGTACTGGTTCCGGAACGAGGCGGGCGAGTGGCGGTGGACCGTCCACCACGCCACGTACCAGAAGCGCACCGCCGCCTCCGGGGGCGCCGAGCGCACGCGGGAACCCGTCTTCCACGGCCTTCGGGGCTGGGACCCGCAGTGCCGCGTCTACTGGTATCCGTCGCACGGTCACTGGTACTGGACCGGTCACGCCTCGACGTACGAGCAGCGGACGGGCCGCCCCGCGCGGCCGTCCACTCCCGCGCCACCCGCCTCGCGGGGCTGGACGGCACCGGTCTCCTCGTACGTCTTCACGGGCCACTACGGACAGCGGGGCTCCTGGTCGAAGGGCTACCACACGGGGCAGGACTTCGCGGTGCCGTCGGGCACGGCCGTCCGGGCGGTGGGTCCGGGCCGGGTGGTGACGGCCGGGTACGGCCGCTCGTACGGCTACGAGGTGGTGATCCGTCATCCGGACGGCCGCCACACCCAGTACGCCCACCTCTCCCGCATCGACGTGAGGCCCGGGCAGAGCGTGTCGGGCGGGCAGCGGATCGCGCGGTCGGGGGCGACCGGGCGGGTGACGGGTCCGCACCTGCACTTCGAGGTGCGGACCACGCCGTACTTCGGCTCGGACGTGAACCCGCTGGCCTATCTGCGGAGCCACGGAGTCTCCCTGTAGGTCCGCGGCGTCCCGCGGGCCGGTCAGGCCTCGACCGCCCTCCGGTCCGTCGTCGCCTGCCGGTTCTCCTCGATCGTGATCCGGCCCTTGCGGATCGTGGCCAGGCGGGGGGCCCGGCGGGCGACGGCGCTGTCGTGCGTGACCATCACGAACGTGAGCCTGTGCTCCTCGCAGAGCCCTTCGAGCAGGTCCACGATCTCGTCGCGCATCGACTCGTCGAGATTGCCGGTGGGTTCGTCGGCGAGCAGCACCTTCGGCCGCTTGACCAGGGCACGCGCGATGGCCACGCGCTGCTGCTGGCCGCCGGAGAGTTCGGACGGCAGGTGTCCGAGGCGCTCGCCGAGCCCGACCGACTCCAGGGCCTCGGCGGCCCGGGTGCGGCGCTCCGCGGTCCTGACGCCGAGCGGGACGAGCGCGGTCTCCACGTTCTCCTGGGCGGTGAGCGTGGGGATGAGGTTGAAGCTCTGGAAGACGAAGCCGATGCTCTGGCCGCGCACGGCCGTCAGCCGCCGCTCGGAGAGCGAGGCCAGGTCGGTGCCGTCCAGCAGGACCCGGCCCGAGGTGGGCCGGTCGAGGCCGCCGAGCATCTGGAGGAGGGTCGACTTGCCGCCGCCCGTGGGGCCCTGGATGACGAGCCGGTCCCCCTGGTCGAGGGTGAGGTCGATCCCGTCGAGCGCGTCGACTCTCTTCTGTCCCCGCCGGTACTGCTTGGTGACGCCGATGAGTTCGTACATGGTGGGACTCCTGTGGTGCGTGGGTGTGGGTTCGGGCGGTCGGCTACTCGACGCGCCGCAGCGCGTCGGCGGGGCGCAGCCGCGAGGCGCGCCAGGCGCCGAAGGCGCCCGCGACGAGTCCGCCGCCGAGGGCGAGGAGGACGGCGAGACCCACGGTGGTGACGCCGACGGGGGCGGTGAGGGCGATGTCGACCGTCTTGCCGACCGCCGTACGGGCTCCGCCGGGGCCGCCGCCGAAGCCCATGCCGCCACCGCGTCCGCCGCCGAACACCCCTCCGGTCGAGCCGAGTTCGGCGGTCAGGGTCGGGCTCGCGGCGGTGACGGCGTACGCTCCGGCGAGTCCGACCGCGATGCCGAGGACGCCGCCGATGACACCGTTGACGAGGGCCTCGCCGACGACCTGGCGGGTGACCCGGCCGCTCTTCCAGCCGAGGGCCTTGAGGGTGCCGAACTCGCGGACGCGGCGGCCGACGGCGGCGGAGGTGAGGAGTCCGGCGACGAGGACGGCGGCGAGCAGCACGGCGTACGAGAGCCACGTGCCGACGTGGGAGGCGAGGTCGGCGGCCGTGTCGAGGGAGCCGGAGACCGTCTGCGCGAGGTCGGCGGAGGTGGTGACGGTGGTGCCGGAGACGTTCTTCTGGATGGCGGTCTTGACCGCGTCGATGCGCGTCGAGTCGGTCGCCTTCACGTAGATCGTGGTGACCTTGCCGGCCGAGCCGGAGAGCGTCTGCGCCTGCCTGAGGGGCAGGTAGACCTGGGCGGCGGACTGCCCGCTGTCGGCGGTCGCGATGCCGATGATCTCGAACTTCACTCCCTTGACGGTCAGTTCGTCACCGACGGAGAGGTCCTTCTGCTGCGCGTAGGCGCTGTCGACGACGGCGGCCTTGGCATCGGTCTCGGTGGTCCTGAAGGTGCGGCCCGTGGAGACGGTGGAGGTGGTGAGGGGCCCGAGGCCGGGGGCGGTGACGTCGGTGCCGTAGATGGTGAAGGAGTCGACGTCGAAGGCCGCGCCCCCGCCGGTCACGGTGTCGCCGGGGCCGCCGGTCCCGCCGCCCGGGCCGCCGCGCTGGGTCTGGCCGCCCTGGCCGCGCTGGATCTCACCGCGCTTGAACTCGCCGTTGATCTTCAGATCGACGAGGCTCAGTCCGCCGACGGCCTGGTCGACGCCCTGATGCTTCGCGACCGTGCCGACGGTGGAGTCGGCGAGGGTCTGGAAGCCCTGGACCATCAGCCGGTCGCTGCTCTGCTCCTTGCCGTCCTCCTTGCCCTGGAACTCGAACCGGGGCCGCTGCGGCTGCGCGCCGGCCTCGGGCCGCTCCTGCGCCTTCGTCACCGTCAGGTCCGTACCGAGGCCGTAGAGGGATTCCAGGACCTTGCCCTGGGCGCGACTCATGCCGGAGGAGACGGAGTTGACGACGATGACCAGCGCGATGCCGAGCGCGAGCCCGGAGGCGACGACGAGCGCCGCCTTTCTGCGACGGCGCAGTTCGCGCCGGAGGTAGGTGAAGAACATGGGCGCGAAACTAGGCGCGGGAGGTGATGACGGGATAAGGCGCGCGTGAGAGCGGGATGAGACCGGCGGGCGGGGACGCGGACGGGTCGGCAGCGTCGGGCCGGTCGGGCGCTCGACCGCTCGGCGGCGCGTGCGCCGGACCCTCAGCCGGTCGGCAGCACGTACGCCGGACCTCGGCCGCTCGGCAGTGCGTACGCCGGAACCTCAGCCGGTCGGCGGTGCCCACCCGAAACCCTCAGCCGGTCGGCGCGTACCCGAGGCCCTCAGCCGGTCGGCGGTGCGTACGCCAGGGGGTCGGCCAGGACGTCGTGGAGGATCAGGGCCGCCGCGCCGCGCGAGGCGTCCGTGGCGGCGGAGGCCGGACGCAGGCGCGCCGCGTCCGGGGTCCAGAGCCCGGAGACGACCCGGGCGGAGAGCTCCTCGGCGAGGGCGGGTGTCAGCCAGGCCATCAGCTGCGGGTAGATGCCGCCGAGGACGACGGCCTCGGGGTCGAGGAGGTTCACGGCGCCGGACAGGGCGCGGCCGAGCATCCGGCCCGCCTCGGCGAGCGCGGCGAGGACCCGCGGCTCCCCGGACGCGGCACGGCGTACGAGGTCGGGGACGCCGGTGGCGTCCGCCGAGGCGAGGAGGGCGGCCTGGCCGGCGTACTGCTCCAGGCAGCCCCGGGAGCCGCAGCGGCAGCGCGGGCCGCCGGCGTCGACGACGAGGTGTCCGATCTCGCCGGCGAAGCCGTGCGCGCCGCGCAGGAGTTCGCCGTGGACGACGATCGCGCCGCCGACGCCGATCTCCCCCGTGACGTGCAGGAAGGTGCGGATCTCACCGAGGGATCCGGACCACAGCTCGGCGAGGGCCGCCATGTTGGCCTCGTTGTCGGAGGTGAGGGCGAGACCGGCGGTGGCGGGGCGCCGTGCGGCGAGGGCCTTGCCGAAGAGGGCTTCGGCGGGGACCTCGTTCCATCCGAGGTTGGGGGCCTGCCGGACCGTCCCGTCGCGGACGAGCCCGGGGAGCGCGAGTCCGGCGCCGGCCGCGGCGAGGCCCGCCGCGGCGGCCTCGTCCAGGGCCTCGGCGGCGATGCGGGCGGCGCGGGCGAGGACGTCGGCGGCGGGGGCCGCACGGTTGTCGAGGCGCTCGGTGCGGCGGACGCGGTCGGTGCCGGTCAGGTCGACGACGCGGACGGTGACGTAGTCGACGTTGATCTCGACTCCGGCGCCGGCGGGTCCGGTGTCGGTCGGTGTCAGCACGGTGCCCGGCCGTCCCGCCTGGCCGCTGAACGTCTTCCCCTTCTCGACGAGGAAGCCGAGGTCGAGCAGCTGCTCGACGAGGGAGGAGACGGCGGGCCGGGTGAGCCCGACGCGGGCCGCGACGGCGGCCCGGGTCGTCTCGCCGGCCTCGTGGACGGTCCGCAGGACGAGGCTCAGGTTGTGCCTCCGCACTCCCGACTTGTCGGCCTTGGGTCCTGTGGGCTGGTTCATGGTGAGCGAGAGCCTAGTCGCCCCCTTCGCTCCCATGAAAACAGTTCGGTGACCGAACTCTTCTGCGCTACGCTCCGGCCATGACGCTTCCGCGCGACTACCGCGGCCAGACCTGCGCCCTCGCCCGCTCGATGGAGATCGTCGGCGAGCGGTGGACGCTACTGATCCTGCGCGACGCCTTCTACGGGGTCCGCAGGTTCGGCGAGTTCGCCGCGCATCTGGGCGTCCCCCGGGCCGTCCTCACCGACCGGCTCGCCACCCTCACCGAGGCCGGCGTGCTCGCGCGCCGCCCCGGTGACGGCACGGGCCGCCGCGAGGTCTACGGGCTCACGGACAAGGGGGTCGCGCTCTGGCCGGCCGTCCGCGCGCTCACCGCCTGGGGCGAGGAGTTCTACGCGGCGGCCGGCGGCCCGCGACGGGTCTTCCTGCACGCCGCGGACGAGGACCGGGTCGCACCGGACGGGCTGTGCGCGGGCTGCGGCGCGGCCGTGCCCGTCCAGGACCTGCTGGTCGCCCCCGGCCCGGGACTCGCCCCCTCGGCCCCGGACGACGACCCGGTGACGGCGGCGCTCGCCCGACCGCACCGGCTGCTCACCCCGCTGCTCTCCACCGCGCCCTCGGGGCGCTCCACGAAGGGTTCATCCTGATGAAGATCCTGGTCGTCGGCGCCGGTGCCACCGGTGGCTACTTCGGCGCCCTGCTCGCCCGCGCCGGCGAGGACGTCACCTTCCTGGTCCGCCCGGCCCGTGCGGCGGCGCTGCGCGAGCGCGGGCTGCGGGTCGTGGGCCGGGACGGGGAATGGACGGTGGAGCCCAGGCTCGTCACGGCCGGCGAGCTGCGCGAGCCGTACGACCTCGTGCTGCTGTCCGTGAAGTCCACCGGCCTCGACCGGGCGATCGAGGACGTGGCGCCCGCCGTCGGACCGGACACGGCGGTCGTACCGCTCCTCAACGGCCTCGCCCACATCGACGTCCTCAACGCCCGCTTCGGCGCGCGGGCCGTGCTCGGCGGCGTCGCCAAGGTGGTCACCACCCTCGACGACGCGGGCGACATCCGCCGGCTCGCCCCGCTGGCCCATCTGGCCTTCGGCGAGCAGGACGTTCCCGCCGGGACGGTGTCCGCGCGCGTGGGGCGGATCCGCGAGGTCCTGGAGGGCGCGGGGATCGACGCGCCGGTACCGGCCGACGTCCTCACGGCGATGTGGCACAAGTGGGTGTTCATCACGACGTTCGGCGCGGTGACGAGCCTGATGCGCGGCACGGTGGGCGAGGTGTACGACGCGGAGGGCGGTCCGGCCCTGGGCCCGGCGGTGCTCGACGAGGCCGCCGCGGTCGCGGCGGCGGCCGGACACCCCGTACCGGAGGAGGAGCGGGCGGCGACGCTGGCCGTGGTGTCCGCGCCGGGTTCGCCGATGGTGCCGTCCCTCTACCGCGATCTGGTGGCGGGCCGCCCCACCGAGGTCGAGCACCTCTTCGGCGACCTGACGGCGCGGGCGCGCGCCCTCGGTGTGGCGACCCCGCTCCTCGACCTGGCGACCCTGCACCTGCGCGTCCACCAGCGCCGGGCCGCCGACGCCTGAGACGTCGACACCTGGGACGGCGGCGGGGAAGAGGTACCGGAGGGAAAGAGGTGCCGGCGGGGAGGAGACGCCCTCCCCCGCGCGGCGGAGCCGGAGCGGCCCCCGGGACGACGCCCGGGGCGTGGGCCCTCGGCCAGGCTGGGTCCCATGATGAAGCTCAAGGCCCTTCCGGACGTGCCCCATTGGGCTGTCCTCGCCGCGCACGCCGTGCCGCTGGTCGTCCTGCCGTCGGGCCTCTGGCGCGTCGCCCTCACGTTCGGCGCACCGGTGGCCCGGGTGGACGATCCGACCCTCGGTCTGGCCGCGTACCAGCTCGGCCTCACGGTGCTCGCCGAGCTGCTCGCCCTCCTGACGCTGGGGCTGGTCCGGGAGTGGGGCGAGGTGTTCCCCCGCCGCCTGCCGTTCCTCGGCGGACGCCCGGTCCCCGCGCGCGGCGCGACCTGCGCCGCGCTGGCGGGGGCGTGCGGACTCGCGGCCCTCACCTGCTGGTTCACGTACGTGGTGTACGCGGGCATCGGCGCGTACTCCCCGCTCGCCCACATCGAGGGCCCGTTCCGGGAGGCCCTGCTCTACGTCTGCTACCTGCCGCTCGTGGCCTGGGCCCCGCTGCTGACGGCGGTGGCGATCGCGTACCACCGCCGCCGAAGCCTTACGTCAACATCGTTGACCCGCTGAACGGACGGCGGTTCGATGCTGCCGTCGAGGCGGTTCGCCGCCCGGCGACGAGCCTCCGCCGCCCCAGGAAGGGCCCCACCACCATGACCGAACCCACCGACCTCGCCTATCTGCCGGCCACCGAGGCCCTGAACCGGTTCCGCGACCGCTCCCTGTCACCGGTCGAGCTGATGACCGCGGTCATCGCGCGCGCCGAGGCCGTCGAGTCCAAGGTCAACGCCCTCGCCGAGCGGACCTTCGAGCTGGCCCTCGCCGGAGCGCGCGAGGCCGAGGCGCGGTACGCGGGCAAGGGGGAGGCGCCCCGGGCCCTGGAGGGGCTGCCGGTCGCGACGAAGGAGGAGCAGCCGCTCGCGGGCCGCCGCAGCACGGACGGTTCGCTGGCCTTCCGCGACGAGATCGCCGACGAGACGCACCCGGTCGTCGAGCGGGTCCAGGCCGCGGGCGGCATCGTGCACGCCCGCACGACCACCCCGGAGTTCAGCTGCGCGGCCTTCACGCAGTCGCGGCTGTGGGGCGTGACGCGCAACCCGTGGAACCTGGAGTTCAGTCCGGGCGGTTCGTCGGGCGGCGCAGGCGCCGCGCTGGCGGCCGGGGAGACGACGCTCGCGACCGGCTCCGACATCGGCGGTTCCATCCGCATCCCCGCCTCATTCACGGGCACGGTCGGTTACAAGCCGCCGTACGGCCGGGTGCCGGCGATGGCGCCGTTCAACCTCGACACGTACTGCCACGACGGCCCGATGGCGCGGACGGTCGCCGACTGCGCCCTGCTCCAGAACGTCATCGCGGGGCCGCACCCGCTCGACGCGGTGTCCCTGCGCCCGAAGTTCACCCTGCCGGAACGCTTCGAGGGCGTCGAGGGCCTGCGGGTGGCGCTGTCGGTCACCCTCGGGGACTGGCCGGTCGACCCCGAGGTCGAGGCCAACACCCGCGCGGTCGCGGAGGCCCTGCGCGCGGCCGGGGCGATCGTGGAGGAGGTGGAGGTCCCGATCACGCGGGCCGTCGTGATGGAGGCCGCGATGATCCACTTCGGCTCGGTCTTCGGCCCGTACGTCGCCTCGGTCGCCGCGGAGCACGGGGATCTGCTCACCGCGTACGCGCTCGACTTCGCCGAGCGGACCTCCGAGGCCGTCCGCGAGCCCGGGAGCATCATGCGCGGCCTGGAGCTGGAGGCGTCGGTGCAGCGGACGCTCGGCGCCCTGCTCGACCGCCACGACCTCCTGCTGTGCCCGACGACGGCCGTCCCGGCGCTGCGGGCCGACGACGACTACCTCTCGACCAAGGTCGTGATCGGCGGGGTCGAGCTGGACTCGTACCTGGAGGCCGCGATGACCACGGTGTTCAACATCGCCAGCCGCTGTCCGGTGCTGAGCGTGCCCTCCGGTTTCGCCTCGACCGGCGTGCCGACCGGAGTCCAGCTCGTCGGACGCACCTACGACGACGTCACCGTCTTCCGCGCTGCGGCGGCGATCGAGGCGGTCCGCCCGTGGGGCCGTCGCCCGGCACTCTGAGCGGGAGGGTCCGGCCGGCGCGGCTCCCGGGACGCCTCGGGCCCCTGGGAGCCGCGGTGTCGGTCCCGCTGGCTAGGCTCTTCCCCATGACCGAGACCACCGTGGAGACATGGCCCGAACCGCCCCTCGCCGGAACCGAGGCGGCGGCCGTCCTCGGCGCCCTCGAACGCCAGCGGGCGACCCTGGCCTGGAAGTGCTCCGGCCTGGACGCCGCCGGCCTTCGCGCCACGCTCGGCACGTCCGCGATCACCCTGGGCGGTCTCCTCAAGCACCTGGCACACGTGGAGGACAGCCACTTCGCCCGGCTGTGGCTCGGCTCCCCCGTCGGCGCACCCTGGAACGGCGTCGACTGGGAGAGCACGCCCGACTGGGACTACCGCTCGGCCGCCGGGGACACCCCCGAGGAACTGCGCGCCCTCTGGCGGGAGTCGGTCGCCCGCTCCCGTACCGTCGTCGAGCAGGCGCTCGCCACGGGCGGCCTCGACCAGCTCGGTGCCCACACCACCCGGAGCGGCGAGCGCCCCAACCTCCGGCGCATCCTCCTGGACCTCGTCGAGGAGTACGCCCGCCACGCGGGACATGCCGACCTCATCCGCGAATCGGTCGACGGGCTCACGGGCGAGGACCCGGCGGCGTGAACGACGGCCGGTCGCCGGGCTCCGTTCCCCTCGGGCTCTCCCGCGACGGTGAGCGAAGTGAGTACACGTACTCAGGTGCCGTCCGCCGGGCTTCTCCATCCTGGGAGCCGACGACGGATCGCCACAGGAGCACGCATGGACCACGCCGTACAGCTGCGCACCGCCACACCCAGTGATCACGACTGGATCCATGAACTGCGGCACCGGGTGTACGCGGAGGAGCTGGGCCAGCATCCGGCGCACCCGTCCGGGCGGTTGAGCGACGGGCTCGACGGCGACAACGTGTACCTCGTGGCCGCGCGCGGGGAGACGCGGCTCGGTTTCGTCAGCCTCACCCCGCCGTGGGTCGGCCGCTACGCGCTGGACAAGTACCTGACGCGCGAGGAACTGCCGGTCCTGTCGGAGGAGTCGCCCTTCGAGATCCGCATCCTGACCGTGGAGGAGCGCTGGCGGTCCACCGTGGCGGCGCCGCTCCTCATGTACGCGGCGCTGCGCTGGATCGCGGCACGGGGCGGCCGCCGGGTGGTGGCGATGGGCCGCACGGAACTGCTCGACATGTACCTCGCGGCCGGACTGCGGCCGGTGGGGCGGACCGTCCGCTCGGGCGCGGTCTCGTTCGAGGTGTTGACCGGTTCGGTGGCCGAGCTGACGAGGACGGTCCAGGAGCGTCACGGCCGGACCCTGGAGCGGCTGCGCGAAGGCCTCGACTGGCGGCTGGACGCGGAGTTCGCGCCGCGCGCGGACGGCTGCGAGCACGGCGGCGCGTTCTTCTCCGCGATCGGTACGGACTTCCGGACGCTGACCCGCCGTCACCAGGTGCTCGCGGCCGACGTGCTGGACGCCTGGTTCCCCCCGTCCCCCGACGTCCGCGCGGTGCTGGCGGAGGATCCGGGGTGGGCGGCGCGGACCTCGCCGCCGACGGGTGCGGAAGGACTGCTCGCGGAGATCGCCCGGGCACGCGCGCTGCCGGCCGCGTCGCTGGCCGTCGGGGCGGGTTCGTCCGATCTGATCTTCCGGGCGTTCGGCCGCTGGCTGACGCCCGGGAGCCGGGTGCTGCTCCTCGACCCGAGCTACGGCGAGTACGCCCACGTCACCGAGCGGGTGATCGGCTGCCGGGTGGACCGGCTCCGGCTCCGCCGGGAGGACGGCTGGCTGCTCGATCCGGCCCGGCTCGCCGCCGCGACCGCTGACGGGCGGTACGACCTCGTGGTGGTGGTCAACCCGAACAACCCGACCGGCCGCCACGCCCCCGCCGACGCGCTGCGCGCGGTGATCGAGGCGTCGCCCGCGCGGACCCGGTGGTGGATCGACGAGGCGTACCTGGGCTACGTCGACCCGGCGGAGTCGCTGGCCGGTCTCGCCGCGGTCGATCCCCGGGTCGTGGTGTGCACGTCGCTGTCGAAGATGTACGCGCTGTCGGGCATGCGGGCCGCGTATCTGGTGGCCGACCCGGAGACGGCCGGGGAGCTGCGCCGCTGGACGCCGCCGTGGCCCGTCAGCCTGCCGGCCCAGCTGGCCGCCGTGACGGCCTTGCGCGACCCCGCGTACTACGCGGAACGCTGGGCGCGCACCGCGGAGCTGCGCCGGGGCCTCGCCGCCGAACTCGCGTCGCTCGACGGGTTCTCGTCGGTCGACGCGGGGCTGGCGAACTTCCTCACCGTGACCCTGCCGCCGGACGGACCGAGCGCCGCCCGGCTGGTGCGGGAGTGCCGGCGCCACGACGTCTACCTGCGGGACCTGTCGCCGATGTCCCCGGCGTTCGAGGGGCGGACCGTCCGCGTCGCCGTCCGCGACACGGCGGAGAACGCGCGGATCGTGGCGGCGTGCCGGAACGCCCTGGACGCGCTGCGCGCGGAGGCTTCGGCGCTGTCGGCGCCGGACGCGGTGGGGGTGCCGGGCGGCGGGGTCGCCCGGTGACGACGGTTCCCGCTCTCGTGCCCTACCTCGGCGGGGCACTGGCGGTCGGCGGGCTCGCGGTGGCGGCGACCCGGCGGCGCGAGCTGATGATGCGCTGGTGTGTGTGGGCGCTCGGAGTCCCCGTGGTCACGGGCGCGTTCTGGCTCGGGCCACCCGGGATCGCGGTGCTCGCGGCGGTGGTCGGGGTGGTCGCGGTGCTGGAGTTCGGCGGGCTGCTGCGGCTGGGCCCGGCCGACCGGGCGGTGCTCGGCGCGGCCGTCGTCGGGCTCGTCCTGACCGCCTGGCTGGCCCCCGGGGAGGTGCTCCGGGTCGCGGCGGCCGGGGCGCTCGCGATCGCCGGGGTACCGCTGCTGAGCGGCGACGCCGAGCACGGGCTGCGCCGGCTGGGGGCTGGCCTGCTCGGTCTCGTGTGGCTGGGTGTCCTGGCCGGGCTCGTCCCGTCGGGCGCGTTGGGCCTCGTCCTGTTCGTGGCCGTGTCGATCGCCGACATCGTCGCGTACGCGGCCGGGCGCCGCCTCGGCGGACCCCGGCTCTCGCCGCTGTCGCCCGCCAAGCGGTGGAGCGGCACGCTGGCCGGAGCGGCGGCCGGCCTCCTGACCCTGGCCGTGCTGTCGTCCCTGACGTGGCAGACGGCGGTGGCCGTGGCGGTCGGCGGGCCGCTCGGGGACCTGCTGGAGTCGATGGTGAAGCGCGGCGCCCGGGCGAAGGACGCCGGCCGCTGGCTCGCCGGCTCGGGCGGCCTCCTGGACCGCGTCGACTCCCTCCTCGTCGCCCTGGCGGTGCTGCTGGTGCTGGGCTAGACGGCCTTCCTCGCATCTGGTGCCGGGCTGGACGGCCTTCCTCGCTTCTGGTCCGGGGCTGGACGGCCTTCCTCGGGCCCCGCCTGCCCGGCCTGATCTACAAGCCCCCCTAGGGCCGTCCGCCGCGGCGGACGTAGGTGTCGTTCGCGGTCGGCATGGAGTTGTGTGCGGCGAAGGAGTTGAAGGAGACCTTGTCGATCTGGGCCTGCCGGAGCGCCTGCTGCTCCTGGAGCACGCCGTCGACCGTGTCGGACCCGCCGCCTCCCCTGCGGAGCAGGGTGACGATCAGCAGCACCCCGATGCCGCCGAGGACGCCGAACAGGATGAGTAGCGAAGTCATGGTGCCTCCCCCGTCGTTTGCCGCAGGGTAACCCGGAGATCGGTGCGGGGGGCAGGGGTTCGCCGCCGATCTTCCGGGGACGGCCGTCAGCCGAGCAGTCCCGGTGTCGCCTCGGCGAGCACGCCCGCGATCCGTTCCCAGGTCTCCTCGTCGCGGGGGACCGGGGGCAGCAGCTCCCCCGTGCCCGTGCCCCAGGCGGTGGCGAGCGCCACGGGGTCGGCGCCGGTGACGCAGGCCGCGGCGAGGGCCGCGGCGCCCAGGGCGACGAGTTCCCCGGCCGCGGGGACGACGAGGGGGCGCCCGGAGAGTCTGCGGACGGTCCCGGTCCAGGCCCGGCCGCGCGCGCCGCCGCCGATCAGGCGCAGCGGACGGTCCCGTACGGCGCTCGCGGCCGGGTCGAGGCCGCAGGCGGCGAGGAGTTCGTCGAGGGCGCGCAGCACGGTGAAGGCCGCCCCCTCGTACGCGGCGCCGAGGATCGCGCCCGGTGCGGTGGCGTGGCGGAGGCCGGTGACGAGACCGGCGGCGTGCGGGAGGTCGGGGGTGCGTTCGCCGTCCAGGTACGGGAGGACCACGACGCCGCCGCCCGGTGCGGCGTCCTCGCGGTCGAGGCCGAGCAGCGTGGCGAACCGGTCCACGGCCAGCGTGCAGTTGAGGGTGCAGCCGAGCGGGAGGTACGTGCCGTCGGTGGCCGCGAACCCGGAGAGTCCGGGGGCGGCCGGGCGGGTCCGGGTCGCGGCGAAGACGGTGCCGGAGGTGCCGAGGCTGACGACCGGGTGGTCGAGCAGTCCGGCACCTCCGAGCCCGAGTCCGACGGCCGCGGCCATGTTGTCGCCGGTCCCGGCGGCGACGGCGACCGTCCCGGGCAGGCCGAGGGCTTCGGCGGCGGCCGGGGTGAGGGTGCCGGCGCGGCCGGCGCCGGTGGCGGCGACGGCCGGGAGCAGCGCCGGGTCCAGGCCCAGGAGGTCGAGGACGTCCTTGTCGTAGGCGCCTCCGGCGGGCCCGTACCAGCCGGTGCCGGAGGCGTCCCCGGGGTCGGTGACGGCGACGCCGCAGAGGCGCTCGGTGAGGTGGTCGTGCGGGAGCCGGACGCCGCGCACGGCCTCCGCGTGCTCCGGTTCGCGCTCGCGCAGCCACTGCCACTTGGCGGCGGTCACGGCGGCGACGGGGACCGAGCCGGTGCGCTCCAGCCAGGCCGCGGGGCCGCCGAGGCGGGCGGCGAGGGCGGCCGCCTGGGGTGCGGAGCGGGTGTCGTTCCACAGCAGGGCGGGCCGCAGGGGGCGGCCGTCGGCGCCGAGGGTGACGAGGCCGTGCTGCTGGCCGGCGACCGCGATGCCGGTGACGCGGGACGCGGGGACTCCCGCGTCCCGCACGGCGGCGCGGACGGCCGTGACGAGGGCGGTCCACCACTGGTCCGGGTCGCTCTCGCGCGCCCCGGCGGAGCCGGTGACGGTGTGCGGGGCGCGGCCGACGGCGAGGAGGTCGCCGGTGTCGGCGTCGACGGCGACGGCCTTGGCGGACTGCGTGGAGCTGTCCACGCCGATCACGACGGAGCGGCTCGCGGGCACGCCCTCACCTCATCTCTCGACTCGTCCGGGGGCTGGCGCGGAGCGGGCCCGTCCCGTATTAGTTATCTCAGAAAACAAATCAGTCGGCCAGTAGCTGGGAGACACCATGCCGCAGCGCTTCTCACCCACGCCCGAGGACCGGTTCACCTTCGGCCTCTGGACCGTCGGCTGGCAGGGCCGCGACCCGTTCGGCGAGTCCACCCGCCCCGCCCTGGACCCCGTGGAGGCGGTCGAGCGGCTCGCCGCCCTCGGCGCGTACGGCATCACCTTCCACGACGACGACCTGATCCCCTTCGGGACGCCGGACGCCGGGCGCGACGCGATCGTGAAGCGCTTCCGGGCCGCCCTGGACCGCACCGGACTCGCCGTGCCGATGGCGACCACGAACCTCTTCACCCACCCCGTTTTCAAGGACGGCGCCTTCACCGCCAACGACCGGGACGTGCGCCGCTTCGCCCTGCGCAAGACCCTCCGCAACATCGACCTCGCCGTCGAGCTCGGCGCCACCACCTATGTCGCCTGGGGCGGCCGGGAGGGCGCCGAGTCCGGCGCCGCCAAGGACGTCGGAGTCGCGCTGGACCGCATGAAGGAGGCCTTCGACCTGCTCGGCCAGTACGTCACCGAGCAGGGCTACGACCTGCGCTTCGCCATCGAACCCAAGCCGAACGAGCCGCGCGGCGACATCCTGCTGCCCACGATCGGGCACGCGCTCGCCTTCATCGAACGCCTGGAGCGCCCCGAGCTCGTCGGCGTGAACCCCGAGACGGGCCACGAGCAGATGGCCGGGCTCAACTTCCCGCACGGCATCGCGCAGGCGCTGTGGGCCGGCAAGCTGTTCCACATCGACCTGAACGGCCAGTCGGGCATCAAGTACGACCAGGACCTCCGCTTCGGCGCGGGCGATCTGCGCCAGGCGTTCTGGCTGGTGGACCTGCTGGAGACGGCCGGATACGCGGGCCCCCGCCACTTCGACTTCAAGCCGGTGCGCACGGACGGCTTCGACGGCGTGTGGGAGTCCGCGCGGAACTGCATGCGGAACTACCTGATGCTCAAGGAGCGCGCCGCGGCCTTCCGCGCCGACCCCGACGTGGTCGCGGCGCTCGCCGCCTCCCGGCTGCCCGAGCTCGCCCTCCCCACGGCCGCCGACGGACTCGCGGGGCTGCTCGCCGACCCCACGGCGTACGAGACGTTCGACCCGGACGCCGCCGCTGCGCGCTCGATGGCCTTCGAGCACCTGGACCAACTGGCCCTGGAGCACCTGCTCGGCGTGCGCTGAACCGCCTCTCGCGCGCGGCCCTGCCACACTGCGTACCGCAGGGCGACGGCGCCGCCTGGGACAGGGCCGCCGCCCGACCCGGACCGTCCCCGAGGAACCGTGATGCGTGTCGCTCTCTTCGTCACCTGCGTCAACGACGCCGTCTTCCCCTCGACGGGCGTGGCCACGCTCCGACTCCTCGAACGGCTGGGCGTGGACGTCGACTTCCCGGCGGCGCAGTCCTGCTGCGGGCAGCCGCAGTTCAACACCGGCTACCGGGCGGAGACCGAGCCGC
Organism: Streptomyces sp. NPDC059695; assembly: GCF_042733785.1. NCBI lineage: Bacteria > Bacillati > Actinomycetota > Actinomycetes > Kitasatosporales > Streptomycetaceae > Streptomyces > Streptomyces sp. NPDC059695. Next base: position 137,892 of record NZ_JBHWFF010000015.1, on the reverse strand, counting down.
TGGTACGGCGCACGGTCAGGGCCTTCGAGGGGTACGACCACGTCGTCACCCCGTCCGGCTCGTGCGCGGCGATGGTGCGGCACCACTACCCGTCGTTCGGCGCGGACGCGGCAGGGCTCGCGCCGCGCGTGCACGAGCTGACGGAGTTCCTGGTGGACGTGCTCGGCGTGACGGACGTGGGTGCGTACTTCCCGCACCGGGTGACGTACCACCCGTCCTGTCACGGGCTGCGCCTCCTCGGGCTCGGCGACCGGCCGCGGCGGCTCCTGGAGGCGGTGAAGGGCCTGGAGCTCGTGGAGCTGCCGGGCGCGGAGGAGTGCTGCGGCTTCGGCGGCACGTTCGCGGTGAAGAACCCGGACGTCTCGGCGGCGATGGGCGCCGACAAGATCACGAACGCGCTGTCCACGGGCGCCGAGGTGCTGTGCGGCGCGGACAACTCCTGTCTGCTGCACGTGGGCGGCATGCTGAGACGGCAGAAGGCGCCGCTGCGCGCCCTGCACCTGGCGGAGATCCTGGCGAGCACGGAAGAGGAGCCCTGGCGATGAGCGGAACCTTCGTGGGCATGCCGGCCTTTCCCGAGGCGGCGCGGGAGGCCGTGGGGAACCCGACGCTGCGCGCCAACCTCCGGCACGCCACCCACACCATCCGGGACAAGCGGGCGCGCGCCGTGGCCGAGCTGGACGACTGGGCCGCGCTGCGCGAGGCGGGCCGGCGGATCAAGGACCGGACGCTCCGTCACCTCGACACGTACCTGCTCCGGCTGGAGGAGTCGGTGACGGCGGCGGGCGGCACCGTGCACTGGGCGGCCGACGCGGCGGAGGCGAACCGGATCGTCACGGACCTCGTGCGCGCCACCGGGGAGACCGAGGTCGTCAAGGTCAAGTCGATGGCCACCCAGGAGATCGGGCTCAACGAGCACCTGGAGGCCGAGGGCATCGCCGCCTACGAGACGGACCTCGCGGAGCTGATCGTGCAGCTCGGCGAGGACCGGCCCTCGCACATCCTGGTCCCCGCCATCCACCGCAACCGCGGCGAGATCCGAGACATCTTCCGGGAGAGGATGGGGAGTTGGGGCCGTCCGGCACCGGAGGGACTGAGCGACACCCCGGCCGATCTCGCGGAGGCGGCCCGGCTGCACCTGCGGGAGAAGTTCCTGCGGGCGAAGGTCGGGATCTCGGGAGCCAACTTCATGGTCGCCGAGACCGGCACGCTCGTGGTGGTGGAGTCCGAGGGCAACGGCCGCATGTGCCTCACGCTGCCCGAGACGCTCATCTCGGTCGTCGGCATCGAGAAGGTGGTGCCGGAGTGGCGGGACCTGGAGGTCTTCCTCCAGACGCTCCCCCGCTCCTCGACCGCCGAGCGGATGAACCCGTACACGAGCATGTGGACCGGGACCACCGACGGCGACGGCCCGGACACCTTCCATCTGGTGCTCCTCGACAACGGGCGCACCGACGCCCTCGCCGACGAGGTCGGGCGGCAGGCGCTGCGGTGCATCCGCTGCTCGGCCTGCCTGAACGTCTGCCCGGTGTACGAACGGGCCGGGGGTCACGCGTACGGCTCGGTCTACCCCGGTCCGATCGGCGCGATCCTGACGCCGCAGCTGCGGGGCACGGCGAGCGAGGTCGACGCCTCCCTTCCGTACGCCTCCTCCCTGTGCGGCGCCTGCTACGAGGTGTGCCCGGTCGCCATCGACATCCCCGAAGTGCTGGTGCACCTGCGGGAGAAGGTGGCCCAGGAGGGCGGGAAGGGCCACCGCCTGGAGCGGGCCGCGATCAGGGCGTCCACCTGGGTGCTGGACCACCCGGGCGCGCTCGTCACCGGGGAGCGGCTCGCGTCGGCGGCCCGGAAGGCGCTTCCGCGACGGCTGCCCGGCCCGGGCGCCCGCCAGTGGACCGACCACCGCGACCTTCCCGAACTCCCGGCCGAACCGTTCCGCGACTGGTGGAGGAAGAACCGCACATGACACAACCGGTCACCGCGCCCTTCAACTCCACTCAGAGGCGGCGCACATGACGCTCCCGGTCACCTCACCCCCCAACTCCACGCAGAGCCCGCGCACATGACGCTCCAGCTCGCGAGCCCGCGCACATGAAGCCCCGCTCACCACACTCCCCAACTCCGTGAGGAGTCACCGCACATGACCGACTCCCGCGCACGGATCCTCGCCCGGGTCCGTGCCGCCGTCGCGGGCGCGCCCGAGGCCGTGCCCGTCGCCCGCGACTACCGCACCAGCCACACCCCGGACGACCCGGACGCCCTGCTCGACCTCCTCCACGAGAACCTCGCCGACTACCGGGCGCACGTCCACCGCACCCTGCCGGGCGACCTGGCCGGGCTCGTCGCGAGGCTGCTCGCGGAGCACGGCGCCCGCAGCGTCGTCGTCCCGCCCGGCCTGCCCGACGCGTGGCTCGCCGCGACCGAGGCCGTGCGGCGGCACGACGAGCCCCCGTTGGATCCGTACGCGCTCGACGGCACGGACGCCGTGGTGACGGGGTGCGCGGTGGCGATCGCCGAGACCGGCACGATCGTCCTCGACGGAGGTCCGGGCCAGGGCCGCCGGGCCCTCACGCTCGTCCCGGACCTGCACCTCTGCGTGGTGCGGGCCCCGGAGCAGGTGGTGGCCTCGGTGCCGCTCGCGCTCCCCCGGCTCGCCCCGGGACGGCCCCTGACCTGGATCTCCGGCCCCTCCGCCACGAGCGACATCGAACTCGACCGGGTGGAGGGCGTCCACGGCCCACGGACCCTGGAGGTCGTGCTGGTGACGGGGGCCTGAGCCGCTTCGGCGGGCCGACGTCCCCTGGACATGGCGCTGTGGCAAGCTGGCCGCAGCGTGTCGACCGGGGGGAGCACCGCGTGCGGAAGAAGCATGTACGGAAGATGTTGCGGCAGATGGAGAGCGGGGAGGAGACGGTCGAGCTCACCCTCATGACGACGATGGGGGGACTCACCCGACTCGCCTTCCTCGCCGAGCAGTTCGGGTACGCGTACGCGGACCTGAACGAAGCCGGTGGAAAGATGGCGCTGCGGCTCGTGCCGGACCCGAGCCCGCAGGCCCGGGCGCGCGCCGCGGAGAACCGGGCCCGCTATCCGCGGGCCGCCGACGGGCGCTCGTTACCGCCGCTCGTGCCCGAGGCGATCGAGATCCTCAAGGCCCGCATGGTCCTTGACCTCGACCGGAAGTACTCACCCAGGCAACAGCTGGTGTTCATCGTCGTGTTGCTCATCCTGGCCGCCGTGGACCTGGGCGGCGACTTCGGCGAGGGCACGATCGACGCCCTCACCATCGGCGGAGTCTTCCTGCTCGCGATGGCGGCTCTGCTGTCCGTGATGTTCGTCATCACCCGACGCCTCAACGTCACGTACACCGCCCGGCTCGAGGCGGCCGGGTTCACACCGGTGACCGACGAGAACGGACGCAAGCGGTACCTTCCGCCGGGCGGGCATCTTCCCGGCCACGGGAATCCGTTCGCGACGTGAAGCGCTCCCGGTCCTCCTCGACCGGGTGGAGGCCGGATCTTGGAGGCCTAGCCGGCCTCGAGCTCGGGCTCGGGTTCGGCGAGGAGGTCGTCGACGAGGGTGAGGCGGGTCTCGGGGAAGTACTCCGCGATCGCCTCGCGCATCATCGCCAGGCCCTCCGGGTCGGGGGTCACGCTCTGCTCCCGGGTCTCGCGGTCGGGCCAGCGCGCGTACGCCACCCAGGTCCCGTCGTCCGCCCGGTGCAGCCGGGACCCGTAGCTGCCGCACTCCTGGTGGATCGCCAGGGTCACCCGGTGCCACCCGTCGGCGAGCTGCTGTTCCATCCCTGGACGAACCCGCCACCGGTACATGACCGCGAACATCTCTCCGCCCCTCTCGTCACGGCAGGCAACCCGCGTCACCTCCGCCGATGACTGAACTACACCGACCAGTTCACCGTCAAGACTGAACGGTACGGTTTCTTCACGCAACAGCCGTGGCTGGTGGGCTCGGCGGTGCGGGGGGGGCCGACGGCGTGACCGGACGCCCCCGCGCCGGACGCTTCGGGGGGCCGGTATGCCGGGCGGACTACCCGGCCCCCGCCCCGCCCGCGTCGCCGTTCCGTACGCGACGGTTCAGGTCGCCTCCGCCCAGACGCCGTCGCGCATGATGTGGCGGCCGACCAGTTCGGGCTCCTCGTTCCAGGCCTCGACGGCCGTGGGACGCACCCGGAACCAGTGGTAGCTGGGGCCCGAACCGCGCGGATCCCAGCCCGTCTTCCGGTGGAACGCGTCCGCCGCCGCCACCGGAACCTCCTCCGGACCGAAGACCGTGACGTCACCGTCGAGCAGGACGACGTCCCGGGTGTGCCCGAGCGCGAGCCGGACGCGGCCCCCGTCGGCGAGGTTGCGGCCCGTGGGGTTGCCGATGCGCGTGCACAGCCACAGGTGGGTGGCGTCCCAGAGGAACGCGAGCGGCACGAGGTACGGCTCCCCGGCCGCACCGGCCGTGGCCACCCAGATGTCCTGCTCCTCGTCGAGGCGGCCGAGCACGTCCCGTATGCGGCGGGCGGAGTCACGCAGAGGCTGAGTGTTCGTCATGATCGCGAGGCTACCCGGCCGTTCCCCGGGAGACGCCCCGGCCAGCACACTTCCCGTGAACCCCGCGCCCGGCGGTCAGGGGCGGAGCAGGGGGAATCCGACACCGGCCCAGAGCCCGCGCGGGACGTCGGGCACGCCCTGTCCGCCCCGGGGATCCCCCTCCTCGGTCCGCCACACCCGCACCTGCCGCGCGATGTCGTCGTACGCCGGCCAGCCCGGGTCGCCGGTGGCGGCGAAGCCCGTCCACGCCGCCACCATCCGGCGGGACAGTTCACGGTCGGCCGAGGTGGGGGCGCCGCCGATGAGGAAGGCCACGCAGTCCTCGTCGACGTTGCCGAAGGCGAACGGGACGTCCGCGCAGTGCCAGGCGCGCACGACACCCGACGGACCCTCACGGCGGCGGTCGAAGCGGGAGAGGAACGCCCGGCCGCCGCCCCGGACCTGCGCCTCGGCGAGCCGGTGGGCGTACTCCCCGAAGAGGAGGTCGCCGAAGACGGCCAGGTACACGTCGAGCACGGGCGCTTCGGGCCGCACGGCCCGGTAGCCGTCGACCAGACCGTCGGGAAGCCCGAAGTCCGCTGCGAATCGGCCCAGTTGCCTCTCCGTGGTGACCTTCGCGCTGCTGCCGACGGCGTCGAGCAGCCAGTACTCCTCCGTGGTGTGGCAGACGAGCAGGTCCACCTCCCGCCCGGCACCTGCGGCGAGGCCCGTGAGGGGGTCGCGGGGCAGGACGTCGCCGTCCAGGACGGGGGCGTGGAGCGAGGGATCGTAGTGACGGGACCCGGAGCCGGGATCGCGCCGGTACGCCTCGACCACCTGGTCGGACGCGGCGACCAGGGCCTCCGGCGTCGTGGCGGCAAGACCCTCCCAGGTGGCCGGACGGCCCGCAGCGGCGGCGACCTCGCGCGTGGTGGCGGCGGCGATGTCCGGCGTGTGGTGCGGGCTGGCGGGGCTGTGCACGACGGCACGGCGGAACAGGCCGCGCGCCCGGTCCATCACCATGAGGCAGGCCACCGAAGCGGCCCCGGAGGACTGGCCGGCGACCGTGACATCGCCCGGGTTCCCGCCGAACACGGCGATGTTCTCCCGGACCCAGCGCAGGGCGGCGACCTGGTCGAGGAGGCCCCGGTTGTCGGGGAAGGCGTTCCTCCCGTCGGCGGGCACGTGGCCGAACCCCTCGAAGCCGAGACGGTAGTTGAGGGTGACCACGACCAGGCCGGCACGGGCGAGGGCCAGGCCGTCGAAGTCCGGCTGCGCCGAGGAGCCGAACGCGTAGGCGCCGCCGTGGATCCAGACCAGGACGGGCAGGGAGCCGCCGTCCGGTGCGGGGGTCCACACGTTGACGGTGAGGATGTCCTCGTCACCGGGCGACCACGCCGGTGAGCCGGGCAGCTCCGCCGACTGCGGGGCGACCGGGCCGAACGCCGTGCCGTCCCGTACTCCGGTCCACGGGGCGGCGGGGGCGGGCGCCCGGAACCGGAGGGCACCGAACGGCGGTGCGGCGTAGGGGATTCCGAGCGCGGCGACGACCTCTCCGGAGGCCCGGAAGCCCCGCACGGCACCGCGTGTCGTCTCGAAGATGTCCATGGCCCCAGCCTGCCAGGACGTCCCTCATCCGCACCAACACCAAGATCATGACGATTGACGCGTCCTTGATGTCGATTCCGGGACCCCGGGCGGATGTCCGTGCCGGGGTCACGGGCGGTCGCGGCGCCGCCTGCCGTACGCGACGGTGAGCACGCCGAGGAACGGGCCCCACAGCACGAGCGGGGCGTAGCAGACGTAGAAGGAGAAGGCCGTCCAGCCGCCGACCTCGCTCGGGAAGTCGGCGGGGAGCGTGTCACCGCGGATCGTGGTGCCCGTCAGCTGGATGGCGAGGGACAGTCCGGTCCACAGGACCGTCAGGGCCGTCGCACCCAGGGCCGCGGGGACGAGAACCGCCGCGGGAGGGATCCGGCGGCCCCGGAGGGCGGGGACCCAGGAGGGAACGACCTCGCCCCACGGGGCGACGAGACCGATCGCGGTGAACGCGACGGCCTCGGAGAAGAGGGAGAGGAAGACGATGTACGCCCGCTCTCCGATGCCGATCCCGGCGTCGAAGGCGGCGGGAAGGCGCCAGAGGCTCGCCGGGAGAACGGTCGACGGCACGGCGAGGGCGAGGAGCCGCATGCGGCGGGAGACGCCCGGCACGGGCGCGTGGGCGGCACGCCAGGCGGATCGGATCCGGCCCGGGGCGGCCGGGGTCAGGCTCGGAACGACCGGGGCCAGGCCCGGGGCGGCCGGCGTCCGGTCCCGGGCTGCCGGGGCCCGGCCCGGGGCCACCGGGGTCTGGCCCGGGGCAGCCGGGGTCTGGTCCGGGGCAGCCGGGGTCTGGCCCGGGGCAGCCGGGGTCTGGCCCGGGACGGCCCGGGTCCGGTCCGCAGGGACCGGTGCACGGCCCTGCGCGGCCAGGGCCCGCTCCGGGGCGGCCGGGGTCCGGCCCAGGGCGTGGAAGAACGTCTTCATGGCGCGGTCCTCGGTGTCCGCGGGCCGTTGGTCGGCCCGTCACCGACGACGATCCCGTCCGCGAACCCCCGGCGGATCGCCCGCCGGGGCGCCCCCCCCCCCCCCCCCCGGGGGCCCGCGGCCCCCCCGCCCCCCCGGGGGGGCCCCCCCCGCGCCCCGCCCCCCCCCCGCCGCGCGGGCGAGCGGGGGCCGGCCCGACGTCGCGGGCGGCCCCCGGGCGACTCCCGCTCGGGGGCCGCCCGCCCGGATTCCGGCTCAGCTCAGCCGGGTGTCCGCGTAGAGCGTCATCGCCCGGTGCTGGTAGTCGGCCAGCCCGACGGCGATCCGGTCGAAGTTCTCGCGGAACCGGTCGTCCTCGACGTAGGTCCGCGCGAGCCCCCGGTACGCCTCGGCGTTCGGCGTCCAGAACCGGCAGACGTCCTTGTAGTGGCCGTCGACCTCGGCCTGGACCGACGGGTCGTCGACGGGCGTGCCGGCGGCCATGTGCTCGGCGAAGCGGATCATCTGCGCGGTGGCCTCGCGCTGCCACTGCTCGGTGGTCTCGGGACTCATCCCCTCCACGACCCGCCGGGACCGCTCGTACGCCTCCGGCCACCGCTCCCGCGCCTCGGCCTCGATCGCCGGGTCGGGCCGGAAGCCCTCGAAGAGGTTCTCGGGGCGGTTCACGCTCACCATGTCCTGGTCCTCGCTTTCCTCGAGTTCGGCGATGGTGCGGGCGACCGTGCGGGCCAGGGTGCCGAGCCGGTCCTGCTCCGCGAGCAGCCGGGCGTGGTGCTCGCGCAGGACGGTCACGCGGTCGGCGCCGCTGTCCAGCACGTCCCGGATCTCGCGCAGGCCGACCCCCAGCTCCCGCATGACCAGGATCTGCTGGAGGCGCAGCAGCTGGGGCTCCTCGTAGTGACGGTGCCCGTCGCCCGCGGTCCACGCGGGCGTCAGCAGACCGATCTCGTCGTAGTGCCGCAGGGTCCGGGAGGTGACCCCGGACATGCGGACCACGTCCACGATCGACCAGGCCATGACGGTGTCCTTCCTCGCCGGGGGCCGGTGTCTCCGGCCCCGTACGAGAACCGTAGGAGTTGACGCCGCGTCAACCGCAAGCCGGATCCGGCGGATGGTCGGGGGCGTGGCGGGAGGCGTGGCATGCCGGTGGTTCTCCTCGCGGCTCGAAGGTCGGGGGTGCGACGTGCTGACGGTGCGACGTGCGGCGGTGCGGCCGTGCGACGGTCAAGCAATGAACCAGTGGGAGCGCTCCCACTGTGCAGTTGGGGCCCAACGCCGTCAAGGTGTGTGAGGAGTCGAAGCCAAAAACCGGGGAATTTACTCAACTCCTCTTTTGCTTGGCGGCTGTTGACGCTACGGTCTGCCCCGACCCAGTGGGAGCGATTCCATCCAGTCGGCACGCCGTCAGGGCTGTGCCCTCGCTGTGAGGACTCGCTCATGCGACATCCCCCACGTCTGTCCGCGCTGCTCGCAGGAGTGGCGCTCACGACGGCGAGCACCGCTCTCGCCGTCATGGGTACGGCCGCCGGAGCCTCGGCCGCACCCGCCTGCACGGTGGAGTACTCGGTCGCCGGCCAGTGGTCCGGCGGCTACCAGGGTGCTGTGTCCGTCACGAACAACGGTGCCGCACTGACCGGCTGGAGCCTCGGCTTCGCCTTCCCCGCCGGCCAGGTGATCAGCCAGGGCTGGGGCGGCACCTGGTCCCAGTCCGGGGCGTCCGTCACGGTCGTCAACGAGAGCTGGAACGGCACGCTCGGCACGGGCGCGAAGGTCTCGGGCGGCTTCATCGCCTCCTGGACGGGCGCCAACACGGCACCGACCGCGTTCACGCTCAACGGCACGCCCTGTACGACGGACGCACCGACGCCGACAACACCCACCCCGACGACTCCCACGACTCCCACGACTCCTACGACCCCTACGACTCCGACCACCCCGACGGTCGCGCCGACCACGCCGACTCCCCCGACCACACCCCCGACTCCCGTCACCGGAGCGCCCGAACTGACCGTCTCCGGCAACCGGTTCACCGACCAGAACGGCGCCACCCGCCGCCTCCTCGGCGTCAACCGCTCCGGCGGCGAGTTCATGTGCGTCCAGGGCCACGGCTTCTTCGACGGTCCCGTCGACGACGCGTCCGTCCGGGCCATCGCCGGCTGGAAGGCCAACACGGTCCGCATCCCCCTCAACGAGGAGTGCTGGCTCGGCCTCGACACCGTCAAACCCGAGTACCGGGGCGCGAACTACGTCGCCGCCGTCAAGGACCTGGTGTCCAGGGTGCTCGCCCACGGCATGACCCCCGTGGTCGAACTGCACTGGACCCACGGCCAGTACACCGGCAACTCGGCGGCCTGCTCCGACGTGCACGCCTCCTGCCAGAAGCCGATGCCGGACGCCCAGTACACCCCCGCGTTCTGGACCTCGGTCGCGAACACCTTCAAGAACGACCGGCGGGTCGTCTTCGACCTGTTCAACGAGCCCTACCCGGACCGGGCCATCCCCACCGCGGCGCAGGCCTGGGCCTGCTGGCGCGACGGGGGCACCTGCCCCGGCATCGGCTACGAGGTCGCGGGCATGCAGGACCTGGTGGACGCCGTCCGCGCCACGGGGGCGACGAACCTCGTCCTCGTCCCGGGCCTGGCGTACTCCAACGACCTCAGCCAGTGGCTCACGTACCGCCCCACGGACCCGGCGGGCCGACTGGCCGCCGCCTGGCACGTCTACAACTTCAACACCTGCTCCGACGAGACGTGCTGGAACGCCACCCTCGCACCGGTGGCCGCGGAGGTCCCCCTCCTCGCGGGCGAGATCGGCGAGAACACCTGCGGACACGCGTTCGTCGACCGCGTCATGAAGTGGTTCGACGACCGCGGCCTCTCGTACCTGGGCTGGACCTGGAACACCTGGAACTGCAACTCCGGTCCAGCGCTGATCACTTCGTACGACGGCACTCCCACCGCGTTCGGCATCGGGCTGCGCGACCACCTGCGCGCCCTCACCCCCTGACCGACCGCGCCCCTTCCACCACGAGCGCACCACCACGTCCACACCACCACACCCGTACGACCCCACCCGCACGACCACACCCCCGGAAAGGAACCCCCACCCGCATGAACCGCACCAGTCGCACCAGCCGCACCGCCCTCCTGGCGGCACTCGGCCTCATCACCGCCACCGGCGCCACCGCCACCGTCTTCGGCACCGCCACCGCCGGTGCCGCCACCCCCGGCTGCAAGGTCGACTACCAGATCACCAACCAGTGGAACACCGGCTTCGGCACCAACGTGACCGTCACCAACACCGGTGATCCGGTCGCCGCCTGGACCCTGGAGTGGTCCTACGCCGGCAACCAGCAGGTCACCCAGGGCTGGAACGCCACCCTCACCCAGTCGGGCGCCGCCGTCACGGCCAGGAACCTCTCCTACAACGGGACCCTGGCGACGGGCGGTTCCACCTCCTTCGGCTTCAACGGCTCCTACAGCGGCACCAACGCCGTGCCGGCGACCTTCAAGCTGAACGGGGTCGTCTGCAACGGCGCCACCGAGCCCACGACGCCCCCGACGACCCCGCCGACCACACCCCCCACCACACCGCCGACCACTCCGCCGACCACCCCGCCTCCCGGCACCAGGGTGGACAACCCCTACGCCGGCGCCAAGGTGTACGTGAACCCCGAATGGTCCGCGAAGGCGGCGGCCGAGCCGGGCGGCACCAAGGTCTCGAACCAGCCCACCGGCGTCTGGCTGGACCGGATCGCCGCGATCAACGGCTCCAGCTCCTCCATGGGCCTGCGCGCCCACCTCGACGAGGCCCTGAAGCAGAAGGGCTCCGGCGAGCTGGTCGTCCAGCTGGTCATCTACGACCTGCCCGGCCGCGACTGCGCCGCACTCGCCTCCAACGGCGAGCTCGGGCCCACGGAGATCGGCCGCTACAAGACCGAGTACATCGACCCGATCGCCGCGATCCTCGCCGACGCGAAGTACGCGGGGCTGCGGATCGTCACCACGGTCGAGATCGACTCGCTGCCCAACCTGGTCACCAACGTCTCCGGGCGCCCCACGGCCACCGCCAACTGCGACGTCATGAAGGCGAACGGAAACTACATCACCGGCGTCGGCTACGCGCTCAAGAAGTTCGGCGCGATCGGCAACGTCTACAACTACATCGACGCCGGCCACCACGGCTGGCTGGGCTGGGACGACAACTTCGGCTCCTCGGCCGAACTCTTCAAGCAGGCCGCCACGGCCGAGGGCTCGACCGTGGCGAACGTGCACGGGTTCATCGTCAACACCGCCAACTACAGCGCCCTCAAGGAGGACCACTTCACGATCGGCGACAGCGTGAACGGCGTCTCCGTGCGCCAGTCCAAGTGGGTGGACTGGAACCGCTACACCGACGAGCTGTCGTACGCCCAGGCCATGCGCGCCAAGCTGGTCTCGCTCGGCTTCGACAGCGGCCTCGGCATGCTGATCGACACCTCCCGCAACGGCTGGGGCGGCTCCGCCCGGCCCACCGCCGCGGGCCCGACGACCACCGTGGACACGTACGTCGACGGCGGCAAGTACGACCGTCGCATCCACCTCGGCAACTGGTGCAACCAGTCCGGCGCGGGTCTCGGCGAGCGGCCCCAGGCGGCGCCGGCCGCGGGCATCGACGCGTACGTCTGGATGAAGCCCCCGGGCGAGTCCGACGGCGCCTCCAAGGAGATCCCGAACAACGAGGGCAAGGGTTTCGACCGCATGTGCGACCCCACGTACACGGGCAACGCCCGTAACGGGAACAGCATGTCGGGCGCGCTGCCGGACGCCCCGATCTCGGGCCAGTGGTTCTCGGCCCAGTTCCAGGAACTCCTGAAGAACGCGTACCCGGCCCTGTAGCCCGTCTCGGTACGCCAGGCCCCGGGGGATCCGATCCGGATCTCCCGGGGTCGTCCGTGCGCGCAGGCCGCCTCAGCCGTCAGAAGGGTCAGCAGGACTCCCGCACGATCAGCTCCGTCGGCAGCACGCGCCGGAGCGGCTCCGCCGGAGCGGTCTCCGCGATGTCCCTGAGGAGCATCCGCGCCATCGTGCGGCCCATCTCCTCGATCGGCTGGCGCACGCTCGTCAGCGGCGGGTCCATGAGCCGCGCGACCGGTGAATCGTCGACCCCGACCAGGGCCACGTCCTCCGGTACCCGGCGGCCCGCCTCGCGCAGGGCTCCGCGCGCGCCCGCGGCCATCACGTCGGAGGCGGCGAAGACGGCGTCCAGGTCGGGCCTCCGGGCGAGCAGCAGGCGCATGGCCCGCCGGCCGCCCTCCTCCGTGAAGTCTCCGGCCGCGACGAGGGTCTCGTCGGGCGGGAGTCCGGCCTCCGTGAGGCCGGCCCGGTAGCCGCCGAGCCGGGCCCGCGCCACGTACATGTCGAGGGGTCCGGTGACGGTCGCGATGCGGCTGCGGCCGCGGCCCACCAGGTGGGCGACGGCGGTCCGCCCCGCGCCGATGTTGTCGGAGTCCACGTACGGCACGGGCTCGGCCTCCGCGCGGCGGCCGTTCATCACGACGGGGAGGCCCAGTTCCCTGATGCGGTCGGGGAGGGGGTCGTCGGCGTGGACCGAGGCGAGCAGCACTCCGTCGACGCGCTGGGCGGCGAGGTACTGCTCGAAGCGCTGCCGCTCCCGTTCGCTGCGGACCAGGGTGAGCAGGAGCTGCTTGTCCGCCCCGGCGAGTTCGGCGCCGACGCCGCGCATGAGGTCGAGGAAGTAGGGCTCGGCGAAGAGGCGGGCCTCGGCCTCCGGGATGACGAGCGCGATCGCGTCGGTGCGGCTGCCCGCGAGGGCGCGGGCCGCCTGGTTGGGCACATAGCCGAGTTCGGCGACGGCACGGGCGACGGCGGTCCTGGTCCGCTCGCTCACCCGGGGGGAGCCGTTGATCACCCGGGAGACCGTGCCCCGGCCGACCCCGGCCCTGGACGCGACCTGCTCCAGGGTGGGCCTGCCGCTCCGCCGTCCGTTCACGACTCCCGAACTCCCCTCGTAGGACAACGCGCTGCTCACCGATGACCCGCGGAGGGATGGGAGCGCTCCCAAACTAGTCCACGGCGACCGTCCCGCGCCACGCGCCCGCGTTCAGGAGATGACGGCCCGGAGGCGTCGAGGTGTCACGAAACCCCCGGAAAACCTTCCGGTAACGAATCCGCGTTCATCTCTTGACACCCGCACCCGCCAGGCAGCAACCTTCCGGCAACGACGTGGGAGCGCTCCCATAGGGGTGCCGCACCGACGCACCACACACGCGACACAGCCTTGCGACACAGCGCTTACGACACAGGCCCCGGCGGGCACCGCCGAGCCGCGATCGGCCGGCCGGGCCTCCTGGCGCACAGAGAGCACCACCTTGGACGAGGAGAGTGGAATGCGCACTTCCAGCAGCAGACGCGGACGCCGTGCGGCGATCGCGGCGATCGCCGCCGTCGTGACCGGCACGACCCTGCTCACCGGTTGCGGCAGCGACGGCGACGGTGGCAAGGACGGCGCGAGCGGCCAGGGCGGCGGGAAGATCACGCTGCGGATCGGGACCTTCGGTTCCTTCGGCTACGACGACAAGACCGGCGCCAAGCTCTACTCCGAGTACGAGCGGCTCCACCCGAACATCAAGATCGAGGAGTCGAACGTCTCCGACGGCCAGAAGTACTGGGACACGCTGAAGCTGCGCCTCTCCCAGAACAGCGGCGTCGCCGACATCCAGGCCGTCGAGGTGGGCTACATCGCCGAGGCGACCGGCACCGCCATGGCGAACAAGTGGGTCGACCTGGGCAAGCAGGGCGGCGCGGACCTCGGCGACTTCCTCGACTGGAAGGTCAAGCAGGCGACGACGGCGGACGGCAGGGTCATCGGTCTGGGCACCGACATCGGCCCCATGGCCATCTGCTACAACAAGGACCTCTTCGCCAAGGCCAAGCTGCCCACCGCCCGCGACGAGGTCGCCAAGCTGTGGGCCGGCGACTGGTCCAAGTTCCTCGCGACCGGCGAGCGGTACAAGGCGGCCGCGCCCGCCGGCACCGCCTTCCACGACTCGGCGAGCGGCCTGTTCAACGCCGTGGTCTCCAGCGACCCGGTGCAGTACGCCAACGCGAACGGCGAGCTCGACTGGGAGAACAGCCCCGGCGTGAAGAAGGCCTGGGACACGGCCGTGAAGGCGGCCCGGGGCGGACTCACCGCGAAGCTGCGCCAGTTCGACGAGAAGGGCACGTGGAACGCGGCCTTCAAGAACTCGAAGTTCGCCACGGTCGCCTGCCCGAGCTGGATGACCGGCATCATCAAGGACCAGGCGGGCCCCGCCAACCAGGGGAAGTGGGACATCGCCGCGCCGCCGGTCGCCGGCAACTGGGGTGGCTCCTTCCTCGCCGTGCCCAAGGCCGGCAAGCACACCAAGGAGGCCGCCGAGCTGGCCGCCTGGCTGACCGCCCCGGAGCAGCACGCCAAGGTGTTCGCGGTCAACGGCAACATCCCCTCCTCCAAGGACACCCTCCTCTCCTCGGCGGTCCAGGAGGCGAAGCTGCCGTACTTCGGGGACACGCCGGTCGGCAAGATCTTCTCCAGCGCGGCGGCCGGCATCACCCCCGCCGCCATCAGCCGCTACGACGGCCAGGTGAAGACCTTCCTCACCGACAACGGCATCCTCGACATCGAGCAGCGCGGCACCGACCCGGCCAAGGCCTGGGAGAACGTCAAGAAGCTGGTCGACGACAAGATCGACCACTAGCGGGGGCGCCCGCCGGTCCGCCGCCGCCTGCCGGGCGGCGGACCGGCACCGTCCGCACCACCGCACGCATCGACCTGGAAGGACGCCCCCGTGGCCACCTCCGTTCGGGCGGGGCGGGCCGGTACCCCGCCGCCCGCCGCACCGCCCTCCTCCCCCGGCTCCCCTGGTTCCCGGCGCCGCCGCCCCGCCCCCGGCGGCCTGCGCAGCAGGCTCTACCGCTGGGACCTCAAGGCGATCCCGTACGTCTTCATCGCCCCGTTCTTCCTCGCCTTCGCCGCCTTCGGGCTCTTCCCGCTGATCTACACGGGCTGGCTCTCGCTGAACCGGGTCGAGCTCGGCGGCGATCCGACATGGAAGGGCCTGGAGAACTACACCGACCTGGCGACCAGCGAGTTCTTCTGGAACGCGCTCCTCAACACCTTCACCATCGGGGTCCTCTCGACCGTTCCGCAGCTGCTCATGGCCCTGGGCCTGGCGCACCTGCTGAACTACAGGCTGCGCGGCCGGGGCTTCTTCCGGGTCGCGATCCTCGCCCCGTACGCCACGTCGATCGCGGCGGCGACCCTGGTCTTCGCCCAGCTCTTCAACACCGACTACGGGATGATCAACGGCCTCCTCGGCTGGACCGGTCTCGGCCCGGTGGACTGGGAGTCGTCCAAGTGGCCGGCGCAGATCGCGATCTCGGTGATCGTGACCTGGCGCTGGACCGGCTACAACGCGCTGATCTACCTGGCCGCCATGCAGGCCGTGCCGCAGGACCTCTACGAGGCGGCCTCGCTCGACGGGGCGTCGCGGTGGCGCCAGTTCCTCAGCGTCACCATCCCCTCGATCCGGCCGACGATCCTCTTCACGATCATCGTCTCCACGATCGGCGCCACCCAGCTGTTCGGCGAGCCGATGCTGTACGGCGGCAGCGTCGGGATCAGCGGCGGGAGCGGCAACCAGTTCCAGACGCTGAGCCTGCTGATGTACGAGAAGGGCTGGGTGACCGGCGCCCTGGGGCAGGCCTCGGCGATCGCGTGGGTGATGCTCCTGCTGCTCCTCCTGATCGGCGGCGTCCAGGCGCTCGTCTCCCGCAACGACCGCAAGAAGCTGGGGGGATGACCTCATGGCCCGCACACTCGCACCGCCGCGCCCGGCCGCCCCGCGCGGCCGCCGGCTCCGCCCGTCGGCGGGACGCCAGCACCACGCCGGCCCTCTGACGTACGTCCTGCTCGCCGTCGCGGCGGTCGTCTCGCTCTTCCCGCTGTACTGGAACGTGGTCGCCGCCTCCCACACCGGCGAGCGGGTCGTGGAGGCCCCGGCGCCGCTGCTGCCCGGCAGGCGGCTGCTCGACAACCTCACCTTCGCCTGGAACCAGGTCGACATGGGCGAGGCCCTGGTCAACACCACGATCGTGGCGAGCCTGGTGGCGCTGTCCACCGTGCTGTTCTCCACGCTCGCGGGCTTCGCCTTCGCCCGCCTGCCGTTCCGGGGCAAGGGCATGCTGCTCTCGCTCGTCGTCGCCACGATGACGATCCCGCCGCAGCTCAGCGTGATCCCGCTCTACCGGATCATCACGGACCTCGGCTGGTTCGACCAGCTCCAGTCGGTCGTCCTGCCCTCGCTGGTCGCCGCCTTCGGTGTCTTCTTCATGCGCCAGTTCCTGGTGGAGGCGCTGCCGGTGGAGCTGGTGGAGGCGGCTCGGATGGACGGGGCGCACAGTCTCCGGATCATCTGGCACGTCGTCTTCCCGGTCGCCCGGCCCGCCATGGCCGTGCTCGGGATGCTGGTCTTCGTCCAGGCGTGGAACGACTTCTTCTGGCCGTTCATCGCGCTCACCCCGGACGGCAACCCCACCCTCCAGGTGGCGCTCGCAGGCCTCGGCGCGGGCAACCACGCCGTGAACCAGGCCGTGGTGCTGACCGGCGCCCTGATCTCCACCGTGCCGCTGCTGCTCGTCTTCGCCCTCCTCGGCAAGCACATCGTCGGCGGCATCACGGCCGGCGCCGTCAAGAGCTGACCGGCCCTCCGTCCTTCACCACCCCGTACCCGTGTTGGGAGCCCTCTCCTATGACCGCGCCCGAATCCCGGCCGCTCACCGCCGTCCGCTCGTTCCCCGCCGACTTCCTGTGGGGCGCCGCCACCGCCGCGTACCAGATCGAGGGGGCGGCGGCGGAGGACGGCCGCACCCCCTCCATCTGGGACACCTTCGCGCACACGCCCGGAAAGGTCTTCGAGGGCCACACCGGCGACGTGGCCGTGGACCACTACCACCGGTTCCGCGAGGACGTCGCGATCATGGCCGAACTCGGCCTGAACGCCTACCGGTTCTCCGTCTCCTGGTCCCGTGTGCAGCCGACCGGCCGGGGGCCCGCCGTCCAGCGGGGCCTCGACTTCTACCGGCGGCTCGTCGACGAGCTGCTGGGTGCCGGGATCGAACCGGCCCTGACCCTCTACCACTGGGACCTGCCGCAGGAGCTGGAGGACGCGGGCGGCTGGCCGGAGCGCTCGACCGCCGAGCGGTTCGCCGAGTACGCGGGGATCGTCGCGGACGCCGTCGGCGACCGGGTGAAGCGGTGGACGACGCTCAACGAGCCGTGGTGCAGCGCCTTCCTGGGGTACGGGTCCGGGGTGCACGCCCCGGGCCGCACCGATCCGGTGGCCTCGCTGCGCGCCGCCCACCACCTCAACCTCGGGCACGGTCTGGCGGTCCAGGCGCTGCGCGCCGCGCTGCCGTCGGACCGGCAGCTCGCGGTCTCGCTCAACCTGCACGAGATCCGGCCGCTGACCGGTGCGCCCGAGGACCTGGACGCGGCCCGCCGGATCGACGCCGTCGGCAACCGGATCTGGCTCGGCCCGATGCTGGAGGGCGCCTATCCGGAGGACCTCCTCGCCGACACGGCGCACCTGACCGACTGGTCCTTCGTCGAGGACGGGGACACGGCGGTCGCGAACCAGCCGCTGGACCTGCTCGCGGTCAACTACTACACGCCGACGCTGGTCTCGCACGTGCCGGACGGCGCGGAGAAGCCGCAGGACGACGGCCACGGGAACAGCGAGCACTCGCCGTGGCCCGGCGCGGACGCGGTCGCGTTCCACCGGGCGCCGGGCGCGCCGACGGCGATGGGCTGGGCGGTCGACCCGAGCGCGCTGTACGACCTGCTGCGCCGTGTCTCCGCCGCCTACCCGGGTCTGCCGCTGGTGATCAGCGAGAACGGGGCGGCGTACGAGGACGTGGTCGGCGCGGACGGTTCGGTGCACGATCCGGAACGTGCCGCCTATGTGCACGCGCACCTGGAGGCCGTGCACCGGGCGATGGCGGACGGGGTGGACGTGCGCGGCTACTTCCTCTGGTCGCTGCTGGACAACTTCGAGTGGGCGTACGGCTACGCGAAGCGGTTCGGCGCGGTCCGGGTGGACTACGACACCCTGGAGCGCACGCCGAAGTCCAGCGCCCGCTGGTACGCGCGGGTGGCGCGCTCGGGCGAGCTGCACGCGCCCGGCGGGAGCTGACCCGGGAGCGGGGAGGGGCCGTGCCGGGTGCCCGGCACGGCCCTTCCTCATCCGCCGGCCCGGGGTCAGATGTCGACGACCCGGTAGCCGATGACGTAGACCCCGCCGGAGCCCTCGACCGAGCGCCACTGGGTCTCGGCGCCGACCTCGCTGCCGGTGACGAGCGTGGCGCCGAGCTTGTCGTCGGAGCTGGTGGAGTCGTAGTCCCACAGGGTCAGGGTGCGGGCCTGCTCCTTGCCGAGGATGAGCGCGGCGCTGCCGTTGCCGTCGGCCATGGAGCGGACGTAACCGGTGCCCATGGTCTGGTACTTGACGCCGTTGCCGGGCCAGACCTTGACGGCGTTGCCGTTGGCGTCGGTGATCTTGAGGTAGGCCTCGTCGTGGTCGCCCTCGCTGTTCTGCTGGCAGTGCAGTTCGAGCAGTTCGATCCGCACGTAGTCGATCGGCTCGGCGTGCGCGGTGCCGGCGAAGGCACCGAGGCTGCCGAGCGCGAGCAGGGCGGTGGCGGCCGTTCGGACGATCCGGTTCTTGCGCATGTGGTCCCCCCACACTTCGGGTCACGCAGGTGACGTGGTGTCCGGTCCGCCGTGCCCGGCGGTCCCGGTGTGCCGTTTCCCCCCGGCACGACACCCACTGTGCCGGGCGGGACCGCCCCTGTTCTACGCGCGTTCCACTGGACGGAACGGCTGAGGGAACTACAGGACGACGAGGGCGCTCGGCGGCACCGGCCGCCGCTGTCCGCCCCGGGCGAGCGCCCGGGTGACCGCGGCCCCCGCTCCGGCGACGGCCCGGGCGAGAGCGTCGAGTCCGCGGCCCGCCGGGACCATGCCGGCGAGCGCCGCGACCGTACGGCCGTCCGGGGCGCGGACGGGCAGCGCGGCGCAGCACACCCCGTCCATCACGTCCTCGCGGTCGAGCACGGCCCCGCCCCGCAGCGGCCCCTTCAGCGCCTTGCCCGCGGCGGTGTCGAGGCGGAACGCGATCCCGTCGCGTACGGGGAGCAGCGGCTCCAGGTCTCCCGGCACGGAGCTCACCGTGAGGGCCATGTCCTCGCGCAGCACGGCGAGGACGACGCTGGCGCCGGTGACGGCCCTGAGGTGCTGGAGCGGCAGCCGGGCGGCGGACCGCAGGCCGGGGTGCGGTTCCCAGGCCTGGCCGAGGCGGTAGAGCTGCGGGCCGACCCGGTACCGGTTGCCCCTGCGTTCGACGGCGCCGACCCCGACCAGCTGGTCGAGCAACCGGTGCACGCTGCCCTTGGGCACCCCGCAGGCGAGCGCGAGTTCGGTCACCCCGGCCTCGTCGCCGCTCCGGCGCAGCGCTTCGAGCAGCGCGAACGCGCCCTCCAGCACTCCTCGGCCGCGTTCGGTGCCGCCCGGGGCGGCGGTCGGTGCGACGCCGCCGGTTCTCGGTCCCGTTCCGGTGTCCATGAGAGTCCCCCTGACTCCGCCGCCCGGCCGCGGTCCCCCGATGGCGCGGCTCCGGGCATACGTCCCACGATGCCTCAGACCGGGCCGTACCGGCGAAGGGCTGGTGTCGCCGGTCGTGTCGCCGCCCGCCGCGGCCCGATCGCCTGGACACCCCTTAGTGTGGTCGGCCATGAGAGACGCTCAACCGCCCGCCCGGTCCCGTCGGCGCGGGGTCATCGGCACGGCCGCCGTCGCCACCGTCGTCGCGGGGATCGCGACCGCCTTCGTCGTGGCCGCGCCGCCCTCGACGTCCGCGCCGCGCCCGGCGGCCGGGGCCCCCTCGCCGGCGCGTCCCTGGATGCGCGCACCGGGGGCGCCGCTGACGGTGATCGGCCACCGGGGAGCGTCGTCCGCGGCGCCCGAGAACACCCTGGTGTCCGACGAGGTCGCCCGGCGGGGCGGGGCCGTGTGGATCGAGAACGACGTGCAGCCGAGCAAGGACGGCGTGCCGTACATCCTCCACGACACCACCGTCGACCGGACCACGGACGGCACGGGCCCGATCCGGTCGCTGACCTCGGACCGGATCGACGCCCTGGACGCCGGGTCCTGGTTCGCCCCCGCCTACGCCGGGACCAGGGTGCCCACCCTGGCCGCCCAGCTCGCGGACCTCAGGGAGCGCGGCGGGAAGCTGCTCCTGGAGATCAAGGGCCGGCACAGCCGCGCCGAGGTGGCCCGGATCGTCCAGGAGGTCCGTGATCAGGACATGACGGACCGGGTCTTCGTCCAGAGCTTCGACGTCCCGTCCCTGCAGTACACCCACGAGCTGGCGCCCGAACTGCCCCTCGGCCTGCTGCGCGACACCCTGGACGCGGACCCGGTCGCGGTCGCGCGGGACCTGGACCTCTCCGCGTACAACGTCGGGGACACCGCGCTGGCCACCCGGCCGCAGGTGGTCGCCGACCTGCACGCGGCCGGTGTGGCCGTGAACGTGTGGACGGTCGACAAGGCCGCGCGCTGGAAGGCCCTGGACGCGCTCGGCGTGGACGGCGTCATCACGAACCGTCCCGCCGAGCTGAGCGGCTGGCTGTCCGGCGGGACGGGCTGAGCGCGCCGGGCGCCGGTGGCCGGCGGCCGGTCACGGGGTGGCCTGCTCCTCCAGGAGGCCGGGGTTGACCACCCGGAGGATCGTCGCGATGTCGCCGGGGTCGGCCGCGGGCCACAGGACGTCCCTGGCCGCCCGGTACTTGGCGGCGAGCCGGTCCCGCTGGGCGGGCGGCAGGGCCGCGGCGCGGTCCGCGCGGCTGTTGTGCGCGTTGTCGGCGATCTTCACGAGGGTGGCGCCGGGGTTCTCCGTGATGCGGCGGAGCTTCTCCTCGTAGGTCGTGTCCTGGTCGTTGGTGACGGCCTCGACGAGGGCGACGACCCGGGCGGGGATCCCGGCGGCGCGGAGCCGCTCGGCCGTCCAGTCCGTGTCCTCGATGACGTCGTGCAGCAGTCCGGCCATGGCCAGGTCGGGGCCGAACGGCTCCAGGCCGGCGGCGACCGCGCGGACGTGGGCGACGTAGGGGGCGCCGGTCTTGTCGAACTGTCCGGCGTGCGCGTGGTCGGCGAGGGCGTCCACTTCGGCGAGCGTCGTCATGGGTCCCATCATCCCTGCCACACGGTGTTCACACGGAAGGGGGAATGCGGGTCGCGGAGCGGCCGGTTGCCGCATGCATGACTCTTGGAGTGACGCTCAGTTCGACCGTCCGGCAGCTTCCGATCGACGACACGGTGCGGCTCGCGAGAGAGGCGCGCGACGCGGGCCTGCACTCCGCGTGGTTCGGCCAGACCTTCGCGTACGACTCGCCCTCGCTCGCCGCGATCGTCGGGCGCGAGGTGCCCGGGCTCCAGGTGGGGACGTCCGCGATCCCCGTCTTCGGCCGCCATCCGCTCCTCGTGTCCAGCCAGGCGCAGACCGCGCAGGCGGCCACCGGCGGCCGCTACCACCTCGGGCTCGCCCTGGGCACCCGGCACCTGACCGAGACCGGCTTCGGCCTTCCGTACGAGCGGCCCATCCGGCTGCTCAGGGAGTTCCTCACCGCCCTGCGGCCGCTCCTGGAGACGGGCGAGGCCGACTTCCACGGCGAGCTGCTGACCGCGACGACCCCGTACTCGGCGGCGGTGCCGGGGGCGCGGCCGACGGTGCCGGTGCTCGTCGCCGCGATGGGACCGCAGGCCCTGCGGGTGAGTGGTGAACTCGCCGACGGCGTCCTGCCGTTCCTCGCGGGGCCGCGGGCGCTCGCCGAGCACGTGGTGCCGGCGGTGACCGCCGCCGCCGAGGCGGCCGGCCGGCCCGCGCCCCGGATCGTGGCGCTCGTGCCGGGCGTGGTGACGGCGGACGTCGAGGGTGTGCGGGAGAGGGCGGCGGAGGCGCACGCGCTGTACGAGCGGATCCCCTCCTATCAGCGCGTGATCGAGCTCTCCGGGGCCGCGCGGGCGGCGGACCTGGCGGTGATCGGTGACGAGGAGGCGGTCGCCGCGGAGGTCCGGCGCTACCGCGAGGCGGGTGCGACGGAGGTGGTGTTCACGTCGACGGACCTGGGGGGCGAGGAGGACCGCAGCCGGACCTGGAAGCTGCTGGGAGAACTGTCGCGACAGGAGGAGAGCGGCTAGGCCTTCTCGCCGGGGCTGGGCCTTCTCGGCGGGGCTGGGGCCTTCTCGGCGGGGCTGGGCCTTCTCGGCGGGGCTGGGTCTTCTCGGCGCGGCTGGTTCTTCTCGGCGGGGCTAGGCCTTCTCTGCGCTCCGGGCCTCGTCCTCGGCCTGGAGCGCCTCCTCGCCCTCCGTGTCCAGGTGCGGCAGGATCCGGTCGAGCCAGGCGGGGGTCCACCAGGCGTGCTTGCCGAGCAGGGTCATCACGGCGGGCACGAGGAGCAGGCGCACCACGGTGGCGTCGATGAGGACGCTGACGGCGAGGCCGAGGCCGAGCATCTTGATGACGATGTTGTCGGAGACGATGAAGGCCGCGAAGACGCTGACCATGATCAGTGCGGCGCAGGTGATGACCCGGGCGGTGATCTCCAGGGCGTGGGCCACGCTGGCCTTCGCGTCTCCGGTGCGCAGCCAGGCCTCGCGGACGCGGGACAGCAGGAAGATCTCGTAGTCCATGCTCAGGCCGAAGACGATGGCGAACATCATCATCGGCACGTAGCTCTCGATGGGCACCTTGCCGTTGACGCCGAGGGCGGGTCCGCCCCAGCCCCACTGGAACACGGCGACGACGACGCCGTACGAGGCGGCGATGGAGAGCACGTTGAGCACGGCCGCCTTCACCGCGACCAGGACGCCGCGGAAGACGATGAGGATGACGAAGAAGGCGAGCCCCACCACGACGGCGATGATCAGCGGCAGCCGGCTGGAGACGATGTCCAGGAAGTCGACCTGGGCGGCCGTGTTGCCGGTGACGTAGGTCTGCGCGTCGGTGCCGGTCACCGCCTGCGGGAGGACGTCGTCGACGAGGTGGTTGGTCAGATCGGTCGTCTTGGCGTCCTGCGGGGAGGCCACGGAGTAGGCGGTGCCGACGAGGACGTCGCCGTCGGAGGTGGTCTGGAGCGGGGTGATGTAGGCGGCGTCGGGGACGCCCGTCAGCGCGTCCTTGAGTTTCGTGCCGAGGTCGGCCCGGTCGGCGGCGGGCACCGCGGACTGGTCGACGACGACGGTGAGGGGCCCGTTCGCCCCGGGGCCGAAGGCGGTGGAGATCAGGTCGTAGGCCCGCCGGTCGGTGAACGATTCGGGGTCGGCGCCGTCGCCGATGTGGCCGAGCTGGATGAAGAGCAGGGGGAACGCGAGGACGAGCAGGACGAGGACTCCGCCGGTGAGGAACCACCAGGGGCGCCTCTCGACGCGCTGCGCGTACCGGTGCCAGGTGCCGTGCGCGGTCTCGCCGGGCTCGGCGTCGGTCTCGGCGACGGGCTTGCGGACGTGGTAGCGGTCGATGCGCCGGCCGACGAGTCCGAGCATGGCCGGGACGAGGGTGAGGGCGGCGATGACGGCGGTGACGACCGTGAAGGCGGCGGCCAGGCCGAGTTTGCCGATGAAGGTGACGCCGGAGACCCAGAGGCCGGACAGGGCGATGATGACGGTGCAGCCGGAGACGAGGACCGCACGGCCGCTGGTGGTGGTCGCCAGGGCGGCCGAGTCCGCGGGATCGTGGCCGTTCATCAGGTTCTGGCGGTGACGGGTGATGAGGAAGAGCGCGTAGTCGATGCCGACGCCGAGGCCGATCATGGTGGCCAGGGTGGGCGAGACGGTCCCGAAGGTGAAGGCGGCCGCCATCAGTCCCAGCAGGGCCAGTCCGCAGATCGCTCCGAGGAGTGCGGTGACCAGCGGCATGACGGCGCCGATGATGCTGCCGAAGCCGATGAGCAGGACGACGATGGCGACGGCGAAGCCGATGGCCTCGCTGGTGCGGTCGTCGGCGGTCGGGCGGGCGAGCTCGCCGAGCGAGCCGCCGTACTCGACGTCGACGCCGGCGTCCCTGAGCGGCTGGACGGCGGCGTCGACGCCGTTCAGGTAGTCGGGGCCCAGCGTGGAGGGTGCCACGCTGAAGCGGACGGTGATGTAGGCGGTCTTGCCGTCCGTGGAGAGCGGTCCGACGTTGGGCGTCCCCGCCGGGAGCGCGGGCGGGGTGGTCCCGGGCGGCGGGAGCGGGTTCTGCGCGCCGATGACGTCGGGGAGCTTCGCGAGCGCTGCGACGGCGGAGTTGACGGCGGACGACTCCTGCGTCAGGGGTTTGGAGGGGTCGTTGAGGACCACCTGCGCGCTGTATCCGCCGGCCGCGGGGTCGTGCGCCTTGAGGACGTCGAGCCCTTCGGCCGACTGCACGCCGGGGAGTGCGAAGTTGTCCTCGTACTCGCCGCCGACGACCCGGTCGAGGGCCTGGAGGCCGGCGACGGCCGCCAGCCAGAGGACGATGACGATGACGAAGTGGCGTGCGCACCAGTGACCGGTGCGGTAGAGGACGCCTTTGGAGGGTGCTGGCCGGCTCTTGGCCGGGCTTCCTGCGTTCATGGCGTGGCCGTGTCCGGATAGGGAAGTCCCCGAGCGGTTCCGGCACCCGCTTCGTGCGGGCCTACGCCGTCCATGGTGCGCTTGCCGCGGCGCTCCGGCATCTCGGCCGGAGTGCGCCGCCGGCGGCGGGCACGGCGGTCAGGCGAGGAGCCCGCCGGTGTGGGAGGCGCGGCGGGCGGCGGTGATGAGGGCGTGGATGCGGGGGCCCGCCTGGTCGACGTCGGTGAGGGGACTGGGGAACGCGAGGCGGGCGTCCCGGTCCTGTCCGGTGCGGTGTTCGAGGCGCAGGGTGATGCCGTACCGGTCGAGCGCGAGGGGGAGCACGCGGGTCACGTCCCGTTCGGGGAGGGGCCGGACGAGGCGGAGGAGCAGGGGGACGAGTTCGGCGTGGCGGTCGACGAGGTGGGTGAGCATGTTCGCCTCGCAGCCCGCCATCGGGTCGGGGTCGGCGGCCCGGATCTCGTCGAGGGTGACGAACGCGCGTCCCGCGTCGTCCTGGAGGAGGGCCTGGTGGAACTCCACGCAGGTGCTGGTGGTGGCGTCCGTGGTGTACGGGGCGGAGAGGAGCCCCGTGAGGGTGACGCGGGCGCGCAGGCGGCGGCGCGCCGGGGTGGGCGCGATGTCGGTGAGTTCCAGGCGGACCGGGATGCGCGCGGCCCGTCCCGCGGGGCAGTCCTCGGAGGGGTCGTGGAGGTGGATGTGTCCCATCGGCCCGGTGCCGTCGAGGCGGTGGACCTCCTGGTGCAGGCCGTCGGTGACCACGGTCATCGAGTGGGCGGAGGTCAGGATCGACCGGACGCGTTCGGCGGGCGTGGGCCCGGCGGGGTGGGCGCTGAAGGGGCGCATGCACGTTCTCCCTGGATGAGTGGGCGGGGACACCCGAAGCCATCGACTTAGGCAAGCCTAACCTAATCCATCATGGCGAAGAGAAGAAGGTCACAGTCGTACGCCCTCCTGATCCTTTGTCGATCTCCCCTAGCATCCGAGCCATGACGGTCCTGCCTGACGACGGGCTCTCCCTGGCGTCCGAATTCCCAGACGCGCCACATGAGCAGTGGCAACACCTCGTGGCGGGTGTCCTGCGCAAGTCGGGCAAGGAGGTCTCCGGCGCCGCTGCCGAGGACGCCTTGTCCACCCTCCTCGAGGACGGCCTCGACACCCGCCCGCTCTACACCGCGCGCGACTCCGCGCCCGACCCCGGACTCCCCGGCTTCGCACCCTTCGTGCGCGGCGGACGGGCCGAGGGCAGCACCGGCGGCGGCTGGGGCGTGCGCCAGCGCCACGTGACGGCCGACAACGAGGCCGTCCTCGCCGACCTGGAGAACGGCGTCACCTCCCTGTGGCTCGGCGTCGGCGGCGCCGGCATCCCGGTGTCCTCGCTCGACGGCGTCCTCGAAGGCGTCTACCTCGACCTCGCGCCCGTCGTCCTCGACGCCGGCGCCGAGACCGCGGCGGCCGCCGAGCGGCTGTTCCGGCTGTACGAGGAGCGGGGCGTCGCCCCGGAGGCCGCCCGCGGCAACCTGGGCGCCGACCCGCTGGGCCACGAGGCCCGCACCGGCCGCCCGGACCACGACCTCGCGTCCGTCGCCGGGCTCGCGCGCCGCTGCGCCGACACGTACCCGGGGCTGCGCGCCCTCACCGTGGACGCCCTGCCGTACCACGAGGCCGGCGGCTCGGCCGCGCAGGAGCTCGGCTGCTCCCTCGCGACCGGCGTCGCGTACCTCCGCGGCCTGACCGCCGCGGGTCTGAGCGTCACCGAGGCCTGCGGACAGCTGGAGTTCCGCTACGCGGCCACCGCCGACCAGTTCCTGACGATCGCCAAGCTCCGCGCCGCGCGCCGCCTCTGGGCCCGCGTCGCCGAGGCCTGCGGCGCCCCGCAGGCCGGCGCGCAGCGCCAGCACGCGGTGACCTCGCCGGTGATGATGACGCGCCGCGACCCCTGGGTGAACATGCTGCGCACCACCATCGCGACCCTCGCCGCCGGCGTGGGCGGCGCCGACAGCGTCACCGTGCTGCCCTTCGACGACGCCCTCGGCCTGCCGGACGCCTTCGCCCGCCGGATCGCCCGCAACACCTCCACCGTCCTCATCGAGGAGTCCCACCTCTCCCGGGTGATCGACCCGGCCGGCGGATCCTGGTACGTGGAGCGCCTCACCGAGGAACTCGCCCACGCCGCATGGGAGTTCTTCCAGACGATCGAGCGCGAGGGCGGCCAGGAGGCCGCCCTGCGCTCGGGTCTCGTCGCCGAGCGGCTCGCCGGGACCTGGGCCGCGCGCAGCAGGAGGCTCGCCACCCGCCGCGAACCCATCACCGGCGTCAGCGAGTTCCCGCACCTCGCGGAGAAGCCCGTCGACCGCGCGCCCGCGCCCGAGGCCCCGTCCGGCGGCCTCCCCCGGGTCCGGCGCGACGAGGCGTACGAGGAGCTGCGCGCCCGCTCCGACGCCCACCTCGCGGCGACCGGCGCCCGGCCCCGCGTCTACCTGGCCGCGCTCGGCCCGGCGGCCGCGCACTCGGCCCGCCTCGCCTTCGCGGCCAACCTCTTCCAGGCCGGTGGCATCGAGGCCGTCACCGAGGGCACGTTCGAGGAGAGCGGCGCCCGCGAGGCCTGCCTCTGCTCCAGCGACGCGCTCTACGAGGAGCGGGCCGAGGCCGACGCCGGGGAGCTGCGCGCGGCGGGAGCCGAGCACGTCCTCCTCGCCGGGCGCCCCGCGTCGTACGCCGGTGTCGACACGTACGTGTTCGCCGGCTGCGACGCCGTCGCCCTGCTCTCCACGACCCTCGACCGCATGGGAGTGTCCTGATGTCCATCCCCGACTTCTCCGGGATCGAGCTCGGGGCACAGGCCGCCGACGGCGGGCCCGACGAGTGGCGCTCGGCCGTCAAGAAGGCGGCGGGCGGCGACGACCTGCTCTGGGAGACCCCGGAGGGCATCGCCGTCAAGCCGCTGTACACCGGGCAGGACCTGGAGGGCCTGGACTTCCTCGACACCCGCCCGGGCATGGCCCCGTACCTGCGCGGCCCGTACCCGACGATGTACGTCAACCAGCCCTGGACGATCCGTCAGTACGCCGGTTTCTCCACGGCCGAGGAGTCGAACGCGTTCTACCGGCGCAACCTCGCCGCCGGCCAGAAGGGCCTGTCGGTCGCCTTCGACCTGCCGACCCACCGCGGCTACGACAGCGACCACCCGCGCGTGACCGGTGACGTCGGCATGGCCGGCGTGGCCATCGACTCCATCTACGACATGCGCCAGCTGTTCGACGGCATCCCGCTGGACAGGATGACGGTGTCGATGACGATGAACGGCGCCGTGCTGCCGGTCCTCGCGCTGTACATCGTGGCCGCCGAGGAGCAGGGCGTACCGCCCGAGAAGCTGGCCGGGACCATCCAGAACGACATCCTCAAGGAGTTCATGGTCCGCAACACGTACATCTACCCGCCCGGGCCCTCGATGCGGATCATCTCCGACATCTTCGCCTACACCTCGCAGCGGATGCCGCGCTACAACTCCATCTCCATCTCCGGGTACCACATCCAGGAGGCCGGAGCGACGGCCGACCTGGAGCTGGCCTACACGCTCGCGGACGGTGTGGAGTACATCCGCGCGGGACGGGCCGCGGGCCTCGACGTGGACGCGTTCGCACCGCGCCTGTCGTTCTTCTGGGCGATCGGCATGAACTTCTTCATGGAGGTCGCCAAGCTGCGCGCCGCCCGGCTGCTCTGGGCGAAGCTGGTCAGGCAGTTCGACCCGAAGAACACCAAGTCGCTCTCCCTGCGCACCCATTCGCAGACCTCCGGCTGGTCGCTGACCGCGCAGGACGTCTTCAACAACGTCACCCGCACGTGCGTGGAGGCGATGGCCGCGACCCAGGGCCACACCCAGTCGCTGCACACGAACGCCCTCGACGAGGCGCTCGCGCTGCCCACCGACTTCTCCGCCCGCATCGCCCGCAACACCCAGCTGCTCCTCCAGCAGGAGTCCGGCACCTGCCGGACGATCGACCCCTGGGGCGGCAGCGCGTACGTCGAGAAGCTCACCTACGACCTGGCCCGCCGCGCCTGGCAGCACATCCAGGAGGTCGAGCAGGCCGGCGGCATGGCGAAGGCCATCGACGCGGGCATCCCCAAGCTGCGCGTGGAGGAGGCCGCGGCCCGCACCCAGGCGCGGATCGACTCCGGACG
This sequence comes from Streptomyces sp. NPDC059695, assembly GCF_042733785.1. NCBI lineage: Bacteria > Bacillati > Actinomycetota > Actinomycetes > Kitasatosporales > Streptomycetaceae > Streptomyces > Streptomyces sp. NPDC059695. The sequence continues at coordinate 108,955 of NZ_JBHWFF010000015.1, read as the reverse complement.
GCAGCCGGTGATCGGCGTCAACAAGTACCGGGTCGCGTCCGACGAGCAGATCGACGTCCTCAAGGTCGACAACTCCTCCGTCCGCGCCCAGCAGATCGCCAAGCTGCGGAAGCTGCGCGAGGAGCGCGACGAGACCGCCTGCCGGGACGCGCTCGACGCGCTCACCCGGGCGGCCGGCGGCGACGGCAACCTGCTCGAACTCGCGGTGGAAGCGGCCCGCGCGATGGCGACGGTCGGTGAGATCTCGGACGCCCTGGAGAAGGTCTACGGACGTCACGCCGGCCAGATCCGTACGATCTCCGGTGTGTACCGCAACGAAGCCGGCGAGTCCCCGTCCGTGGAGCGCACCCGGGCCCTGGTCGACGCCTTCGGCGAGGCCGAGGGGCGCCGGCCGCGCATCCTCGTCGCCAAGATGGGCCAGGACGGCCACGACCGCGGCCAGAAGGTGATCGCCACGGCCTTCGCCGACCTGGGCTTCGACGTGGACGTCGGCCCTCTGTTCCAGACCCCGGCCGAGGTGGCGCGCCAGGCCGTCGAGGCCGACGTGCACATCGTCGGGGTCTCGTCGCTGGCCGCGGGGCACCTGACCCTCGTGCCGGCGCTGCGGGAGGAGCTGGCGGCGGAGGGCCGCGAGGACATCATGATCGTGGTCGGCGGCGTCATCCCTCCGCAGGACGTGCCGACGCTCCTGGAGATGGGCGCGGCGGCGGTGTTCCCGCCGGGGACGGTGATCCCCGACGCGGCCCACGACCTGGTCAGCCGGCTGGCGGGCGGCCTCGGGCACGACCTGTGATCGGTCTCGACACGTACGTGAAGGGCGTGCTCGACGGGAAGCGGGCGGTGATCGCGCGGGCGATCACCCTCGTCGAGTCGACGCGCCCCCAGCACCGGGCCCTCGCGCAGGAGCTCCTCACCGAGCTCCTGCCGCACAGCGGCAAGGCCGTGCGGATCGGGATCAGCGGGGTGCCCGGGGTCGGCAAGTCGACCTTCATCGACGCGTTCGGGACGATGCTCACCGGGCTCGGCCACCGGGTCGCGGTGCTCGCCGTCGACCCGTCGTCGACCCGGACGGGCGGCTCGATCCTCGGCGACAAGACGCGGATGGAGCGGCTCGCCGTCGACCCGGCGGCGTTCGTGCGCCCCTCCCCCAGCGCCGGCACGCTCGGCGGCGTCGCGAAGGCGACCCGCGAGTCGATGGTGGTGATGGAGGCCGCGGGCTACGACGCGGTACTGGTGGAGACGGTGGGCGTCGGACAGTCCGAGACCGCCGTCGCGAACATGGTCGACTCGTTCCTGCTGCTCACCCTGGCCCGTACGGGCGATCAGCTCCAGGGCATCAAGAAGGGCGTCCTGGAGCTGGCCGACGTGGTCGCCGTCAACAAGGCGGACGGCCCGCACGAGCGGGACGCCCGGGCCGCCGCCCGGGAGCTGGCGGGCGCGCTGCGCCTCATGCACGGCGCCGACGCGGTCTGGACGCCGCCGGTCCTCAGCTGCAGCGCGCGGGAGTCGGCGGGGCTCGACGAGGTCTGGGAGCGGCTGCGGCAGCACCGCGCGCTGCTCGACTCGACCGGCCGTCTGACGGCCAAGCGCCAGGACCAGCAGGTCGACTGGACGTGGACGATGGTCCGCGACGAGCTGCTGCGGCGGCTGAGCGCCGACCCGGCGGTCCAGGACCTCGCGCCCGCCCTGGAGCGGCGGGTCAGGGACGGCGAGCTGACGGCGACGCTGGCCGCCGAGGAGATCCTGAGGACGTTCGGGGAACGCCGGGACTGATCCGGGCCCGGCCCGTCGAGCGGGCCGGGCTCAGGCGTCTTCCTCGATGCCCTGGGCCGGAGGCTCGCACGTCGCGCCCGGGAGTCGGGCGTCGCTCACCGCGCCCGGGAGTCGGGCCTCGCTCACCGCGCCCGGGGGTCAGGCGTCCTTCTCCATGCCCGGGCGCAGGCGCGCGAGCAGGGCGTAGAGGGTGGCGCTGTCCTCCGCTCCGAGGGTGTCCAGGGCGCCGTGCGTCGCCTGCATCTCCTCGCGGACCCGCCGGATGACGTCCCGGCCCTCGTCGGTCGCCACGACGTTCTTGACGCGCCGGTCGGAGGCGTCGGGCTCGCGGCGCACCAGGCCGCGCCCCTCCAGACGGTCGATGATCCCGGTGACGTTCGACGCGTCGCAGACCAGCAGGGTCGCGAGGGCGCGCATCGGCAGCGGGCCGTTGAGCTGGGCGAGGACCTTGGCCTGCGTGGACGTCAGGCCGTGGTGGGCGGCGGCCGCGGCGAAGTCGCGCCACTGGGCCGTGCCGATGGCGGCGAGGAGCTCAAGCAGCTGGAGCTTGGTGGGCGTCTCGGGGGTCGTCGCGCTCATGGTGCGAGCCTACTCAGGATCCTTGACATTATCAATTGTTTACTTAACGACCTCAAACATTTACTTGACCTCCTCAAGCATCGGGGCCTACCTTCGTCGTATTACTTGATGACATCAAACATCGACGATCTGAAGCTCCGAGAAGGCCCCCACACATGAGTCACGAGACCACCCCGCCCGCCGCCGATCCCCGGCGCGAGACGCTCGTCGTCTTCGCGCTGAGCCTCGCCGCCATGGTCGTGTCGATGATGCAGACCCTGCCGGTCCCGATCCTCGGCCTCATCCGCGCCGACCTGGGCACCTCGGCCGCGAACGTCAGCTGGGTGACCACGGCCACCCTGCTCTCCGCCGCCGTCTTCACCCCGCTGCTCGGCCGCTTCGGCGACCAGCACGGCAAGAAGCCCACCCTGGTCGCCGTCCTCGGCGTCATGGTCGCCGGCTCCGTCGTCGCCGCGCTGGCGACCTCGCTCCCCCTGCTGATCCTCGGCCGCGTCCTCCAGGGCGCCGCCACCGCGATCTTCCCGCTGGCGCTGTCCGTCCTGCGCGAGGAGGTCCGCCCGCAGAAGCTGCCCGGCGCGATGTCCCTCGTCAGCGGCACCCTCGCCTTCGGCAGCGGTCTCGCGCTCGTCGCCACCGGCCTGCTCACCTCGGGCTCCGACGCCGACTACCGCAGCGCCTTCTGGATGGCCACGGGCTTCGCCGCGATCGCCCTGCTCGCGGTCGTGTTCCTGGTCCCCGCGACCCGCCACAAGACCGGCGGCCGCACCGACTTCCTCGGCGCGCTCACCCTCGGCGCGACCCTGCTGCTGCTCCTGCTGCCGATCTCGCAGGGCCACGAGTGGGGCTGGACCTCCGGCCGCACCCTGGGCAGCTTCGCCGCGGCGGCCGTCATGACCGTCGTCTGGGTCCTCACCGAGCTCAAGGTCCGCGAACCCCTCGTCGACATGCGGATGTTCGTGCACCGTCCGGTACTGATGGCCAACCTGGCCGGCATCCTCGTGGGCTTCGGCATGTTCGCGAACTTCCTGGGCGTCTCGTACCTCGTCCAGATGCCCGAAGCCCTCACCGGCTACGGCTTCGGCGCCTCGATCCTGCGCGCCTCCGTCGAGTTCCTGCTGCCCGGCGCGATCGTCTCCCTGCTCGCCTCGCCGATCGGCGGCCGACTCGTCCGGCACCGCGGCCCCCGCACCGCGCTCACCCTGGCCGCCGCCCTCGGCGCCGTCGGCTTCGGCTGGCTCGCCCTCGACCACGGCCACACCCTGTCGGTGATCGGCGCGGGCGTGATCGTCGGCGCGGCGGTCAGCTTCGGGTACGCGGCCATGCCCGCCGTCATCATGGCGAGCGTCCCGCACCACCAGAGCGGCATCGCGAACGGCATCAACTCCATCTCCCGCTCCACCGGCAGCGCGATCGGCAGCGCCGTGGTCACCACGATCCTGGCCTCGCAGACCATCGAGCACCTGCCGGCGGGCGTGCCCGCCCTGCCGGCCGAGTCCGGCTTCACCCTCACCTTCTGGATCGGTGCCGCCGCCTTCGCCCTGGTCGCGGTCATCGCCCGGCTCGGCCTCCGGCACGGCCAGGCGCCCCGCACCGAGCGGACCGGCCCGTCGGCCACCGAGGTCCCCGAGGCGGCGAAGGTGCCGGCCGCATGACACGAGGGACGGGCCCGTCGGACGACGGGCCCGTCCCACCGTGGCACGGGTGGTACGTCAGACGCGGTCGGCCGCGATCAGGACGTACTGGAAGGAGCCGTCCTTGTACGACTCGATGAACGCCTCCTCGATGCCGGTGACCAGCGACGACGTGGCGCGCAGCTCCCAGTAGGGCAGGGTGTCCGGCGTCAGGTCGACGACGGCCTGCGGGACGAGCCGGTTGTCGGCCATCGCGCGCAGGTACTCGCGACGGGAGTGGATGTTGCACTCGAAGTGCGCGTTGATCTGGGAGACCCACTTCGAGGGCTGGCCGTACTTCGGGTTCCAGCAGCCGGTGATGGTGACGTAGCGGCCGCCGACCTTCAGGAACCGGGAGTGCTCGGCGAACAGGTCGTCCAGGTCGACGTACATGCTCGACTCGTTGTTCCACGAACCGGCGACGCTGCCCTTCTCGAAGGGCGTGTCGAGCATGTTGCACACCTGGGCGTGGACGCGGTCGCCGATGCCCAGCTCCCTGGCCCGCCGGTTGCCGAACTCGGCCTGCGTGGACGACAGGGTGACGCCCTCGACCTTGCAGCCGAAGCGCTGGTGGGCCATGACGCTCGAACCGCCGCGGCCGCAGCCCGCGTCGACGAGGGTGTCCTCGGCGCCGATGGCACCGAGGTGGTCCAGGAGGACCTCGGCCTGCGCCGACTCCAGCCGGTGCAGCTCGGCGATCAGCTTCTTCTCGTACTCGCTGTCCTCGACGTCCCCGAGGGCGGCGTGGTCCACGGCGCCGATGCCGTAGTGGTGGTGGTACAGCCCGTCGACGTCACCCAGGCGCAGGTTCACGGGCCTGGCCTCGGTGTTCCAGTAGCGGGCGATGTCTCCCTGGTACGGCGTCGCCGGGGCGGGGACGAACGCGGTGGTGCCGTTGACGGTGGGGAGCTCGGTGTTGGTCACTGAATGAATCCGTTCTTACCAGAAATCGGGCAGGCTGTAGCGGTACGTGTTCGTCTGGTGCCAGTAGTGGTTGCCGTCGACCCACACGGCCACTCCCTTCAGGAAGCGGACCACGCTCGGGACGGGGCAGGCGGCGGCCAGTTCGGCGGACGCGGCCTCGAAGTCGCGCATGAGGTCGTTGTGGACCTCGACCGCCTTCAGGTACGCGTCCTTCTCCGAGAGGGACTCCCGGTCGGCCAGGACCACCGGCAGGTTCATGTGCCGGCCGGGGCTGGCCAGTTCCTTGGTGTACGAGTACAGGTCGTTGACGATGGTGCTGGCGTTGCCCGCCAGCGCCAGGACCCGCTGCATGGCGGGCTGGGCGTGCAGGTCGGCGGGGAGTTCGTAGCCGCCGACGGTGTCGGTGATGGTGGGACAGGGACGGAAGTTGTTGAACTGCCGCATCGCGAGGTACTCCCAGACCTCCGGCACGTGGTTCGTCTCGTCCCACGCGGCCTCGGCGAGGTAGCCCAGGTGCAGCCGGGCCATGTCGTGCCGGAACCGGTCGGCCTGGGAGGGCGTCGCCTGGCGGACGAAGTACTCCATGGCCGAGCGGTAGGCGCGCCGGGGCGCGTCCGCGTGGAGCGACTCGGCCCACGCCGGCTGGTACTCGGCCGTCGAGTGCAGCGGGTCGAGGGCGGTGTGCGCGAGGAGGAGCCGTCCGCCCAGACCGACCGGCGAGCCGCCGAGGTCCTCGCAGTAGCAGTCGTCGACCGCGTTCTCGGCGACCATCAGCCGGGCGGCGACCATGAGGTGGTCGACGGTCGGGGCGTCCGGGTGGCAGGCCACCATGTAGCGCCCGGTGTGGAACCCGTCGAAGTCGCCCTCCCAGTCGTCGGGGTAGAGCTGGATCTCGTCGAGCGCCCAGGACTTGACGCGGAGGCTGACCTCCTCCACCCGCACCGGGTCGGGCTCGGGCACCGGGTGCCAGTAGAGGCCCGGGATGATCAGGGCGTCCGCCGGAGCGGTGAGCGGCTCCGCCGGGAGTGCCGGGGGTTCCGCGCGGGGGGCCAGGGACAGGCCCGCCGTGCCGAGGCCGCTGGGGCCGCGCGGCACCCACCCCGGATCGGGCCGTGGCGGCGCGGCCACGCCCGAGGTCCCGGCCGCGGGGAGCCCGGTGGGAACCTCGCTCGTGAGCCCGGCGGGGACGTCGGCGACGTCCGGACCGGCCGCGGCGGGGACGGTCCGCACTTCGGCGGGAACGGTCAGCGCTTCGGCGAGGCCCTGGGGCACGGCGATGCCGTGGGCCGCCGCGTCGGCGAGGACACGGGCGGTGAACGAGGCCGCGGCGCCGGGCAGGCTGGACTGCAGAGGGGAAAGCCCGGGATCGGGCATCCGTGACTCCTTGGAGAGAGGGGTGGGCCGTCCCGGATTCCGGGCATGCCGGCCCGGCCCGGAGGGTCCGGGTGGTGGTGGCCTGCGGGGAGGAAGGGACCTGATCCGAAAGAGACGGCCTAGTCGCGCCGGCGCGCGATCTGCACGTTCTCCAGGACGCCGAGCGCGTTCGGGACCAGGACGGCCGCGGAGTAGTACGTCGTCACGAGGTACGACATGATCGCCTGCTCGCCGATGCCCATGAAGCGCACCGAGAGGCCCGGCTCGTACTCCTCGGGCAGACCGGTCTGGCGCAGACCGATGACGCCCTGGTTGTCCTCGCCGAGACGCATGGCGAGGATCGAGCTGGTGTTCTCCTTGCTGATGGGGATCTTGTTGCAGGGCAGGATCGGGACCCCGCGCCAGGCCGGGACCCGGTGCCCGTCGAGCTCCACGGTGTCCGGGTAGAGACCGGCCCTGTTCCACTCGCGCCCGATGGCGGCGATCGCCCGGGGGTGGGCGAGGAAGAGCTTGGTGCCGCGGCGGCGGCAGAGCAGCTCGTCGAGGTCGTCCGGCGTGGGCGGGCCGGAGTGCGGCTGGATCCGCTGCTTGAAGTCCGCGTTGGGGAGCAGCCCGAACTCCGGGTTGTTGATGAGCTCGTGCTCCTGGCGCTCCCGCAGCGCCTCGATGGTGAGCCTGAGCTGCTCCTCCGTCTGGTTCATCGGCCCGTTGTAGAGGTCGGCGACCCGGGTGTGGACCTTGAGGACGGTCTGGGCGACGGAGAGTTCGTACTCGCGCGGCTTGAGTTCGTAGTCGACGAAGGCGCCGGGGATGTCGGCCTCGCCCTTGTGGCCGGCCGACATGGCGATCTCGGCCTCGCCGTGCTTGTTCTGCCGCTGGTGGGGCAGCGAGCTGAACTCCTGGATGTGTGCCCGCAGGCTCGGCGCCGAGGAGAGGATGTGCGCGAAGTCGGCGCGGGAGAGGGTGAGCAGGGTGCCCGCCGTCTCGGCGGTCGCGGTGTAGTCCCAGCCGGCGTCGCCGTCGAGGAGGGCGTTCTCCCCGAAGCGGTCGCCGTCGGCGAGGGTGGCGACGGTCACCGCGTCGCCGTACTTGCCGACGGAGGTCTGGCTGACGCGGCCGTGGGCGATCATGTGGATCTGCTCGGCGGGGCCGCCGCGCTGGACGAGCACCTCGCCGGCCCGGAAGTCGCGCTGGACGCAGCGGTCGGCGAGCGCGTCGAGCACGCCGTCGTCCTCGAAGCCGCGCAGCAGGGCCAGTTCGCCGAGCTCGCGGGGGATGACGCGGACGCGGGCGCCGTCCTGGACGAACTCGATGCGTCCGTCGCCGACGGTGTAGCTCAGCCGACGGTTCACCCGGTAGGCGCCGCCCTTGGTCTCCACCCAGGGGAGCATCCTCAGCAGCCAGCGGGAGCTGATCTCCTGCATCTGCGGGGCGGACTTGGTCGTGGTGGCCAGGTTACGGGCGGCCGCGGTGCTGAGGCTTGACTGCCGGGGCGGTGCCGACGTCACGTCCGGGCGGTCGTCAACGGTCATCGAGCGAGCTCTCCTTCGCGGGGGCCGGAGCTCGGCGCGCGGATGCGGCGAAATCCGGTGAAAGAAGATAAAGGGGGGCGAAGATCTGAGAATCGGTCCAGATCTCGGGGAACACTAACGGCCGCCGAGCCCGCCTCGCTCAAGGAGTCCGAGGGCATTACCTCCATGCAGTGATCTTGCTCGAAACCATGTTTATCCCTGCGATCAGTGTGGTTCCGGCCAACCGATCGAAGGCGGCCGACGACGCGCGCGGGGATCGCCGGTCCGGTCGCCCGGCCGACCCCGGTGCACGGGGACCGACCGGGGACCGGTCGCGCGCGTCAGCGCTTCAGCTGCCCGTCCAGCCACTCCAAGACCTCGGGGGTCACGGGGTCGGTGATGTCGGCGAACTCCTCGTGCTTCTTCAGGAACTTCGCCACGTAGGGGCAGACGGGGACGATGCGCAGGCCGGAGGCGCGGACGTCGGTGAGCGCCTGCTCGACGAGGATCGCGGCCAGGCCCTGGCCCGCGTAGGCCTCGTCGACCTCGGTGTGGAAGAAGACGCGCCGGTCGTCACGGTCGCGGTAGGCCGTCAGGCCCGCGCGTGCGCCGTCGACGAGGATCTCGTAGCGGTGCCGGGAATCGACCCGTCGGACGACGGGGGCGGCGGAGGTCTGCTCGGTCATGGGGAGTGCCTTTCGCGTGAGGGGGTTCGGGTGGGGATCGCGTCGGCCGTCAGCTGCGCGTCGGGTTCTCGCGGGGTGCGATCCGGGCGTTGGGGAGGGCGGGGGCGGGGGTAGCCGTCGACCTCTCCGAAGCGGTCGGAGGCCTGCTCCCCCTCGTGGTTCCCCCAGCCTTCCGACCTGCGTGTGAGGGATGCAGTCATCCGGCGATCCCCCGACCAAGGATATTGGCACCCGACGGGCACGCTCCTGGAGAGGGGGCTGAGACGACGCGAGCGTCGGCGGCGGTGGCTGCCGAGGCGGTCGTCGAAACCCCCGCCGGGCGCGCGGCCGCCAACCCGCCCTGATGTGCGGATCCGAACTTCCCTCCCCCCCTCCCGTTGGAGGATCGCCGAGTACGACGGCGCGGTCGGCGAACGGCTTCGGCCCACCACGATCACCGTCGGCACCCCTCACTCCACGGAGGAGCACTGGATCGTCTACGGCGGCGACGGCCTCGTAAGCGCGGCTTGGACCGTCATCCGCCCGTGCGCCACCGGCCAGGCGTCCAGCTGTGCCAGGCACCATCGGCGGATGCGCTCCCGTCCGGCCGCGGTGCGGTAGATCGAGCCGGTTCCTTCGGCGTCGCGGCTCATCGCGCGGCCTCGCAGTCCCGGCGGACGTCGTCGCGGGACCTGGTGCCGACCGGACGCGCCCTGTCCGGGGCGTCACGGACGAAGGGCGGCAGAACCCCGGATCGGTTCAGCTCGCCTCGGCCGGCCCCGACGAGGCTGGCCGCTGCCAGGACGGACGGCCGGATGTGCCGGCGGCGAGACATGCCCACGGCCCACAGGCTAGGAGGTGCGGACAGCGCAGGGACGGTCTGCAGCTCCATCCTGACGACGTCTTGATGGCCCTGCGACAGGAACCCGCCACGGCGCCCATGGATGTGCATGGTCCGGCCAACGCGTTCGGGTCCGCCGCCGAGCCGGTCCCCGCCACGACGCCTCGGCGCGTTTCTTCAAGACGGGCGGGGCCGGTCTGCCGCAGCATCACCCCATGACGTACGACGAATCGATCCGCATCGATGTCCTTCTGGACTCCGCCGCCACCCGCGCCGTCCCCGTGGTGTGCGGTGTCGACGAGGAGCTCTTCTCCGCAGCCACTCCTTGCGACGAGTACGACGTGCGCGCCCTGCTGAACCACCTGTTCCACGTCGTCGTGAACTTCCAAGCCCTCGCCGCCAAGCAGCCCGCCGACTTCTCCACCACCCCTGACTACGTCGCGGAGGCAGACTGGCGCGCCCGGTTCGAGGCCGAGACGCGGAAGCTGGTCACGGCCTGGTCGGCACCCGGAGCGGAGGACGGCACCACGGGCCTCATGGACATGCCCGCCCGTACCGTCGGATCGATGGTGCTGCTCGACCTGACGGTGCACGCCTGGGACCTGGCCCGTGCGACCGGGGCACCCTTCGAGCCGGCACCTGCGGTCGTGGCGGAACTGGCGAAGGTGTGCGCGGAGATGGCGCCGATGGGGCGCCGGATGAACGTCTTCGGCGAGGCCGTCGTGCCGCCCACGGACGCCTCCGCGTTCCAGCACCTGCTCGCCGCGACAGGCCGGGATCCCCGCGCCTGATCCTCCCCCGCCCGCATCCGCTCCAGTACCCGCGGCGCTCGTTCAGTCGTCGGCGAGCAGCGGCCCGAAGGTCCGAGCCCCGATGACGAGGGCCTCGTCCTGACTGATGATCCGGCCGGGACATTCGGGGTGGCGACGCGCCCACTCCTCAGCGGTGGAGCGGTCGGCGAAGAGTTCAGAGCCTCGCTCTCAGGCGGACCACGTGCCGTGTCTCCGTCGCGGAGAAGGGATACGCGGCCCGGACACCACCTCCGGCGTCGAGGGAGATGAAGTCCTCGGCGTCCAGTTCGGCGAGGACGTCCGAGGCCGTACGCCCCGCATCGGCCGCCACGCTTTCAAGATCGGCCGCAGTCGGGGCGGAGCCGGTGGCGGCGAAGTACCGGAGCACGGCTTGCTGGACGGCACGCAGCCCCCGTTCGGCGGGGGCGCGCCTGCCCCGTCCGGCCCGCCCGATCGCATCCAGGACGGCGTCCTCACAGCGGTCCTACGCCCCGGCGAGCACCCGTCGCAGCGCCTCGACGCTCGGCGCCCCGTCCACCGCACCCGCCTCGTCCCGGTACAGGCGGCAGGAGACGCTGGTCGGCTCACCCGGTACGCCGAACGGATCGACCCCGTCGACGAGAACGGTCGGCGAGCCGGCCATCCCCCACCGGGCGGCCTCCGCCGCCTCTCGCACCTCGACCAGCTCCACCTCCGCCACCCGGCCGGCCAGCGCAACGGTGATCCGATCGCGTACGAGCGGGGCATGGGGGCAGCCGGGCACGGTCAGCACGGTGATCCTCGGGGCGCTCATGGGACGACCGTAGACCTTCCAGTGCGCTGGAAGGTCAAGCCGTACGCTGGGCGTATGCGCATCGGAGAGCTCGCCTCGACGTCGGCGCTGTCGACCAGGACGATCCGCTTCTGCGAACAGGCGGGCCTGCTTCCCGCACCGCCGCGTACGCCCGGCGGCTACCGGGACTACCCGGAGCACGCCGTCAGCCGGCTCTCAGCACCTGGCCGACATCGAACGACGCCTGACCGAGCTGCGCGAGGCCCGCGGCGCACTGCGTGAGCCGGCCCGCCGGGCCGCCACGACCGACCCGGACACCTGCACGGATGGCGACATCTGCACCATCCTCACGCGCTCTGCCGGAGCGCTCAACGGTAGGTAGTCGGGCGGCAGCGGCGGGACGGCCAGGGCCGCTTCGGCGCTCCTACCTCACCGGGTCCGGTGCAGCCTCGCCATGGCGTTCACCCGCAATCCATTGCAACGCACTGTCGGGCTGCTGTTGCGTTAGATTCAGAACCATTGCAATGAAATCCCGTAAGTAACCTGCGAATATAGGGTTTTCACGCAATGAAGTGCTTGCCGGACCTTCGAACGCAACGTAGCTTTTCCCTCATCGGAAAGAGCGCGGCGGACCACCGCCCGCCACGACCAGGGAGAAGCACCGTGCAGAAGTTCGCCACCGCCGCCGCGATCGTCACCACCCTCACCGTCCCCGCCGGCCGCATCCGCCTCATCGCCTCCGACCGCACCGACACCACCGTCGACGTCCAGCCCGCCGACCCCTCCAAGAGCCGCGACGTCAACACCGCCGAGCAGACCGAAGTCGCCTACGCCGACGGCGTCCTGCGCATCGAGGTCCCCAAGAAGAAGAACGGCGTTCTCGGCAACGGCCTCGGCTCCATCGAGGTGACCGTCCAGCTGCCGGCCGGCTCCCGCGTCGAGGCCCAGGCCGCCGCCACCGAACTCCGCACCACCGGACGCCTCGGCGACCTCACCTTCCAGGGCGCCTACGGAGAGATCGTCATCGACGAGGCCGCGGACCTGACCCTGACCGCCACCGACGGCGACGTCCAGGTCGGCCGCCTGACCGGCTCCGCCGACATCACCGCCGCCCGCGGCGACATCCGCATCACCGAGGCCACCCGCGGCACGCTCGCCCTCACCACCCAGAAGGGCGACATCACCGTCGGCGCCGCCACCGGCGTCTCCGCCACCCTCGACGCCGGCACCGCCTACGGCCGCGTCACCAACACCCTCAAGAACGACGGAACTCCCGCCCTCACCATCCGCGCCACCACCTCCTACGGCGACATCACCGCCCGCACCCTCTGACCCACCCCGGACCGGCACGCAGCCCCAAGTGACCCGGAACATGAAGACACGGGCGGACGCCCGTAGCCCCGTCCCGTCCGAGGGCGGCGCACCCGACACCACGTCGGTGTGCGCCGCCCTCGTCCGCGTCCCCGTCCTCGTCGGCCCCCGGCCTCAGGTGGTCGCCTCGGCCGCCAGGTCCGGGACCGGGGGAAGGGCACCGATGGCCATCCGCAGGGTGACCGTCATGGTCAGCCCGCCGCCCGGGGTGTCCTCGGCCGTCAGCGTGCCGCCCATCGCCTCCACGAAGCCCCGCGCCACCGCCAGGCCGAGGCCGACCCCCTCGCCGCGCGGGGCGTCGCCGTAGCGCTGGAAGGCGCCGAAGATGCGGTCCTTGGCCTCGTCCGGGACACCGGGGCCGCGGTCGACCACCCGGAGTTCCACGCGGTCGGCCAGTGCGCTCGCCGCGACGAGGACGCGCTGTCCGGGCGGGCTGTACTTGACCGCGTTCTCGACGATGTTGGCGACGGCCCGTTCCAGGAGGCCGCGGTCGACGGCAACCATCGGGAGCGTCTCGGGGATGTCGAGCTCGACGCTGTCCTCGGGGACTCCGAGCAGTGCCATGGGGACGACCTCGTCGAGGTCCGTCTCCCGGACGACGGCGGTGACGGTGCCGGTGTCCAGCCGGGACATGTCGAGCAGGTTCCCGACCAGATGGTCGAGGCGGTCGGCGCCGTCCTCGATGCCTTCGAGGAGTTCGGCGCGGTCGTCCTCCGACCACTCCACGTCGTCGGACCGCAGGGAGGTGACCGACGCCTTGATGCCGGCCAGCGGCGTCCGCAGGTCGTGGCTGACGGCCGCGAGGAGCGACGTACGGATCTTGTTGCCCTCGGCCAGCTTGCGGGCCTCCTCCGCCTCGCCGACGAGCCGCTGCCGGTCGAGGACGACCGCGGCCTGGGCGGCAAAGGCCCCGAGCACCCGCCGGTCCTCCGCGGGCAGCACCCGGCCCGTCAGGGCCAGGGCCAGGTGGTCGCCCACCGGCATGTCCACGTCCGCGTCCTCCGGACGGTCGCAGGGGCGCCGGCCGACGACGGCGACGCAGGACCACGGCTCCGTCTCGTCAGGACGTTCGAGGAGCGCGACCGACTCCATCGAGAAGGTCTCCCGGACCCGTTCGAGGAGCGCTTCGAGCGTCGTCTCCCCCCGCAGGACACTCCCGGCGAGGAAGGACAGGGTCTCCGACTCAGCGCGCAGCCGGGCTGCCTGGTGCGTCCGGCGCGCGGCCAGGTCCACGACCGAGGCAACCGAGATCGCGACTCCCACGAAGATCGCCAGGGCGACGATGTTGCGCGGGTCGGCGATGGTGAGCTGGTGTATCGGCGGGGTGAAGAACCAGTTCAGGAGCAGCGACCCGAAGGCGGCGGAGGCCAGGGCCGGCTTGAGCCCGCCGAGCAGCGCGGCCGCGACGGTGAGCGTGAGGTAGAGCAGGACGTCGTTGGCCAGCCCCACGTCGGGGGTGGCGGTGCTGAGCAGCAGGGTGAGGAGGGCAGGTCCTCCGAGGCCCACGAGCCAGCCCCAGATGGTCCGGGAGCGGCCGAGCCGGGCGCCCCCGGTCACGGGCAGCCGGCGGCCCTTGGCGGCCTCGTCGTGCGTGACGATGTGGACGTCGAGGTCGGGGCCGGACTCCCGGGCGACGGTCGCGCTGACGCCGGGGCCGAAGACATACTGCCAGGAGCGGCGTCGGCTCACGCCGAGCACGATCTGGGTGGCGTTGACCCCGCGCGCGAAATCGAGGAGCCCGTTGGGGATGTCGTCGCCGACGACGTGGTGGAAGGTGCCGCCCAGGTCCTCGACGAGAGTGCGCTGGACGGCCAGTTCCTTCGGGGAGGCCGAGGTCAGGCCGTCGCTGCGCGAGATGTACACGGCGAGCACCTCGCCCCCGGCGCCCTTCTCCGCGAGCCGCACGGCGCGCCGTATCAGTGCCCGGCCCTCCGGGCCGCCGGTGAGACCGACGACGATCCGCTCCCGCGACCCCCAGATCTTCGAGACGCGGTGCTCGGTGCGGTACTCCTGGAGGTATTCGTCGACCCGGTCGGCCGTCCACAGCAGGGCCAGTTCGCGCAGGGCGGTGAGGTTGCCGGGGCGGAAGTAGTTGGACAGGGCGGCGTCGACCTTGTCCGGCTTGTAGATGTTGCCGTGGGCCATGCGGCGGCGCAGCGCCTGGGGTGACATGTCGACCAGTTCGATCTGGTCGGCGCGCCGGACGACCTCGTCGGGGACGGTCTCCTTCTGCCGGATGCCCGTGATGGCCTCGACGACGTCGCCGAGGGACTCCAGGTGCTGGATGTTGACCGTCGACACGACGTCGATGCCGGCCGCGAGCAGCTCCTCGACGTCCTGCCAGCGCTTGGCGTTCCGCGAGCCCGGGACGTTCGTGTGCGGCAGCTCGTCGACGAGCGCGACGGCGGGCCGCCGGGCCAGGACGGCATCCACGTCCATCTCCGTGAAGGACGTCCCCCGGTACTCGATCGTCCGGCGCGGGATCATCTCCAGGCCGTGCAGCATGACCTCGGTCCGGGGCCGGTTGTGGTGTTCCACGAAGGCCACGACGCAGTCCGTGCCGCGCTCGACGCGCCGGTGCCCCTCGGAGAGCATGGAGTACGTCTTGCCGACGCCCGGCGCCGCTCCCAGGTAGATACGCAGCTTTCCGCGTCCCATGTTCCGCGTCTCTCCTCCGGCTCTACGGTTCGAACCGGTAGCCCATACCGGGTTCGGTGATCAGATAGCGGGGATGCGACGGGTCCGCTTCCAGTTTGCGTCGCAGCTGGGCCATGTAGACCCGTAGGTAGTTGGTCTTGGTGCTGTAGCTCGGGCCCCAGACCTCCTGGAGCAGCCTGCGCTGGCTGATCAGTCGCCCCGGGTTGCAGATCAGTATTTCCAGCAGGTGCCATTCGGTCGGGGTGAGCCGTACGTCCCGGTCCACCCGCTTCACCTTCTTCGCCACGAGGTCGACGGTGAAGTCGTCCGTGCTGACCTGACCCCCCGCGACCGGTTCGAGCGGCGGCGCCTCGGCCGCTCGACGGGTGGCGGCCCTCAGCCTGGCCAGGAGCTCGTCCATGCTGAACGGCTTGGTCATGTAGTCGTCCGCACCGGCGTCGAGGGCCCTGATCTTGTCCTCGGATCCGCTGCGCGCGGAGAGGACGAGTACGGGCGAACGGCTCCAGCGCCGCAACGCCTGGATGACGTCGATGCCGTCCATGTCCGGCAGGCCCAGGTCGACGATCAGCACGTCCGGCGGTTCGGATGCGGCGAGGGAGAGCGCCGTGGCGCCGTCCGGCGCCGCGTCCACCACGTATCGGCGCGCCTGAAGGTTGATCACCAGCGCTCGTGCGAGCTGTGCGTCGTCCTCGACCACCAGCACCCGCGTCATCGGCGTGCTGCCTTCCTCTTGTGCGAGCAGTTCGTGCGGTTCGTGTCGTCCGTCGCGCTGCGGGAGCCGGCGGGCCCGGGACGTTCCCGGGCC
>NZ_JBHWFF010000015.1:84532-93211 GCF_042733785.1 Streptomyces sp. NPDC059695 | reverse complement strand
GGTGGGGTGGTGCGTGGGCTGTGGGGCGGGGGGGGCGGGGGGGGGGGGCGCGCGCCCGGGCGCCCCGCCCCCCCCCCCCGGCTCCCATGCCGCTCTGATAAGGCCATCAGCCCTTGGTCAGTTCCTTGAGCGCGATGTTGAGCTGGAGAACGTTGACGCGGGGTTCGCCGATGAAGCCGAGGATGCGGCCGTCGGTGTGGTCGGCGACGAGCTTGTCGACCTGGGCGACGGTGAGGTGGTTCTTCTCGGCGACTCGGTGGATCTGGAGCTTCGCGTACTCAGGGGAAATGTGCGGGTCCAGGCCGGAGCCGGAGGAGGTGACGGCGTCGGCGGGGACCTCGGAGGGCCTGACGGTGTAGCCGGCTACGGAGTTGTCCTTGACGACGGCCGCCTTGGCGTCCGCGACCTGGGCGCAGAGCGTGCCCTCCTCAGGCTTCTCCGGGCAGTACTCCCTCCCGTCCTTGCCGGTCACGGCACCGTTGTCGCCGGAGCGGTTGGTGGCGCCGGAGAGGATCAGCTCGTACTGGGTGTTGACGCTGTTGGTGCCCAGGCCGTTGGAGGGACGCGGCTGGAACCACTTCAGGTCCGGGGCCGGCGTCTCCTCGCCCTCCTTCAGCGGAAGGCTGTAGGTCTGGCCGATGAGCTCGGAGCCGACGACCTTCCCGCTCGCGTCCTTGATCTCGGAGCCGTTCGCCTGGCCGGGGAGGGCCACTTGGGCGATGCCGGTGACGGCGAGCGGGTAGAGGACGCCGCAGATCACGGTGAGGACGAGGAGGGCGCGCAGGCCCGCCCAGAGCACGCGGCCGGTGTTCGCTGCTGAATTGTTCATCGCGGGTCAGCCGATTCCGGGGATGAGGGAGAGGAGCAGGTCGATGATCTTGATGCCGACGAACGGGGCGATCAGGCCGCCCAGACCGTAGAGGCCGAGATTGCGGCGGAGCATCTTGTCGGCGCTGGTCGGCTTGTACTGGACACCCTTGAGGGCGAGCGGCACGAGCGCGATGATGATCAGTGCGTTGAAGATGACGGCGGAGAGGATCGCGGACTCGGGCGAGGCCAGGCCCATGATGTTGAGCTTGTCGAGCGACGGGTAGGCGACGGCGAACATCGCGGGGATGATCGCGAAGTACTTCGCCACGTCGTTGGCGATGGAGAAGGTCGTCAAGGCGCCTCGGGTGATGAGGAGTTGTTTGCCGATCTCGACGATCTCGATGAGCTTGGTCGGGTTGGAGTCGAGGTCGACCATGTTGCCGGCCTCCTTCGCGGCCGACGTGCCCGTGTTCATCGCGACGCCGACGTCCGCCTGCGCGAGCGCGGGGGCGTCGTTCGTGCCGTCGCCGGTCATGGCGACCAGCTTCCCGCCGGCCTGCTCGCGCTTGATGAGGGCCATCTTGTCCTCGGGGGTGGCCTCGGCGAGGAAGTCGTCGACTCCGGCCTCCTCGGCGATGGCCTTCGCGGTCAGCGGGTTGTCACCCGTGATCATGACCGTCTTGATGCCCATGCGGCGCAGCTCGTCGAACCGCTCCCGCATGCCCTCCTTGACGACGTCCTTGAGGTGGATGACGCCGAGGACGCGGGCGCCCTTGTCGTCCTTCACCGCGACGAGCAGCGGAGTGCCGCCGGCCTCGGAGATCCTGTTCGCCAGGGCGTCGGCGTCGTCGGCGACCTCGCCGCCCTGCTCGCGGACCCAGGTGACGACCGAACCGGCCGCGCCCTTACGGGTCTGCTTGCCGTCCACGTCGACGCCGGACATGCGGGTCTGGGCGGTGAACTCGACCCAGGTGGCGCCCTCCAGCTCGCCCTGGTGGCGCTCCCGGAGCCCGTACTTCTCCTTCGCGAGGACCACGATGGAGCGGCCCTCGGGGGTCTCGTCGGCGAGCGAGGACAGCTGGGCCGCGTCGGCCAGTTCGGCCTCGGTCGTGCCCTCGACCGGGACGAACTCGGATGCCTGGCGGTTGCCGAGGGT
Organism: Streptomyces sp. NPDC059695; assembly: GCF_042733785.1. Lineage (NCBI taxonomy): Bacteria > Bacillati > Actinomycetota > Actinomycetes > Kitasatosporales > Streptomycetaceae > Streptomyces > Streptomyces sp. NPDC059695. Next base: position 91,245 of record NZ_JBHWFF010000015.1, on the reverse strand, counting down.
GATGGTGCCCGTCTTGTCCAGGAGCAGGGTGGAGACGTCGCCGGCGGCCTCGACCGCACGCCCCGACATCGCGAGCACGTTGCGCTGCACGAGCCGGTCCATGCCGGCGATGCCGATCGCGGAGAGCAGCGCGCCGATCGTCGTCGGGATCAGGCAGACGAGCAGGGCCGTCAGGACGATGAGGGAGGTCTGCTTGTCGGCGCCCGCGTAGATCGCGAACGGCTTCAGGGTGACGACGGCGAGGAGGAAGACGATCGTGAGGGACGCCAGCAGGATGTTGAGGGCGATCTCGTTCGGGGTCTTCTGCCGTGCCGCGCCCTCGACCAGGTTGATCATCCGGTCGATGAACGTCTCGCCGGGCTTCGTCGTGATCTTGATGACGACCCGGTCGGACAGCACCTTCGTACCGCCCGTGACCGCGCACCGGTCGCCGCCGGACTCGCGGATCACGGGGGCGGACTCGCCGGTGATCGCGGACTCGTCCACCGAGGCGACGCCCTCGACGACGTCACCGTCGCCGGGGATGATGTCGCCGGCCTCGCAGACCACGAGGTCACCGATCCTGAGCTCGGTGCCCGGGACCCGCTCCTCGTTGGTGCCGATGATCCGGCGAGCGACGGTGTCGGTCTTGGCCTTGCGCAGGGTGTCCGCCTGCGCCTTGCCCCGTCCCTCGGCGACCGCCTCCGCCAGGTTGGCGAAGACCGTGGTCAGCCACAGCCAGGCGGTGATCGCCCAGCCGAACCAGTCCCCCGGGTTCAGGACCGCCAGCACGGTGGTGACCACCGAGCCGACGAGCACCACGAACATGACCGGCGACTTGACCATCACGCGCGGGTCGAGCTTCCTGACCGCGTCCGGGAAGGACTTGATCAACTGCTTCGGGTCGAAGAGACCTCCGCCGATCCGTCCGGGGGCGTGGTGTCCCCCGGACAGGTCGCCGTGGGGCGCCTTGGTGCCAGTCGCGGTGGACATCTCGTCCTCGTGCTTCTTTACGTCGTTGGTCATGCCGCGAGCCCTTCGGCGAGCGGTCCCAGCGCGAGGGCCGGGAAGTAGGTGAGGCCGGTGATGATCAGAATCGTGCCGACGAGCAGGCCCGTGAACAGCGGCTTCTCGGTCCGCAGCGTGCCCGCCGTCTCGGGGACGGGCGCCTGCTCGGCCAGCGAACCGGCCAGCGCGAGGACGAACACCATCGGCAGGAACCGGCCGAGCAGCATCGCGAGGCCGATCGTCGTGTTGAACCACTGGGTGTCCGCGTTCAGACCCGCGAAGGCCGAGCCGTTGTTGTTGGCGCCGGAGGTGTACGCGTAGAGGATCTCGGAGAAGCCGTGCGCGCCGGAGTTGGTCATCGAGTGCTGCGGGGTGTCCAGGACGAACGAGGCCGCCGTGAAGCACAGGACCAGGGCCGGGGTGACGAGGATGTAGCAGGCCGCGAACTTGATCTCGCGGGTGCCGATCTTCTTGCCCAGGTACTCGGGGGTGCGGCCGACCATCAGACCGGCGATGAACACCGCGATGACCGCCATGATCAGCATGCCGTAGAGGCCCGAGCCGGTGCCGCCGGGGGCGATCTCGCCGAGCTGCATGCCCAGCATCGTGATCCCGCCGCCGAAGCCGGTGTACGAGGAGTGGAAGGAGTTCACCGCGCCCGTCGACGTCAGCGTCGTGGCCACCGCGAAGATCGACGAACCGCCGATCCCGAACCGGGTCTCCTTGCCCTCCATCGCGCCGCCGGCCAGGTCGAACGCCGGGCCGTGGTGCGAGAACTCGGTCCACATCATCAGGGCGGTGAACCCGATCCAGATGGTGGCCATGGTGGCGAGGATCGCGTAGCCCTGCTTGATCGAGCCGACCATGCGACCGAAGGTGCGGGTGAGCGCGAAGGGGATGACGAGGATCAGGTAGATCTCGAAGAGGTTGGAGAGCCCGTTGGGGTTCTCGAAGGGGTGGGCCGCGTTGGCGTTGAAGTAGCCGCCGCCGTTCGTGCCCAGCTCCTTGATGACCTCCTGCGAGGCCACCGCACCGCCGTTCCACTGCTGAGAGCCGCCCATGAACTGGCCGACCTCGTGGATCCCGGAGAAGTTCTGGATCGCACCGCAGGCGACCAGGACCAGCGCGCCGATCACCGAGATCGGCAGCAGGATCCGGACCGTGCCCCGGACCAGGTCGGCCCAGAAGTTGCCCAGCTCACCGGTACGGGAACGGGCGAAGCCCCGCACCAGGGCCACCGCGACCGCGATGCCCACGGCCGCCGACACGAAGTTCTGCACCGCGAGGCCGCCGGTCTGCACGACGTGGCCCATGGCCTGCTCGCCGTAGTACGACTGCCAGTTCGTGTTCGCCACGAACGAGGCGGCCGTGTTGAACGCCTGGTCCGGGTCGATCGACACGAAGCCGAGCGAGCCCGGCAGCGAGCCCTGGACGCGCTGCAGCAGGTAGAGGAAGAGCACACTCACGGCGGAGAAGGCCAGGACACCGCGCAGATAGGCGGGCCAGCGCATCTCCGTGTCCGGGTTGGCTCCGATCGCCTTGTAGATCCACTTCTCGGGCTTGTAGTGCTTCTCCGAGGAGTACACCTTCGCCATGTGGTCACCCAGCGGTCGGTACGACAGGCCGAGGGCGACGATCAGCGCCAGAAACTGGAGGACTCCGGCAAGAACAGGACTCATATCCGTACTCAGAACCTCTCCGGCTTGACGAGGGCGAGGACGAGATAGACCAGCAGGGCGACGGCCACGATCAGACCGACGATGTTCTCGGCAGTCACAGCTTGGCCACCCCCTTGGCGATGAAGGCCACCAGCGCGAAGACCGCGATCGTGGTGACGACGAAGGCCACGTCGGCCATCGTGAGCTCCCGGATGAAGGAAGAACGGATTCTCGGACAAGATGAGGAAATCGCCTTTCGGCCACGGATCGGCCCTCGTTAACGGCCCTCATACGCCCCGCAGCTCCGTCTTGACGCGTCCCCTACGGCTCCCCGGCTCCCGGCGCGGAACCAAGCCGCTCCCCCGCCCGTTCGCGTCGGCGCCCCGGGTGCGGCCGGACCCCGGACACCAGTACGTCCAGGCCCTGCCGACTCGTCGCCAGGACGACGCGGTCACCCGCGCGCAGCACACGGCCGTGCACCGGACGCCGGTCAAGACCGGTAGGCCTCTCATGGCGGAAACCCGCCAGGGTGTCCCCGGTGGCCACCTGGGGCACGGCCCCCGTGCCCACGGGGGACGTGGCGTCCCGTCAACGGCCGTGGGTGAGCCGGCGGCGGTCCGCGGTCCTCGTGTCGGGCAGCAGCTGGGTGCCGCCGAGGCCGGCGGTCTCGGCGCTGTCCTCGCTCGCCGGGTCGTCCTCGTGGGCGCCGGAGAGGAGGGCGAGGGTGGCCAGGTCGGCGGCGTGCGGTGACGTTCCGGCCGCCCGCACCACGCCGCGGAACACCTTCCCCCGACCTGAGGCTCCGTTCCGCCGCCCCTCAGACCGCGCAGGGCAGCGAGACGACCATGGTCAGGCCGCCGCCGGGGGTGTCCTCCGGGGTCAGTGTGCCGGACATGGCCTCGGTGAGCCCGCGGGCGAGGGCCAGGCCGAGGCCGACGCCCGTGGTGTTGTCCGTGTCGCCCAGGCGCTGGAACGGCTCGAAGACCCGCTCCCGGTCACCTGGAGGCAGACCGGGGCCGCGGTCGACGACCCTCAGTTCCACCCGGCCGGCGAGCGCGCTCACGGTGAGCAGGACGGGGTGGCCGGGTGGGGCGAAGCGGCTCGCGTTGCCCACCAGGTTGGCGATCACGCGTTCGAGCAGTGGCGGGTCGGCGAAGACCGCCGGCGCCTGCTCGAAGCCGTGCAGGACGGGTCGGGGTGCGTCGGAGGGCAGCGCGTCGAGCGCCGCGGGCAGGACCTCTTCCAGGGCCGTGGGGCGGAGTGAGAGGTGGAGGGCGCCCGCCTGGAGACGGCTCATGTCGAGGAGGTTGTCGATGAGCCGGGCCAGTCGGGCCATGGACTCGTCTGCGGTGGCGAGCAGTTCGTCGCGCTCGTCCGGGGTGAACTCGACGTCGGTGCCGCGCAGGGAGGCGACGGCCGCCCATCCCGCGGCGAGGGGCGTGCGCAGGTCGTGGCTGACGGCGGCGAGCAGGGCCGTCCGCATCCGGTCCGCGGCCCGTACCGGCTCCACCTCCGCGGCCGCCTCGGCGAGCCTGGCGTGTTCGGCCGCCGCGGTGACGTGTGCGGCGAACGCGGCCAGGACACGTCGGTCCGAGGCGGGCAGGGTCCGGCCGCGCAGGACGAGGAAGTGGCCGTCGCCGACGGCGACCTGGCTGACGGCGGGTTCGCCCGCACGGGCCCCATGGAGCTCCGCGGCCGGTACGAGCTCGGCGGACTCGGCTCCGAAGATCTCCCGGGTGCGGGCGAGCAGAGCGGACACCGTGTGGTCACCGCGTACCACCGACCCGGCGAGGGAGGAGAGGGTCTCGGCCTCGGCGGTGGCCCGGGCGGCGCGTCTGGACAGACGCAGGGAGCGGTCGACGGCTCCGGCCATCACGGCGGCGACGAGGACGAAGACCGCGAGGGCGAGCATGTTGTCGGCGTCGGCGAAGGTGAAGGCACCCACGGGCGGTATGAACCAGTAGTTGAGCAGCAGCGACGCGGTGACGGCTGCGACGAGCGCCGAGACGACCCCGCCGAGGCAGGCCACGCCGACGACGGTGGCGAGGAAGAGCAGGGCCTCGCTGGTGAGGTTGAACACCCCCCGCGTGTGGTCCAGGAGCAAGGTGAGCAGGACCGGCAGGACCAGACCCGCGACCGGTCCGGCGACGCGCCGTGAGACGGGCAGCCTGTGGCGGCGGGAGGGGAGCAGCCGGCCGTGTCCCGCCCTCTCGTGGGTGACGGTGTGGACGTCGATGTCGCCGGAGAGCGCGACGGTCGTCTCGCCGATGCCGCGGCCCGTCAGGAAGCGTTCGAGCCGGCCGCGCCGACTGGTGCCCAGGATCAGCTGGGTGGCGTTCTCGGCGCGGGCGAACTCCACCAGGGCCGTGGGGACGTCGTCCCCGACGACCGTGTGATGGCTGCCGCCGAGGCTCTCGACGAGCCGCCGCTGACGGGCGAGGGCCGCGGAGGAGGTGCCGGCCGCGAGGCCGTCGCTGCGGACGACGTGCACGGCGAGCAGGCGGCCCTGGGCCGTCCGGGCGGCGATGCGGCTCGCGCGGCGGATCAGGGTGTCGCCCTCGGGTCCGCCGGTGAGGGCGACGACGATCCGCTCCCGTATCTCCCAGACGCCGCCGATGCCCCGCTCGGAGCGGTACTTCCGCAGGGCCTCGTCGACGCGGTCGGCCACCCACAGGAGGGCCAGTTCGCGAAGCGCGATGAGGTTGCCCGTACGGAAGTAGCTGGCGAGGGCGGCGTCGACGTCCTCGGGCGGGTGGATGTTGCCGTGGGCCATCCGGCGCCGCAGCTCCTGCGGGTCCATGTCGACGAGCTCGATCTGCTCGGCGCGGCGGACGACGGCGTCGGGGACGGTCTCGTCCTGCGGCACCCCGGTGATCTTCTCGACGACGTCGCTGAGCGACTCCAGGTGCTGGACGTTGACGGTGGTGACGACGTCGATGCCGGCGGCGAGCAGCTCCTCGACGTCCTGCCAACGGTGGGCGTTGCGGTGGCCCGGTGCGTTGGTGTGGGCGAGGTCGTCGACGAGGATCAGGGCGGGCGCGCGGCGCAGGGCCCGGTCGAGGTCGAGCTCGGGGCGGACACGACCCTCGTGGACGGCGTGGGCGGGCTCCAGGGGCTCCAGGCCGGCGAGCATCGCCTCGGTGCGGGGGCGGCCCTGACATGCGGCGATGCCGACCACGACATCGGCACCGCGCGCCGCTCTGCGCCGGCCCTCGTCCAGCATGCGGTAGGTCTTGCCGACGCCGGTGGCCGCACCGACGAGGACCTTGAGCCGCCCCGGACGGACCTCCGGGTCGACGGGCCCCGACGGCGCGGGCAGGTTCAGAACTTCTCCGGGCGGATCAGGGCGGCCACGAGATAGCCGACGATGCCGGCGGCGACGATCAATCCGACCACCTTCTCCACGCTCATGAGTGCTTCGCTCCCTGGTGAGTCCCTGCGGGTGTCCTGCTGCGAGGAAACCCGGTGCGCGGCGCGCGTACGAGCACTTTGACGGGTCCCTTGCGGGGTGCCGTCGCATGCTGACGGCGTCTTGGCGGATCTCTGGCGCGGAGCCGCTCGGTCAGCGGAACTCCGCGAGGCGCGGGCGCAGTCCCGGGGCGGCCGGACCGGCGACGGCGACCTCGTCGTACAGCTGGATGGCCTTGTCGTACGGGACGGCCGTCCGGCCCTTGCCCGCGTCGCCGTTCGCCGGCGGGGAGTTGACGGCCTGAGCGTCCATGTCGTCGAGGGCGACGTTGAGGTCGGCGGCGCTCACGGTGCGCGGGGCAGGGTGCCCGGTGACGGCGCTCCACGTGTCGGAGGCGGCGAATCCGGCTGTGCCCATCAGCCCTGCGCCGATGGCCGTGAGCAGGAAGATCGCTGTACGCAGGAGGCGCGGGCGAGCGGGGAGCGTGCCCCACGTGCGGCGCCGGAGCGCGTGAAGGCGGCGGGTACCCGCCGGCCGGCGGACGGGCAGTCCGGGGGGCGCGCCCCCCCCGGGGGGGGGCCCGCCCCCCCCCCCCGGGGGAACAACCCCCGGGGGGGGGGGGGTGGGGGTCCGGGGCGGCGGGGGCGGACCGGGGCCCA